>JALRIS010000042.1 GCA_023255335.1 Flavobacteriales bacterium | reverse complement strand
AGGAATCACGCATGGAGAAAAAAGAAATGCGCGAGGAACTAAAAGCCAAGAAAGCCGAGATGAAGGAGGAAATGAAAGAAACGCGTGCTGGCTTGAAAGACGAAATGAATGCAAAAAAAGAGGAATTGAAAGCTCAGTATGGTGAAGATACAGCCGCTTACAAAGCGGATTTAATGAAAATGAAAGAGGAGAAGAAGGAAGCAATGAAGGCGGAAAGAGAGCAAAAAAGAGCTGAATTGAAAGCAGAAAGAGCAGAACAACTAGAATCTATTAAAGGCGACAAAGAAAAGCTAGCCGCTAAAAAAGAGGAGGTTACGGCTCTAAAGGCAGAAAAAGAGGCAATGCTGGATGAGAGAAAAGCAGTGGCAACAGAAAAAATAGCCAATGCAGAAGCTAAAATTGCAGAGGCTAAGGCCAAAATTAAGGCTTCAAAACTTGATGGCTCAATGTCGGCTGAAGAATTTATTGCAAAAGAAGCTAAAATTGCAAAAGCAGAAGAAAAAATTTCTTCGGTAAAGGAGAGATTAAATAAGTAATTGAACTCTATTTATTTAGAGAAAAAAGCGAAGTGAATAACTTCGCTTTTTTTGTTTATTAGTTTAATATTTCAAAAAAAAATAAATCTTTTTTTTAAAAGTAGGCAACCCCTCTATTTTATGTCTCGTATTGGGAGTAGAATAGTGAAATACTATCTCTTTTTTCTTTTTTACGTCAAAGACAGAACTCATTTTCAGACAATGGGTTCTGTTTTTGTTTTAAGGCAGTTTTATTTTGGTTAATTTTGACCAATGAGTCTTTCAGAATATTACATGAGTCGTTGCCTCGAGTTGGCAAAAAAAGGTATTCCAAGTACACTACCAAACCCTTCTGTGGGCGCTGTTTTGGTCTATCAAGGAAGAATTATAGGTGAAGGTTACACGAGTCCTTATGGAGGAAATCATGGAGAGGTGAATTGCTTGAATTCGGTAAAAGAGAAAGACCTAATTCCTTTTTCTACCTTATATGTAAGCTTGGAACCATGCTCACACATCGGAAAAACCCCACCTTGCGCAGATTTAATTATACACCACAAAATTCCGAAAGTAGTAGTTGGTTGTTTAGATACGTTTTCGGAAGTATCTGGAAAGGGAATAGAGCGACTAAGGCAACACGGAGTGGAAGTAGAACTCAATGTGTTGGAAAAGGAATGCAGAGAACTAAACAAAAGGTTTTTTACATTTCACGAAAAGCAAAGACCATTTATCCTCCTAAAATGGGCTGAAACGGCCGACAAATTCATAGCTCCAAGTCCATCAGTACACGAAAAAGAAAGATGGATAACCGCCAGCGAAGCCAATCAATTTACGCATTCCCTAAGAGCAACTGAAAGGGCAATATTGGTAGGAAAAAACACTGTGCTAACAGACAACCCAAGTCTTACAACGAGAAATTATCCAGGTGATAATCCCATTAGAATTTTGATTGATAGGAAATTAGAAACGTGGAAATCTGAGAAAGATTTTGCTATCTATCAACC
Organism: Flavobacteriales bacterium; assembly: GCA_023255335.1. Classification (GTDB taxonomy): domain Bacteria; phylum Bacteroidota; class Bacteroidia; order Flavobacteriales_D; family CAJJDF01; genus CAJJDF01. The sequence goes on along the minus strand of JALRIS010000042.1, from coordinate 5,512 downwards.
TAACTCGGTGACTTGGATTCTTAATGAAGAAAGGAACTTTAAGGAAAACAGCGTGGAGGGAATTCAGATTTCTTTCGAAAAAAATGTGCTCAACCAACTCATGGATGTATTGACAAAAAGAACTGTTCAATCCTTGATAGTGGAAGGAGGTAGAGCAACCTTGCAACAGTTTTTGGATCAAGAATTATGGGACGAAGCTTATGTTCTTTCAGCTGACAAAACATTTGGCGAAGGCCTCAAAGCTCCTAGAATTGAGAAGCCGGTAAGCGACTTTTTTGAAGTGGGAAAAAATAAAGTTTCACTCTACAAAAATACCGCCTTTTGATTCTTTCAATAGTTTTAGCCATCACTTTTCCAGTCGTTTCGGTATTATTATTCAAGGAATTTGACAAAAGAAATATCGATACCCTCACAGCTATTGTGTTCAATTATCTGGGAGCCATTATATTGGGGATGTTTTTGTTTGTTTCACCCATTCAATTGGTTCAGATTCATTCCCAAGAGTGGTTTTGGTCTTCAGTGCTTGTTGGAGGGTTATTTTTACTCAATTTTTTTCTGATTGCAAAAACCGCGATCAACCAAGGAGTCTCGATTGCAACTTTTGCCAATAAAATTAGTTTGGTTTTTCCAGTAGTATTTACCGTCCTCTACTTTGGCGAACCAGCCGGAATACTAAAATTAGCTGGAGTGTTATTAGCTTTGTATTCTATTTACCTACTAACAGTTAAGTCTTCTTCTCTTCCCAAAACCCCTTTTGGTCTATTTCCATTGTTCATCTTTTTATTTACGGGTATAGCCGAATCAGCAATTAATTTTACACAGAAAGTATATTTCACTCAAGATTCAGAGATTAGCTACTTTGTTATCGCTTGTTTCTCTGTTTCTTTTGTCTTGGGTAGTGGGTTTCTTTTCTTTCAAAAAAAAATGATCAAGCGGAAGGAAGTAGCTGCAGGATTATTATTATCAATTCCCAATACATTTGGCCTCTATTTTTTTATAAAATCACTCAAAAATGTTACTGATACCAGCGCTTTATTGCCAATCATCAATATTGGCACTTTACTTATGGCTATTCTCGTAGGCGTTTTTCTTTACCAAGAAAAATTATCGAAAAGAATCTGGTGGGGCATTTTGATAGCAATTTTTTCCATACTAATTCTCACCATATCTTGAACGAAAACTACACATATCAAACACTCGAATCTCCTTGTTATAGCCTGTACAAAGAAAAAGGAAGTAAGTTTTTTGGGTACGGATTTGAGGTAAAATCGGAAGAAGAGGTAAAACAAAGATTGGCAGAAGTACGAGAAAAGCACAGCGATGCCAGGCATCATTGTTACGCGTATCGGCTCGGAATAGGAACCGATGAGCGCTACCGCACAAATGACGATGGAGAACCTACCAACTCAGCAGGCAAGCCAATTTATGGGCAACTCTTGTCGGCCGAAGTCACCAATGTACTGGTGGTTGTAGTTCGGTATTTTGGTGGAGTAAAATTGGGAGTAGGTGGTCTGATTTCGGCATACAAAATCACCACAAAACAAACCCTAGATTCCACAAAAATTGTTACCAAAGAAGAGCTCCATTACTATCAGATACGATTTGAATATCCGCAAATGAGCGAAGTAATGAATTTTGTAAAAATGAATCGATTGGATGTGGTCAATCAATTGTTTGAGGTTTCCTGTACACTCGATTTCTCTTGCTCAATACCCAGTACTAGTTCTTTGGTAGTTCAGCTAGAAGAAATCGAAAATGTAACAGTCCATTTTTTGAAAAAATGCTAAAAAAAACGTTTTAATTTCGTTTTCTAAACTCTTGTTTAATCAACTTCATGATGTTTTTTTGGTTGTTTTTTTCGTCCTTTTTAGGGTCTTTGAATTCAGGAATGAAAAGCACATCTGGCTCAGAAATATTCTTGATGTAGTGCGAATAAGAAGAACGATAATATACTGGATTGTAAGTGATTACAAAACCAGAATGAGGTAATTCCACGCTTATATTTCCTGTAGCTCCCTTGTAAAAACTCCCGCCAGCCGGACTTCCAATTATTTTTGCTCCGTACAAGTGTTTTAGGTCTGCTGCCAACATAGAAGCGGCCGAAAAAGTAGCCTCGTTTGTTATGACAATTATTTTTCCGCCAAAAGATTTTTGTCGACCTAGATTTTCGTACAACACAGTGCTTCCATAATCGTCACTTCCCGATTTTTTGTTTTGTCGTTTTCGTTTTCTTTTGAGTCTTTTTAGTTTTCTGTAGTGATCATTTTTTGTCACATATTTCTTGTAACTCGGTTTGTTTCTTTTGGTTATTACAAATTGTCCCAAGGTATCCAGCTTTTTTTCGGGGAACAAGTAGGTAAGAAATTCATATTGCACGTATCCTCCTGTGTTGTCTCTCAAGTCCACCACGATGTTTTCAATTTCTTTTTTTTCAATTTTTTCAAATGATTCTGCCAAGAATTTTTTGTATTGTCTGCCTTTGCTTTTTTCAAATGAAGGAAATCTGAAATATCCATACTTACTACTTTCTATGGAAAAAGTTCCAAATCTATCTTTTCTTTTAGTCTTATTTTTCTTCTCTTCTTTCAACCGTTTGTTTATGTCCTCCACAGGCGGATAACCCAACTCAATGAGTTTGGTGAGAGTGTCTCTTTTCTGAAGGAATTTTACCTCAATTTGGCTTTTGTCTTCCTTGAGGGTAAGGTTTCGGTAAAATTCAAACAGATCTTTCACCAAATAATATTTAAAGTAAATATCGTTGTAATCGGAGGATAAATAAGGCGAAATCTCCTCCATTATGACAGGAATCGTTTTTCCATCAATGGAGTAAATCTCTGTGTATTTAGGAATAAAATTTTCTTTTTTTTCTCTCCCAGAAAGTTTTTTCATCTCTTCTTCATCAAGATCCGAATAATCCGCATTTGTATAGAGTTTTTGACCTACCATTACCACGTCCATGGGCAATGAGTTTTTTTCATACACCCAATATTTATAGGTTTCGCTTGTCGGTCGAAGATTGGTATGTCCCGATTGTATTCGTACCAATATTCCAGAATATTCTTTGAATAGTGACTTGTCATCAATCACCTCCCTGGTTACTTTTGATTCCAGCTTATTGAGGCAATTTGCCAAACTATCTTCGGTTATATGGTCGTACAAATTTGCTTCTAGCTCCATCAAAGAAGTTTTGAATATGGTAAAATCTTTGTGTTGTTTTTTAAGGATTTTTTCGATTGATTATTGGTTGAAACTCACCAGAGAATTGAGAATTACCAAGGATAGAAGAAGCCATTTTTTCATAAAAAATTGATTTTTAACGAAATTACCAAAAAGTCTTGAGGTTTCCTATCCAATCAAAAGGGAGTGTTTACTGCTAGCTAAATCCCCTTAATTGATGTACTTTTGTAGAAATATCAAACAAAACAAAGTGAAAACATTTACAGACATCGGAGTAAGCAAAAAACTAGTAAAGGGACTCAGCGAAATGAACATTGTGCACCCTACCGAGATACAAGAATTGGTGATACCGATGCTCTTAAATTTTGAAACAGACCTAGTGGGTCAAGCACAAACGGGTACGGGAAAAACGGCTGCTTTTGGGTTGCCTCTACTGGAGAAAATAAATCCACAAAAAGATCACGTGCAAGGACTTATTTTGTGTCCTACCCGCGAACTAGGACAGCAGATAGCTAAGCAATTGTTCAAGTTTACAAAATACTCAGACAAGGTGTTTACAGAAGCAGTTTTTGGCGGACAATACATTGATATACAAATAGAAAAACTAAAAAGACCTACTCATATTGTGGTGGCTACTCCAGGCAGGTTGATAGATTTGGTAAAGCGAAAAGCGGTGGATTTGTCGCATGTGCATACCATTGTGATGGACGAAGCAGACGAGATGCTGAGCATGGGTTTCAAAAAAGAGCTCGATGAAATTCTGAGTTTTATGACCCAAGTAAGGTCAAAATGGCTGTTTTCGGCTACGATGCCGGAAGGAATAAAACAAATAGTTAATCAACACATGGCTCCAGATGCCAAGCGAATAGAAACTTCGGGAGATGTGGTGAATAAGAAAATAGAACACCAATACCTTGTATGTGACGATGCGGACAAATTCAATATTTTGATTCAATTCTTGAAATCAGAACAAAAGAATAGAGGATTGATTTTTTGCAAAACCAAAAAGGCCACTCAACTCTTGGCTCAACAACTTGAGGCAAAAAATATTTCCTCAGGAGCTATTCATGGAGATTTACTTCAAAAAGAAAGAGACAAAGTGATGCGAGCCTTTAAAAACGAATCTATTCGTATGCTTGTAGCCACAGATTTGGCTGCAAGGGGAATTGATGTGCAGGACTTGTCGTTTGTGGTGCACTACGAAATGCCCGACAAAGAAGAATATTACACTCACCGAAGCGGACGTACCGCTCGAGGAGGAAAAGAAGGAGTATCTATTTGTTTGGTAAATTCCAAAGAACTAAAATCCGTACGATATTTTGAAAAAGCCCTAGGTATTTCTTTCAAACAAATAAGACCAAGAGGTTAAATGTTCCTAAAATTTATGGTAAAGAGCAAGAAATCGCTCTCAATGAATATCTTTGTTACATGAATCGGGTAGGAATTATCATACTAAATTGGAATGGGAAAGAACATTTGTCTCGTTTTCTTCCTTCGGTCCTCGAATACTCTGGCGAGTACGATGTAGTTGTCATAGACAACAATTCTTCGGATGATTCGGTTGAGTTTTTAACTCATGAATATCCTCAAATAAGAGTAGTTCATAATTCTGTAAACGGAGGATTTGCCAAAGGTTACAACGATGGACTCAAACAAATTGAGGGCGAGTATTCGTATTATATTTTGCTCAATTCAGATGTGGAAGTATCTCCAAATTGGATAGAACCTATCATTTCTAAGATGGAGTTGGAAGAAACTTTAGTAGCTTGTCAACCCAAAGTTTTATCTTTCCATACCAAGAATAAATTTGAACATGCAGGAGCAGCAGGTGGTTATCTCGATAAGAATGGTTATCCATTCTGCCGAGGAAGAATTTTCAACGAAATTGAGGAGGACTCTGGACAATATGAGGAAGAAACCGAAATTTTTTGGGCAACTGGAGCTTGTATGTTTGTTCAAAGCAAAACGTTTCACACATTAGGAGGATTTGATGAAACCTATTTTGCCCATATGGAAGAAATCGATTTGTGTTGGAGAATGAAACTTCATGGGTACACAATCAAAGTAATTCCTTCTTCCGTAGTGTATCACTTGGGAGGTGGTACCCTCAATTATATGAGTCCCAGAAAAGTATATTTGAATTTTAGAAATAGCTTGTTTACTTTGTACAAAAACTACAGAGGAGGTTTTCTTCTTCCGAAAATAACTTGGCGTTTTCTTCTAGATTACATCGCTTTTGTTGCTTTTATAGCCAACGGTGAGTTCCGAGCATCGGTGCAAGTGTTAAAGGCTCAAATTCATTTTTTGGCAAAGTTAGGAGAGATGAGAAAAAAGC
>JALRIS010000224.1 GCA_023255335.1 Flavobacteriales bacterium | reverse complement strand
TCCAGAACCGAGGCATTGAACAGGATTGTTTTTGCTTTAAAATCGACTTCAAATCGAACATCATTCTTGCGAATTAATATCAGAAGCGAGCGTTTTACGATATCAAAAATAGCTTCGAAATATAGTTTTTCTACATTTTTTTTGTTGGCTTGCATTTGCTTGATTGTATTCAGTGTTGCTTTTATTTTGTCTTCCAGCAAAACAGCCGAGTTCATAAGCATTTTTCTGATTTCTGATTGTTCTTCTTCGGGAGCGCCATCCATGATCTCCACCAACCCCTTGATGCTGTTGATTGGGTTTTTTAAATCATGGGAGAGCGAATACGAAAATTGTTCGATGTGTTGGTTTTGAGCAGTGAGTGTGTAGGTTTTTTCATCCACCATTCTTTCCAAAGTTTGCTTTTGAGTTTTGAGCCTCCAGATTCGAACAAGGTAGAAAATAAAGACCACTAACCCAGTTACTCCCAAAAGCAGATACAAGAACATAATCGTTTGCCAGAAAGGTGGCTGTACCGTAAAATTAATTTCTAAATTCTCTAAAGTAACTTCGTTAATTGGGTCATAGGTTCTTACCTTGAATGTGTAGTCTCCTTGGTTGAGAGTGGGGTAAGAAACAGATGTATTGAGAGTAGGAGTAGACCAGTTTTCGTTTTCTCCTGTGAGAGCATATTGATAGTATATTTTATCCTTAAAACTAATCGATTGGTAATTGAATTCGATAGGAAAGTCATTGTTAGCAATCTCAAAACTCGAATCAACGTTGATGGGAGTTCCTTGTACCAGAATAGTGACAATCGAGAGGTTTGAGGTCTTTTTATTGTGTTTTTGAGCATCAAAATATTCGATAATCCCTGCATTGGACAAAGCAAAAATTGAGTTTTCGTTTCTTAGGACGAAAGGCAAAAAGTTAGGCTTATGAAAGTATCTCTCACCAAAAAATTGATACCCATCTTGAGTTAAGTCATATTGAATAAGGCCATTTTGTGCAGCAATCCAAAGAATGTTGTCTACCTGAGCTGTTTGTGAAATAGAAGTATAAGGAAATTTTCTGTTGACATTAAAATCTATCAAAGCTTCCTTGTCGGATTTCCATATATAAAGCCCATTGGAGCTCGTGCTCAGCCACAATCCACCTTGAGCAGTATTGGAAAGGTGAACAAAGTTTGTGGTAATTCTTTTTTCATCGGGAGACAAAATCGAGCGAGGCGTTTCTTTGTCTAATCTGTACACATTGCCTCTTCCCAGAATATATAGCTGGTCATCCAATCGTTGAAGGGCGTTGACCCATATATTTTCGAGACCCGAAAAAGGCCGTATCGTATTGTTGAAGGACGTGTATTTGTACAGACGTTTGTTCGCCACAACAAGGAGGTTTCCAGCACTCAATTTCTCGATGTGAGTCACTTCCTTGTTTGCCAGTTCACGAAAGGAATATTCGGTATTGGTTTCTTTGAAATAAAGAAACATCCCTGTGTTGGTTCCGTAGTAAATCTCTCCTCCTGCCCGCAGCAGTGCGCAATTCATTTTTCTTGAATTCGTTTGGAAAACTTCCTTAAATACGGGTTGGTTTTTTCTGAAACTCAATTGAACAACCGATTTTTCGTAGGTCAATAAGTAGTTTTTTGCCCCCAACTCGTGAGCATGCTTTAGTTTCTGATTGGGCCTCCAGGTGTAAAGAGGAAAGTTTTGAAGTTCCAGGTTGAAGAGTCCTTTGTTTTTGGTACCAATCCACAAGATGTTTTCCTTATCCACAAACACCGTCAGCAAACTGTCTTTCGCAAAACCATTCTGGTAGCTCAATAGTTTGATGGCGTTATTCCTGAGTTTTATTTCATAATTATTCTCAATAAAGGCTCCGTAAGAATCCGCAGAGTCTATCGAATATACCGAGCGAGGCAAAGAATCTATCGTTTTGAAGGTGAAATTGGGAAGAATTTCTGTTGTTTTAGAATTAGGGTGGGATACATAGAGCGTGTGCTGATCATCCATCCAAATCTTTTCGATGTAGTTGTCGCTCAATCCATTGAAAGAATTGTAGTTGACAAAACTATTTCCGTTATAACTGGACAACCCTTCATCGGTCCCTATCCACAAATAACCTTTCTTGTCTTGCTTAATTGAAGTAATCGTATTACTGGGTAATCCATTTTGTTTGTCAAATGAATTAAATTTATACACCTGAGCATTTGCTGCTGGTAGGGTCGCCAAAAAGACCAATATGTATATATAATTTAGATAGTTCAAGCTGCAAATATAATGCTTAGAACGTAAAGGTTGACTGAAAAATGAAATTTCTTGGTGGCATTACCCACCCCGGTCTTGTTTGGTACTCAGTATTTAACAAGTTATTACAGACAAAACTCACCTGTATTTTATTGGTTAATTCGTAGCCAATTCGCATGTCTACGATTTGCGTGTTTTTGGGCTGTTTCCCTCTGTATTCCTTCAATCCGCCTAAGAAAGTTCCCCCGCTAAAAATTCCTAAAATATGGAAAGATTCATCGATGTTGTGCACAAAACTATTGAACCGATAACTTCCTCCTATACTTACCTTTTGGTAAGTGAACTGGATGTCTGCTTTCAGCAAATGATTGAATCTATATTTTAAATTATCACTCACCGAGTCGGAGGACAAGTTGCGAGTGGGGTCGTAAGTATAATTCGTAGTGAGGGAAGAAAAAGTACTCAAATAGGTGGAATCTGCCCCAATGGGTTTTGGATTCATAAAAGTGTACCCAGCCAATATTGCTACTTCTATTTTTCCAATTTTACCTTTTCCCGCTATCGTTGCATCAATTCCCGTTATTCGTGCTTTGCTCACATTTCTGGAGGAAGCACCAAATTCGTTGATTGTTCCAGTAGGTTTTTGGTCAAACGAAACGGTGTCAAAAAAACCAAAGGTGTATTCGGTCATGTTTTGATATTCGTTGATAAATCCGGCAACATCTACAAATCCTTTCCAGTTCTTGATTTTGAGTCCTTGCTTAATTCCTAGTTCGGCACTCCATCCCTTTTCGGGAGTCAAGTTTGGATTAGGAAAGACCGTCAAAGAACCCACCGAGGTGCTTGCAAATTTTTCGGCAACGGAAGGAAATCGGTATCCTTGCCCAAAAGAGGCACGTACAAAAGTGGCTCTCGCAGCCTGATAATTCAATCCCATTCTGGCAATTGGAATAAGGGGTTCGTTCAGCGAATTCAGTTCATAATATTCGCCTCTAATTCCGGCCGAAAGTGTAAGTTTTTTCCACAGCACTTTGTCTAGTTGACTGTAAATAGCCACATTGGTGGCAGAATGGTTTCCGTACAATTCGGAATTTACAAAGGTTCTAATTACTGTGATTCCAGAAGTTATCTTAAAATTGGTATCTGGTTGTTTTTTGAACTGATAGTCACCAAAAATAAGGTGAGAGGTAGAAGATTGAGTAGGATCTACAAGGTTGTTGTTGTCGGTATTGAACCAGCGAGTTTTGAGCGAATGTTTGTCGCCAGATTTGGTGTAATATTCCAAGTAAGGATCCACATTAAAACGGTTGTTTTGTCCAGCCGAATTGGTTCCAGGCGAGGGAGTGAGAACGCTGTCTTGCTCTTTCCACACAAAAAACAAATCTACTTCGCTGAATTGAGCATTGGAGTTTATTCCATAAAATAGTCCTTTCTTTTTTTTGTGCTGAAATTTTGAATTGATGTTCATCCTTCCTCGAAGTTCTTTTTCGCCTATTCTAAAACTCTGGTCATGAAAGAAATTTCCTCCCACCACTAGGTCAAAATGGTTTGTTACCTGACGGGCATGCAAAAAGCTCGTTCCCTGCATTCCTCGATAGCCGTTCCACCATTTCAAGTTTCTGTTTTTGAAGGGAGAATCATACATTCCTGCCACAAAATTTATTTCCGTTTTAGGAGTTTCGGTTGGGTACTGGGTTCGAATATTTATCACGCCATTTAGGGCGGAGGATCCGTAAAGCACAGAGGAAGCACCCTTTAATACTTCTATTTGATTGATACTTTCGAGTGGCAAATAATTCCATTTTACATCTCCAGCGTCTCCCGCGAGCATAGGAATTCCGTCAAGCATGACCAATACCCTGCTACCCGCTCCGTAACTAAAACCGGCTCCACCTCGAATGCTTACTTGCTCTTCTTGTGTGTGAACTCCCGGAATCTGTGTCACAATATCTCGAGGATTGGTGGTAGCTCGTGCCGTGATAATTTCAGATTCTATCACCGTAGAGGAAACGGTTTCATCTGTGATTTTTTGATCGTATTTTTTTGCCAAAATGGTGTATTCCTTCAAGCTAATTTCAGTTGGCTCCAAGTTGATCCAAGACACTCTGTTTTCGTTCGCCACAATTATTTTTTCAAATTTCGCTGAGGTATATCCAACAGAGCGCACTTCCACTTGAAATGTGTCTGCCACGATTTTTTTAAATACATATTCTCCAGCCTCATTGGTTTGGGTGAAATAATAAATAGAATCTTTTTTACTCAAAATTACTTGGGCAAAGGGAATGACTTGATCCGTATGTTGGTTGAATACTTTTCCGCTCAACGTTCCTTGTTGTGCTTGACTCAACGAAAATTCAACACTTACAACGAATAGGATGAGTAGGAGTCTTGTCATTTGTCTGGGTTTAGTTAAAAGTAATGATTTTGTTTTAAATCTTATTTATTTCATTATTTTTAAACATCTAACTGCCTTTAAAATTTGAATCAAACTGAACTTTTATATGCCATGGCCCTCACTTTATTCGAAGGTGTTGGGAATATCAATGCCAAGAAACTACTAGCGTACTGCGGAAGTTTTCAAGGTATTTTTGAATCCAATAAAGGAAAATTGTCTCAAATTCCAGGAGTTGGAGCAGTGTTATCTTCCTCTATCTCACAGCAAATAGCCAGTGGAATAGCTCTGAAACGAGCCGAAGAGGAAATGGAATTCATCCAAAAGAATGACATTTCTACTTTCTTGATTACAGAGAAGAATTACCCTCTTAATCTCAAGCAATGCGAAGATTCACCTATTGTATTGTACGGAAAGGGCAATTTGAATTTTGACAATCACAAAACTATTGCAGTGGTGGGAACCAGAAAAATTACGAGTAGGGGAAAAGATTTTTGCGAAAAACTCTTGGAAGAGTTAACTCCTCACGCTCCACTTGTGATAAGTGGAATGGCTTACGGAGTAGATATTTGTGCGCACAAAAAATGCATAGAGCTGTCTGTTCCGACCATTGCAGTATTGGCTCACGGCTTGGATAGATTGTACCCCGAGATTCATCGAGACACTGCCAAAAAAATGCTCGAAACGGGCGGTTTGCTTACCGAGTTTATGAGTGGCACCAATCCCGATAGAGAAAATTTTCCCAAACGAAACCGAATCATTGCAGGATTATCTGATGTAACCATTGTTGTGGAATCTGCCAAAAAAGGCGGTTCTTTAATTACAGCAGAAATTGCCAACTCCTACAACCGAGATGTGTTTGCAGTTCCTGGTCGAGTGACCGATACTTACTCAGAAGGATGTAATTATTTGATAAAAATAAATAAGGCACACTTGCTCAATTCGGTAGAAGATATTGTGTATTTGATGAATTGGGAACTCCATATTTCTCAAAAACCTAAAACCATCCAAAAGCAGTTATTTATCGATTTACCCGAAGATGAAAAATTGATTTACGACTTGCTTTCCGCAGAAAAATCAATCTCTATGGACGAATTAAGTGCCAAATCCAAACTTGCCACCAGTGTGATAGCTGTACGTTTGTTACAATTAGAATTCAAGGGACTGGTGAAGGCTTTGCCCGGGAAATCGTTTGTGTTGAGTTGAGTTACTTCAGCGTAAAATTGACAGGCAACACAAATTGAGTACGCACCGATTGATTCTTGATTTCTCCTGACGACCAGTTGGGCATGTTTTGCACAGCTTCCATTGCCACTTCATCGCAGCCATTTCCTATTCCTCTCAGCATTTTTACCGTTGAGATACTGCCATCCCTTTTTATGACGAAGCTTACATATACTTTTCCAGTGGTACCGGCTTCTTTGGCTGCAGCAGGATAAGTAATTGTTTTTCCCAAGTATTGAAACAAGGCATCGTTTCCTCCCGGAAATTCGGGTTGTTTGTCTACTTGAGTATAGATTTTGTTCAGGTCAAGAGGTTCTGTTTTTGGTTCTTTTTTGAATACAGAACAACTCATGATAGTTAGGGCGAGCGAAAATAAAATTACGTGTTTCATAGTGACTTAGCCTTGTTGTAAGATACAAAAAAAAGTCGCAATTCATAAAAATTGCGACTTTAAAAAGTGTTGAATTAGTCGATTTAACTGTCAGCTAAGTAGCTAGTTGGTTCGAATTACTGAAATAGTTATACGTGAATTGCTCTGTCTTCAGTAGCTGCCAATGCTGCTTCTTTTACCGCTTCGGCATAGGTTGGGTGAGCGTGCGAGAATCTTGCAATATCTTCGGCACTTGCTCTGTATTCCATAGCTACGACTGCTTCTGCAATCAAATCAGCTACTCTCGGTCCAATCATGTGAACTCCAAGTACTTCGTCTGTTTCTTTGTCGGCCAATATTTTTACAAACCCAGCAGTATCCATACTTGCTCTGGCTCTTCCCAGTGCTTTCATCGGGAATTGCCCCGCTTTGTATTCGATTCCAGCCTCTTTCAGTTGTTCTTCGGTTTGTCCTACTGCTGCTACTTCTGGCCAAGTGTACACCACTCCAGGAATCAAATTATAATTGATGTGAGGTTTTTGTCCAGCCATTGTTTCTGCCACAAATACTCCTTCTTCTTCGGCTTTGTGAGCTAGCATAGCTCCTTTTATTACATCTCCTATGGCGTAAATTCCAGGTACGTTGGTTTGCAAATGAGCATCTACCTCTACGCGTCCTCTGTCATCAGTTGGGATTCCTACATTTTTTAATCCTAATCCTTCTGTGTAAGCTTTTCTTCCAACAGAAACTAAACAATAATCACCTTCAAATGTCACCTCATTGCCTTTTTTGTCATCCGCAGTTACCACCACAGATTTTCCTTTGTTTACCACGCTTTTTACCTTGTGGTTAAAGTTGAATTTGAATCCTTCTTTTTTTAATGCTCTCATCAAGTCCTTGCCGAGCGCTTTGTCCATCGTAGGGATGATAGAATCCATAAACTCTACCACCGACACTTCGGTTCCTAGTCTGGCATATACTTGCCCTAATTCCAATCCTATCACACCACCGCCAATTACAATCATTTTTTTCGGAATTTCTTTCAATTCCAACGCCTCGGTTGAGGTAATAATTCTCTTTTTGTCTGGTTCCATTCCCGGAAAGTAATTGGGTTTACTTCCCGTTGCTATGATAGTTTTGTCCGTTTGGATAGTCGTTTCTTTTCCGTCCTTGGATATTTTTATGGTGTTTTTGTCCACAAAACTTCCCATTCCGTGGTGTACGTCAATCTTGTTTTTGTCCATCAAAAAGTCAATCCCCGAACATGTTTGAGAAACAACTTCTGCCTTACGGGCAATCATTTGCTCTAGGTTTGGATTCACTGTTCCTTTGATATCAATTCCATGTTTTGTGAAATTGTGAGTAGCTTCATGGTAGTGATGCGAAGAATCTAGCATTGCCTTCGAAGGGATGCATCCCACATTAAGGCAAGTTCCGCCCAGTGTGTCGTATTTTTCGATAATGGCAGTTTTCATTCCTAGCTGCGCACATCTTATTGCTGCTACGTATCCTCCCGGTCCTGATCCTATTACAACTACATCGTATTTACTCATTTTTTGTTTATTTAGTGTTTAGTAAGTAAAATTATGGAATGTTTCTGACAATAGAAATTTTAAGGACTAAAATCATACTTATGCTATTCAGACCAATCGGATGGCTCCTAGTTCTCGAAATAAAAATTACTTTTGACTCAATAAACAAACCCTGTATCTTCCATGAAAAAGTTAGACGGAATAAAAGCAATTATTTTTGATCTCGGTGGTGTAATATTAAATATCGACTATCAGCGAACGGTGGTTGAGTTTGAAAAACTCGGTGTCCCTCACTTTGGTGAAATATTTTCTCAATTCAAGCAGTCTTCTTTTACCGATGATTTTGAAATAGGCAAAATTTCTGAAAATGATTTTTATGAAACAGTAAAGGCAAAGACGGAAGTCGATTTTTCATTCAGTGAGTTTTGTGCTGCTTGGAATGCCATGCTGCTTGATTTGCCGCCCCAGAGAATAGAAATATTAAAAAAGCTTTCGGAACAGTATCGATTGTTTTTGTTCAGTAATACGAATGAAACGCATTATAACAAGTTTATAACGAAGGTGGAAAGTGACTTCGATATCCTTTTCGAAAAGACTTATTATTCCCATCAATTTGGTCTGAGAAAACCTGATAAATTTGCCTTCCAAACGCTCTTGGAACGAAACAACTTAGTAGCGGAAGAAACCTTGTTTATTGATGATTCTTACCAGCACATCGAATCTGCCAATTCACTTGGCATTCGGACGCTCTTGATTCAAGAAAAACCTTTCTTTGAACTTTTGGATTTGAAGTAAAAAGAAACCTTCTTCAATAGTTTGCCAAATGAGCGAATTAATCCTATTTTTGCTCATGTTTAAAGTTGATTTGACCACACCTTATTACGCTGTTTTGTTTTCTTCGGTTCGCACTCACGTGACCGAAGGTTACAAAGAAATGGACGAGTTGATTTATGCCGAGGTAGAGAAAAACCCCGGTTATTTGGGTCACGAAGGGACGAGGCAAGAAGATGGATTTGGCATACATGTTTCGTACTGGAAAGATTTGAAATCGATTCAAGATTGGAAAGAGAACACTCTCCATAAGCAGGCGAAATTGGCGGGTAAGGAGAAATGGTACGAGAGTTTTAAAACGCGAATTTGTAAAGTAGAAAATGAATATTAAAAGAAAAATATGGCAGATATTTTAGAACAAGGAAAAGTAACAAGCAGTATCAATGAGGGTATTGCAACGATTGAGTTTTTTCATCCTCTGAGTAATTCTTTACCCGGCAAATTGTTAGCAGAACTGGCTGAAACAATTACCAAAATGGGGAAGGATGAGGCTGTGAAGGTGATTGTCTTAAAATCAGAAGGTGAAAGGGCGTTTTGTGCAGGAGCCTCTTTTGATGAGCTAATTTCTATTAACGACATAGAAACTGGAAAGGTGTTTTTCTCGGGGTTTGCCAATGTGATAAATGCGTGTCGTAAATGTCCTAAATTGATTATTGGTCGTGTGCAAGGGAAAGCAGTAGGCGGTGGAGTAGGAGTAGCCAGTGCAGTTGATTATTGTGTAGCCACAAAATTTGCAGCTGTAAAGTTGAGCGAGTTGGCAGTGGGAATAGGGCCATTTGTGGTGGGGCCAGCCGTAGAAAGAAAAATTGGAACATCGGCAATGAGCCAGCTAGCGATTGATGCAACCGAATGGCAATCCGCTGAGTGGGCCAAAGAAAAAGGATTGTACACCGAAGTGTATGAATCTGCAGAAGAAATGGATAAAGCAATTGAGGTGCTTGCAAGTAAATTGGCGAGCTCCAATCCTGAAGCAATGAGATTGTTGAAACAAATTTTCTGGAAAGGAACAGAACATTGGGACGACTTATTAAAAGAAAGAGCGGCTATGAGTGGCGAGCTCGTACTTTCTGATTTTACCAAAAACGCCATTAATAAATTTAAAAACAAATAACGTTTTAAATTCTACAACCATGAGAGCTGAGATATTAGAAAACTTGACTACCCTTCTTCAGAATGAAGAGGTGAAATCCATAAACACCGCTGCCAATGAAGCCATAAGAAACTACCGAAGTTTGCTGGCCGATGAGCAGCTACTGGCAAAGCCAGCAGAAGAAGAGCAAACCGAAGAAGAACTCGCTATTATTCTGGAAAACAGAAAAATGGATACCAAGATAGAGGAGTTGATTATTGAGTTTAAAGAAAGAAGAAAGGCTCAAAGAAAGAAAAAAGAAGAGGAAGAAAAAGTAAATCTCATCGCTAAAAAGGGAATTCTTGCAGAATTCAAAGAATTAGTAGAGAATGAGGAAAATATTGGAGCTGCCTTTAGCAAAAGAAAAGAGATTCAGGAACGGTGGAAAGAACTTGGTAATGTCCCGAAAGATAAATTCGAAGACATTCAGTCTCAATACAGTCGTCTCAATGATTTTTTTAACTACAATATCAATATTTACAAAGAAATTCAAGAGCACGACTTGAAGAGGAATTATTCGTTAAAGAACAAAATTATCTTTGACCTCAATGGTTTAAAAGAAGAGAAATCAATCAAAAAAACTCAATCTACTCTCAATGAACTCATTGCAGAATGGGATGAAATTGGGCCTACTTTTCAGGAGAAATGGGAAGAGTTGAAGGAACAATTTTGGGGAACGGTGAATGAATTGAGATCAAAAATTAAAGCTCATTACGTGGCCCAAGCCGAGAAATTGGAGAAAAATTTAGAAACGAAACTTTCCCTGATAGAACGGTCAAGAGAAATTGCGGAATTAACCGCTACAACTATCAAAGGTTGGAATTCCGCTACGGAAAAGGCGCTTGCCTTACAAGATGAATGGAAAAAGACTGGAGCTGTGGCAAAGGACAAAAACAAAGAAGTATGGGAGGAATTTCGTGCAAGCTTTGATGTCTTTTTTGCGAAGAAAAATGATTTTTTTAAAGCCTTGAAAAAGGACAGCTCAAAAAATCTGAACTTAAAGAAAGAAATTGTTCAGAAAGCCGAAGAAATAAAACACTCAGATGATTGGAAAAACACCACAATTGAGCTGAAGAATTTGCAGAACAAATGGAAGGAAATAGGTCATACTGGAAAAGCAGAGCAAAAAGTATGGGAGCAGTTCCGAGCGGCCTGTGATTTCTTTTTTCACAACAAAAAAGAATATTATGCCAACCGAGAGTCTATCGAGGCTGAGAACATGAAAAAGAAAAGGGAAGTAATCAAAGAAATAGCGAGCTTTTCTTTGCCCGATAATTCTTCCGAAGCTATCCAACAACTCAAAGACTTTTCGGCTAAGTTTTTGGAAATTGGGAACGTACCTTTCAAACAAAAAGACGAAGTCTACAATGAGTATAAGGCTGCTTTGGATAAGCACTACGACTCTTTGAAACTAGACAGAAAGGAAAAGACAAAAATCAACTACAAGAATAAATTGGAGGGCATGGTGAAGAAGGGGAATTCTCAAACCATCAATAAAGAGCGCGATTACCTCAAAAGGAAGTTGATCAATTTGAATAATGAAATTGGACAATATGAAAATAACATGGGGTTCTTTGGAAATTCGAAAGGAGCAGAAAAGATGAAAGCGGACATTCAAAAGAAAATAGATAAAAACAAACAAGAAATTGAAGTGATTAGTCAGAAACTAATGTTAATTAAAGATGTATAGGAAAGTCTTTCTCTATGTTTGTTTGGTCTTGATTGTTGCTTGTTCGGAGACTCAGGAAACTGTTGCCGAGAGAGAGCAAGACGCTATCAGTCAAGAGGTAAAAAAAGAAGTGGATCTAGATTGGCTTGAGGGAGAATGGCGCGATTCCACCTCTTTTGGAGGTAGAATTATTTTTGTAGAATCTTGGAAAAAATCTGGAGAGAACTCGCTCGTTGGATCAAAACATCAAATCGCCAATGGCACACCTTCAAGTCCTACTGAGTTGAGGTTAGTAGAAACGGATGGGAAGTTCTACTACAGCTATTGGGAAGAAGAAAATCAAACCACTTTTGTTCAAGATTCGGTGTCGGAGGGTTTTTTGAGTTTTGTGAACACCACAGACAAGTTTCCCACCAACTTGAGTTATTCGCTTAAGGATGAAGTGTTAACCATTTCTTTTTCGGGATTGGCAAACGGGGTTTTTAGAAGTGCATCATTTGTGACAAAAAAGGAAATCAAGAAAAATTAGACCGATGAAAATAGAAACAAAATTGCTTCATGCCGGAATCGAGCCAGATTCTTCAACTGGTGCAATTATGACACCTATTTATCAAACCTCCACCTTTGTTCATCAATCAAATACTGGCGATAATACCTATTCTTACTCTCGTACCAGCAATCCCACTCGATCAGCGCTAGAGAAAAATTTGGCAGCTATCGAAAATGCCAAGTTTGGAATAACCTTTGGAAGTGGAATGGCAGCTATTGATGCAGTTCTAAGATTGCTTAATCCAGAAGATGAGGTGATAGTTACTCAAGATTTGTACGGAGGAACTTATCGATTATTTACTTCCGTGTATGCCAAGTATGGAATTAAATTTGTGTTTGTAGATATGCTCGATGTGGAGAATATCAGGCGAGTTATAACTTCCAAAACAAAAATGATTTGGGTAGAGACTCCTACAAATCCAATGATGAGTATTTTTGATATTCGTAAAATAGCTAACGTAAGATTAAGCCAAATTTTATTGGCAGTGGACAACACTTTCGCTTCCCCTTATTTGCAGAATCCGATTGATTTGGGGGCGGATCTCGTGATGCATTCAGTAACGAAATATTTGGCAGGACATTCGGATGTGGTGATGGGAGCGCTCATGACTAATCACACGAAGCTAGCTCAGGAATTATATCGCATCCAAAATAGCACTGGAGCAATTCCTGGACCCCAAGATTGTTTTTTGGCATTGAGAGGAATAAAAACTCTTCATGTACGGATGGATAGACATTGCCAGAATGCACAAAAAATTGCTGAATTCTTGTCGAAGCATGAAAAAGTGAAAGAAGTATTCTATCCTGGTTTGCCGTCACATAAAAATCATCATGTGGCCCAATCTCAAATGCGAGGTTTTGGAGGAATGATTTCCTTCAGTTTAAAAGAAGATTCAATTGAAGGTGCACAACGCGTATTAAAAAGAACGAAGTTGTTTTCTTTGGCTGAATCTCTTGGAGGAGTAGAATCTCTCATTGGTCATCCAGCTACCATGACCCATGGATCAATACCACGCGAAACACGAATTAAGTCAGGAATTTCTGACTCTTTGATAAGAGTGAGTGTAGGAATTGAACAAGTCGAAGACCTTATTGAGGATTTAGAAAAATCAATTAACTGAGCGTTGTTAAAAAAAATGTCTCTTTTTTTGTTAAAACGATTAACTAACTCTATATTTGCGAAATATATCTGATTTATTATGAAAAAAACCGTACTTAAAATAACAGTAGGAATCGCAGCAATGCTTGCATTGGCAACCACTACAGAAGTATCTGCACAGCAAGATGCTCAATTTTCAATGTACATGTTTAATCCATTGTCTATCAACCCGGCATATGCAGGGAGTAGAGATGCGTTAAGCGTTACAATGTTAGGAAGAAATCAATGGGTAAACATTGACGGGGCCCCGACTACCGCTACTTTGTCCATTCATACGCCTTTGAGGTTCGAAGCAATTTCATTAGGTCTGTCTGTAATTCAAGATGAAATTGGTCCAACGAAAACTACTGGAATCTATGCAGATTTATCTTACAGATTTCAGGTAAGCAAAAAAAGTAGATTGGCTTTTGGATTAAAAGGGGGAACGGACGTAATGTCGGCAGATTTTTCAGATTTGAGAGTAACAGATAAAAGCGATGAGCAGTACTTTACTCCAATTCAAAACCAAATTATGCCAAACTTTGGTTTTGGAATTTACTTGCATTCAGAAGACTACTATGTAGGATTGACTGCACCAAAGATTATCAAAAACGAACTCGAAGGTGGTGCACAAGTAAATAATGTAGTGTCCTCTCAAGATAGACATTTCTTCTTGACAGCAGGGAAGACTTTTAAAGTAAACAGCGTGATAGATATTGTTCCTTCATTTATTGCAAAAGCAGTTGAAGATGCGCCATTGTCATTGGATGTTAACGTTAACTTTATGTTTTACGATAAATTATGGATCGGGGGTGGATATAGATTTGGAGATTCATTTATTGGAAACATCGTGTATCATTTTACTCCGCAATTTAGAGCTGGATATGCTTACGATTACACAACATCAGATCTAAGTAATTTTAATACAGGTTCTCATGAAATCATGATTAATTACGATTTAGATTTCTTAGGAAAAGGATTTAAAACTCCAAGAAGATTCTAAAAAAAACTAATTTAAAAAACTATTAATATTTATCTTAACCCAACTACTATGATTAAGAATTGTGTTACAAAATTGTTCTTGATTTTGTTTGCCTCAGTTTTGAGTTTTTCTACTCAAGCTCAAGGAATGAAAGAAAGAACTGCAGACAAGAAATTTGATATGTTAGCTTACGCTAGTGCAGGAGAAATGTACTCTGAATTGGCAAAGAAAAGTGATGCAACAGACCATCAGATTAGAAGAGCTGCTGAATGTTATAGACTAACGGGAAATTCTGTAGAGTCTGAAAAGTGGTACGCTAAGTTGTCTTCGCATTCGGGTGTAAAGTCAGAAGATTTTTATCACTACGCACAAATGCTTAAAATGAACGAAAAGTATGAGGAAGCCAACAAAATGATGGCAAAATTTGCTTCTATGAGTCCGAATAATTCAATTGCAAAGGCTCATGCTGATAACGCTGATTACGTAGCTGAACTAAAATCGATTCCGAACAAATATGACATTGCGATTTTTGGTGTGAATACAAAAGCTTCTGATTTTGGACCAAACTACTACACAGTAGATGGAGAATCAAGCATTGTGTTCGCATCTGCAAGAACCGGTAATACTTCGGTATTGAATAATAAATTCCAATGGGATGGTTCAAATTTCTTGGATGCTTACCGAGCGAAAATAGGGGGAGATGGTGAAAAAGTTGAAGTTGAAAGATTCGACAGAGGAATAAAATCTAAGTATCATGAAGGTCCTGTTTCTTTTAGCAACAATGGTTCAATTATGTACTTAACTAGAAGTAACTACCTCAACAGAAAAAAAGGATTGGATTCTGCAATGCATAATAACCTTAAGTTATATATTTCGAGAAAAGATTCTAACGGTAAATGGGGTAAACTAACTGAGTTTCCCTACAACAGTGATAACTATTCAGTGGGTCATGCTACAGTAACTGCCGATGGTTCTACCATGTATTTTGCTTCAGACATGCCAGGTTCAAAAGGTGAAACTGACATCTGGATGTCGAAACTGGAAGGATCAACTTGGTCAAAGCCAATGAATGTGGAATCTGTAAATACTGAAGGAAAGGAAATGTTTCCATTCATCTCGGAAAACGGAAACCTCTATTTTTCTACTGATGGTTTAGTAGGTCTAGGTGGTCAGGATGTGTACAAAGCTCAAGGAGATGGTTCGGGAGAATTTGCAGAGCCAGAAAACATGATGTATCCTTTGAACACAAATCATGATGATTTTGGATTAATTATTAATAAATCAGAAACGGAAGGGTATTTTTCTTCTAACAGAGATGGAAGCTATGCGAAAGGCAATGACGATATTTACAGATTCAAAACAACTGCCGCACCAGAAATGGCAGAGATAAAAGAAGTTAAAAAGAAAAAAAAGTGTAAACTAATCGGAACTGTTCTTGATACGGAATCTGATAATCCAATTGAAGGAGTGTCTGTAAAGCTAAGAGACAAAAAGACTGGAGAAGTAGAGGAATACATTACAGATGAAAATGGTTCGTTTGCTAACCTTATGGAAGGAAGACCTTGTCCTGGGTATGAGATGAATTATGATGTAATTATCGAAAAGAAAGGATATTTGACAAAAACTGTTCCGTTCAAAAAGACTTTTGAAAAGCCAGGAACAATTAACTTGAACGAATACATCAATACAAAAATTCAAGAAAATAAAGCCGGTGGAGAAATTACTGAGTTCTGTGAAATTGAAGACATCTTGTATGATTTTGATAAGTCGTACATCAGACCAGATGCTGCAATAGAATTAGATAAATTGGTTTCATGCATGAAGGCGAATCCTTCAATGAAAATAGAGATTGGATCTCATACAGATTGCAGAGCGTCTAAAAGATACAATGAGAAATTATCAGATAGAAGAGCGAAAGCTGCAAGAGACTATGTAATCTCAAAAGGTATTGATGCCTCAAGAATTTATGGAAGAGGATACGGAGAAACAAAACTACTTAATGGTTGTGCTTGTGAACCGACAAACGAGTCAGACTGTTCGGAAGAAGAGCACCAGTTGAATAGAAGAACTGAGTTCAGAATTGTTTCGGGAGGAAGTGGTGTGAAAAACAACAGCACAAATAGTTTCTAACGGAAAAGTTATTTAATTTTAAGCCCTAGTAGTCACATCTGCTAGGGCTTTTTTTATGGAGAATAATTTAGAGATATTGGTGAAGAAAACAAAAGATGGTTCCACCACGCTTTTTTTGCCTTCAATAAAGGAAACCTATCATTCTTCTCATGGAGCAATTCAAGAAGCAAACCATGTCTTTATAAAGAACGGCCTTTGTGAGATTAAAAACACGGAAGTTTCCGTTTTGGAGGTTGGTTTCGGAACGGGGTTAAATGCATTACTGTCAAGTTGCTATGCAAGAGAAAACAACACAACTATCCGCTACACGGGTTTAGAGACTGTTCCTCTTCCACATGAGGTAATCAGTGAATTGAACTACCTAGAACGAGAGCCTGCTCTGTCTCAAGAAGATTTTATGCTGCTCCATGAATCAAGCTGGGAAGAAGAAAATGCGATACATCCATACTTTTATCTTACCAAGGTAAACCGAAAAGTTCAGGAGTATTCTAGCTCACAAAAGTTTGATGTTATTTTTTACGATGCATTTGGTCCTCGTGCACAAAAGGAAATGTGGAACAAAGAAATTTTTGAAAATTTGTACTCTCAATTGGAAGTTGGTGGCAGACTCGTAACATATTGTGCCATGGGTCAATTCAAAAGAGATTTGAAATCAGTAGGTTTTGAGGTGGGGAATGTGCCAGGGCCTCCAGGAAAGAGAGAAATGACTATTGGGGTGAAATAGATGAATGTAACAATTATTACTTTACTAGGACAAAACAATTTATACTTTTGAACTATGTTAAAAAAAGGAACCAAATTATACAGCATACTGAAACGCAAATGTCCGCATTGTCATGAGGGAGATTTCTTTGTTTCCTCTCCTTATAATTTCAGACACATGGGAGCAGTAAAAGAAAAGTGCGAACACTGTGGTGAGGCTTTTTCAAAAGAGCCAGGATTTTACTACGGAGCCATGTATGTTTCTTATGCTTTGGGTGTGGCGGTGTTTGTGGCAGTATTTCTGCTAACTTACCTGTTTTATCCGAATCCGGGAGCTTTTGAATACATCATGTTAATTGGGATGATGATGGTGGTGCTAGGTCCCTATTTGTACTCACTGTCCAAGATAATTTGGGCGAATTTATTTATGTCTTATAAAAACAAAACCAATGATTAAACCAACGTTACAGGCCTTATTCTTTGTTGCCATTGCTGGCGTATTGTCTTGTTCAAACCAAACTGAAGAGACCAATAACAAACAAGGAATGGACCAAACCCAAAGCATAGCCAAGGACATATCAGTCCAAGAGTTTAGCCAATTAGTGACTGACGAAGTAATTGTTCTAGATGTAAGGCGTTCTGTCGAGTTCCAAGCGGGTCATCTGAAGTCTGCGGTGAATATAGATTATTTTTCACCAAATTTTGTCGACTTAGTAGAAAGATTGGACAAATCGAAGCCCTTGTTGATATACTGCGCTTCTGGAGGTAGGTCTTCTGGGGCAATGAAAAAATTATCGAACTCTGGATTTGTAGTAATGTATAATATGCTTGGAGGATTTGGAGCATGGAAGAGTGCAGGATTAGACTATGAAAAATAAACAGATGAAGGGAAAAAATAGAGTAGTGTTAATGTTATTGCTTGCTTTTTTAGGAGTTTCTCCAATAGGAGAGCCACATCTGTTTGGAAAAATAAAATGGATTGCAGGCGGGGCAGTTGGAATGAAACCGATGGATTGGTTTGATTTTGTCATGCATGGTTCCGCAGCCTTGATTTCAGTGTTGCTTTTGTTCTGGATGGCTTATTCTTTCTTACTCAAATCAAGATCTTAGTTTTACGTGTTCATAAAATGAAACTCTAGACGGTCTAATGTCCTATTCAAGTTGATTTTTTCAGTATATTTGCAACTTATATATAGGGTATGAAGAACATCCAAATGGTTGACTTGATTGGTCAATACGAAAAAATAAAGGAGGGAATTGATGAGGCAATACTCAACGTGGTAAAGTCCTCCCAATACATAAATGGTCCCGAGGTCAAAGAGTTTCAGTCAGAACTGGAAGACTATCTTGAGGTGAATCATGTAATTCCCTGTGCAAACGGTACAGATGCTTTGCAGATAGCT
Source organism: Flavobacteriales bacterium (assembly GCA_023255335.1). Lineage (GTDB taxonomy): Bacteria > Bacteroidota > Bacteroidia > Flavobacteriales_D > CAJJDF01 > CAJJDF01. The sequence goes on along the minus strand of JALRIS010000224.1, from coordinate 967 downwards.
ATGATGGCCCTTGGGCTTCAGCCTGGAGACGAAGTCATTACTGCCAATTTTACTTATGTTGCTACCGTAGAGGTTATTGGTTTGCTCAATTTAACCCCGGTTTTGGTAGAGGTAAATCCTACAACTTTTAATATAGATCCAGAATCTCTGGAAAAAGCGATCACGCCAAGGACAAAAGCTATTGTCCCGGTTCATTTGTATGGTCAATGTGCAAATATGGAAGAGGTGATGAACATTGCGGCTAAACATAATTTATTTGTCATAGAAGATACAGCTCAAGCCATTGGTGCTGAGTATAAATTTGATGATGGAAGTGTAAAAAAAGCAGGAACAATTGGTCATGTGGGAACTACTTCTTTCTTTCCTTCCAAAAATTTGGGCTGTTATGGAGACGGTGGGGCTATTTTTACAAACGATCTTGAGCTCGGAAAGAAGATTAAAATGATTGCAAATCATGGACAAAGCACACAGTATTACCACGATGAAATCGGTGTGAATTCCCGTCTTGACAGTATTCAGGCAGCTGTCTTGAGAAAGAAGTTACCTCATTTAGATAGTTATATTGCAAACCGAAACAAAGCAGCTGAATATTACGACAAAGCATTTGAAAATGTTTCTTGGCTAACCATACCTTACAGAGATCCAAAGTCAACACACGTATTTCACCAATATACTCTGAAGACTAAAGGAATAAATAGAGATGAACTACGTTCCTACTTATCCAAGAAAGGAATACCTGCAATGGTTTACTATCCATTGCCTTTGCATAAACAAAAGGCTTACCAAGACTCAAGGTACGACAAGGTAGATTTTACCAATACGGAAGCACTAAATGCCTCTGTAATTTCGTTGCCAATGCACACCGAATTGACCGAGGAAGAGCTTTTGTATATAACAGAAACAGTAAAAGAATTTAAATAAAAAATATGAAGAATATAGCAGTTATTGGAACTGGATATGTGGGCCT
>JALRIS010000214.1 GCA_023255335.1 Flavobacteriales bacterium | reverse complement strand
ACCTCGTCAAACTTTTTAGAAAGGTCGTCATCCGCTAAGATTTTTTTAAACGGAGCTTCAGCTGCTCTCATGCAATAAGTGTAAAACTCCTTGGCAAGTTTATCGGTTTGTGACTCCAAGTCTTTTAAAGCTTTCTTTTCTCTTTCATAAAAAGCGAACTTGACTCAATGATGAAGTTTTCGCCAGTTTTACCCAATATTTTTTCCGAAATAATAATCGGTTTGTTTATGTTGGTTTCGGCCGACTTGCTGATTTCATTGTTAGGATCAAAGTAATAGTTGGTGTTTTCCAATTGAAACTCAATGTTTCCATACGATTCATTGATTTTGAAAATTTTTGAACCTCGGTAAGACCCTTTAAACGCTCCAACATCCATCAATCCATTTTCTACATAGCTAAAATAAATAAACTCCTCACCCAGTTTTTCCTTGCTTATTTCGATATAAATTTTTCCGGTATTGGTATCTCGATACATAGGAAAAAGTCCATCAAATTTTTCGCAATTTTTCGTCACACTTTTGATGGATTTTAGTGAAGATTTTGGTTTTTCAGGAGATTTTTTAGTTTCTTCTTTCTTCTTTTTTTTAAAAAGTTGAGCATGAGAGCTGCTCGTAGTTCCAACAATAATGAAGATTGAGAGGAGAGAGGTAAATAGTATTTTCATAGTTTTTCTTTGATTAGACCTTCTAATTTCTGAAAAATTTCTATGAAAAGAGGTGTTTTGGGTGGATTTGTTGTGAAATAAAAATGGGAAACGCTTAATTACAAAAACATTCCTACTACTACGGCCGTGAGTAAGCTTGCTATGGTTCCTCCAATTAAGGCTTTAACTCCTAGTTTGGAAAGGACACCTTTTCTTGTAGGAATAAGGGCTCCAATCCCACCAATTTGAATACCAATAGAGGCAAAATTTGCAAATCCACACAACATGTAGGTGCTCATAACAACTGCTTTTTCTGACGCAAATTGTGATTTGATATTCCCAAAGGTTGCGTAAGCGTAAAACTCATTTAAGATTGTTTTTTCTCCTAGTAGTTGACCTGTGAGTACCATGTCACCCCAGTTGTCAATTCCCATTAATCCTGCGATAGGAGCGAACAAATAGCCTAGCAAAAATTGAAATGATAACTCTGAATAACTCGTGTTTTGAACGATCAGTTCATTAAGTCCTGTAAAAGCACCTACGGTAGACAACAAATAATTAGCCATGTACACAATAGCCGTGAAAACTAAAAGCATAACTCCTACATTAACGGCTAACTTCAGTCCATCAGTTGAACCATTGGTGATAGCCTCTAAAATATTAGAACCAATTTTTTCTTTTGGAATAATCATTTCTTTGTTGAATTCTTCCGTTTCGGGAACGAGAATTTTGGCTGCTACCACTGCTGCTGGAGCCGACATAATGGAAGCGGTAAGCAGATGTTTCGCGAAGAATAAACTTTGTTCGGGATCATCGCCTCCCAAAAAGCTTATGTAGGCTGCCAATACTCCTCCCGCGATAGTTGCCATTCCTCCCGTCATCAAGCACATCAATTCAGATTTAGTCATTTTTTCGAGATACGGCCTTACTAAAAATGGTGCCTCCGTTTGACCTAAAAATATATTTCCTGCGGCTGCTAGACTTTCTGCTCCCGAGAGTTTCATAAATCTTCTCATTAACCAGGCAAAAATATAGACTACTTTCTGTAAAATACCTAAGTAATAGAGCATGCTCATCAGGGCAGAGAAAAAGATGATGGTAGGAAGAATTTTGAAGGCAAAATTTTGGAGTGGGCCTTGAATTTCACCAGTGCCAAATTGTCCGAAGACAAAATTTGCGCCCGCATCCGTAAATCCAATGACGCGCATAAATCCTGCGCTTAACGCATCAAAAAAAGAGGCAACAAATGGAACGTAGAGTACTGCTAATGCCAAGACTAATTGAAGTCCCAAGCCTTTACCTACCAAGCTCCAATTAATTGCTTTTTTATTCGAACTGAATAGAAAAGTGATAAAAATTAGGGCAGCAATACCGAGTAACCCTCTTGAAACAGAATAGAACGAAATACTGGTAGGAATTACTTTGGATTTGTAGACAAAAGGAAGAATGAGTATTGAAGGGTCGTGACCAGCGCCCTCGAAGACAAGGGTAAGTTTTTCGTTTGATATTTCGTTGATAAGATACCTTTGTTGTATTTCTTTCGTTTTGAATTTACCGTCTTTTAGAGTGGCGACATTATCATTTTCTTTAAAATAATAGACCGTGGTATTTCCTTCTTCATCGTAGCTTTGCGCTATGGAATCAATGTCCGTCTCTATTCTTTGTAGTGGAAAACTAAGTAGGAGTTCGTTGCTATCTACAATTTCCCAAGTTCCAATATCTTTTCGTCCATTTATTTCCCATTTAAAACCATGCTTTTTTTGATCATCCGTAAGGTCAATTTCGAATTTGATGTAAGACCCAGAGTCTATATTTTCTGAACTATTAGCAGTGTCAAAATTCCATGTTCTTACTAATCTTTGCTCAATAGAAGATTCTTGTTTGGTACATGAGAAAAGTAGAAAAAACGAATAGATGAGGGCTGAATATCGAATCAATTTTCTCATGATAAAAAATAAATGTACGGGTTAATTTCTGCTGTTGATTTGGTCTCTTAATTGAGAGGCCTTTTCGTAATCTTCCGCTTCGATTGCTTCATTGAGTTCTTTTTCAAGTTCTTCAATTGATTTTTGAGGCACAGAGTCAGATTCTGATAATTCTATTGGGGATGATTCTGTTTCCAAATTACTTTTGGTTTCACCCGAGTTCTCCTCTTCCCCTTCGTCATCAAGAATTATTCCGGCAGAACTCAAAATAAATTCATAAGTGAATATGGGGCAGGCGAAACGAACTGCGATAGCTACTGCATCGGAGGTGCGAGAGTCTATTTCTATTGTATTGCCTTCTTTGTTTCGGCAGATTAGTTTGGAGAAGAAAATACCTTCTATCAGATTGTAAATAATTACTTCTTGGATGGTAAACTCGAATTCCTCAGCAAATGACTTGAAAAGATCATGAGTGAGAGGTCGGCTAGGGGTCATTCCTTCAAGTTCTATAGCAATTGCTTGTGCCTCGGTTCCACCAATGATAATCGGAAGTCTTCTGTTTCCTTTCGTTTCATTGAACACAAGAGCATAAGCTCCACTCTGAGTATGGCTGTAGGATAGTCCTGCTATTTCAAGTTCTACTTTTTTCATCGGCTTTTCAGCTAAATTGTTGCTGATTTTGGGGTATAAAGTTACGATATTTCAACACGAATACAAAAGCTTTTTTTTTGACCTTAATTATGCTGCAATAATTCCTATATTTGAAAGAAACAGAAAGAGAATACTATGGAAAACAACACGTTTCATTCAATGCATCCAAATTTGCTAAAATCAATGGTTTTGAAGAGATTATTGGTTTTTTTGGTATTCTCCATAACTGTGCTTGTTGGTTATTTTATTCAGCTCCAAGACTGGTTTACTTCGCTTATTTTATTTAGTGTCTTGGGAGGGTTTTTCTTTATCTTTCTGGGATTGTTGTGGCTCGCCAAAGCTCATTTTAACAGAAAGAAGTTTAAAATTAGCGATAAACACATAGCCTATCAAGAAGGATTGATTTTTCAGAGAGAAACCACCGTTCCTTTCACTAGAATTCAACACATAGAAATAGACGAAGGACCACTGGAGAGGTATTTGGGGTTGGCAACACTCAGTATTTACACGGCTGGAGATAGTGGGCGAGATTTAAAAATCAATGGCTTGGAATTGCAAAAAGCGCAAGAGATAAAAACATTTATTTCAAATTTCATGAAAGATGAGTAGTAGTTCTTTTTCTGAATTTAGGAGGCAGTCTCCCGCGGGTATTGTTATCAATTACGGCCTTTTGTTGTATAAGTTAGTCAAATCTTTTTGGGTGTTTATACCCGTTTTGTTTTCAGATAATATCGAAAATAAATGGGAGTACCTTCTTTTTGTTGCTACGGGCTTAACTGTTTTGTTACTCATTGTAGCATTAGTCCAATTTTTGTTTTTCAAGTTCAAAATAGAAGGAAATCAGTTTGTGCTTAACAAGGGAGTAGTTTTTAAAAATAAAACAGCTATCCCTATGGAGCGAATTCAGTCAGTTAATTTTAAACAAAATATCTTACATCAATTAGTGGGAGTGACTCAGGTAGAAATTCAAACGGCTGGCGCAAAAGATGTCGAAGTTTCTATAAAAGCAGTTTCTAAACAGGTGGCTCAAGACCTCAAGTCAGAATTGCAACGTACTCAATCAAATGCCGAAGTGCTATCGGATAGTGAAATCCCAGAAGTCAATTTCACAGAGCAAGAAAGGTTGGTTTACGCGCTAACTTTTTTGGAATTATTGAAAGTTAGTTTTTCCGATAATCATTTGAGAAGTTTTTTTTGGATTGTGGCAATTACTTTCTCATTTGGATATCAACTGGAGGATATCGTTAAAGATTGGAATTTTGCCGATAAGCTTGTTCAATTTGTGGTGTTGAATAAGGAAGAGGTTGTGAGTAGTCTTCTTGGAATTACAGTGTTGTTAATTGTAGGAATACTCATTTCGGTGGTTGTTTCGTTTTTTAGAGTAGTATTGCGGCATTTTGATCAAAAGGTGGTGTACAAGAAAGAGGGAATTGAGGTGAGTGAAGGATTATTTACGAGACGAGAAGATGTGTTGAAAATATCAAAAATTCAATATATTGTGGAAGTGACGAACCCTGTGAAAAAAGCGATGGGTATAGGAACGGTAAAAATAAAACAAGCTGGAAGTGCCAAAATGAAGCAAAAAAAACTGGTTGAGCTTGTAGGTGTTAAACTTCCATTTATGCAAGAGCTCAAAAGTCTTTTCTTTCTGGAGGAAGTTACTGAATCTAGTTCGGTTTTTAGGCCCGCACCTTATTTCGTTTTTAGGATGTGCCTAAGGTCGTTTGCTTTTGTGTGTCTAGTAAATTTACTTATCTATTTCAATTCATTTAGTTGGCTAGAGGCACTTCTGCTCAATAGCATATTACTACCTTTCACTGTCCTCTTAATTTATTTAAAACGAAATAAAACATACTTTCAATTTGATGGAGAAAAGTTGATTATAGGAGATGGGAAAATTAGTACAATCACAACGATCATAGAGTTTTACAAAACTCAGAATATTCAGACAGTGCAATCGGTTATTCAAAAAAGGGGAGGAGTTGCCACGATAAAAATTCAAACAGCCTCAGGAGTTGTTAAATTACCTTGTTTACATCAAACAGACGCTATCCTTATTCAAAAGAAAATTATACAGAAAGTTGAAAACTCTAGTAGGGATTGGATTTAACCAACAAGTAGATTGTGTCTCCTGGAGATTTGAGGCGTTAGTAGTTACCAAAAAAAAGCATCATTCGGTTTGAATGATGCTTTTAAATAATTTGTTGGATAACGAATTACAAATTAGCTGCTTTTACAGCTTCTGTAAGTCTTGGCAATACTTCAAAAGCATCACCTACAATTCCGTAATCTGCCGCTTTAAAGAAAGGAGCCTCTGGATCTGTGTTGATTACCACGATTACCTTACTTCCGTTTACTCCAGCCAAATGCTGAATAGCACCAGAAATTCCTGCCGCGATGTACAAGTTTGGTCGGATGGCTACACCTGTTTGCCCTACGTGCTCGTGGTGAGGTCTCCAATCCGAATCCGAAACTGGACGTGAACAAGCCGTGGCAGCACCAAGTGCTTTTGCCAGGTCTTCTACGATTCCCCAGTTTTCAGGGCCTTTTAGTCCTCTACCAGCCGACACTACTAGTTCTGCTTCTGGCAGGGCAATTTCTCCGGTTTGCTCTACTTTGCTTTTAATTACAATTTTTTGAGCGCCCAAATCTACCGAGCTAGCCACAACTTCTGCAGTTCCTTCACCAGCCTCAGGCTGAAGCGAATTTGGCAAGACAGAGATTACTTTGGTAGCGGTATTTATTTTTACGTTGCTAAATGCTTTTCCTGAAAACGCGTTTACTTTTACCACAAAATCATTGGTAGGTAGCGCGATGGCTCCAGACACCAATCCTGCCTCTAGTCTTACAGCTACTCTTGGTGCTACTGCTTTTCCAGTCAAATCTTGAGAAAAAATGACAACGGCAGCGTTATTTTCTTTGGCAGTTTCGGCTACAAGCTTGGTAAGCTGCTGGCTATCCAAGTCTGAGGCATTGTGCGCAATTACTTTTTTTGCTCCGTATTGTCCCAGCGCTGACAAGGTATCGTTGTCGGCAGTGCCTGCAGTCACAACAACACTTTCCATTCCGTGTTCTGCGGCAATTTTACTTCCGTAAAAAATGGCTTCTTTGGCGTTTTT
>JALRIS010000209.1 GCA_023255335.1 Flavobacteriales bacterium | reverse complement strand
CGAAAAACATTACCTTTTGAGATTGATGGAGTGGTAATCAAAGTAAATCATTACGACAATCAAAATAGACTGGGTTTTACAGCAAAATCTCCTAGATGGGCAATTGCTTATAAGTTCAAAGCAGAGCGAGTAAGTACCGTTTTGGAAAAGGTGACTTATCAGGTAGGGCGAACAGGCGCAATTACGCCAGTTGCTAATTTAGTTCCAGTTCAGTTAGGAGGAACCACCGTAAAACGAGCTTCGTTGCACAATGCCGATATTATTGAAAAGCTAGAAGTGAGAGAAGGTGACACGGTATTTGTAGAAAAAGGAGGGGAGATTATCCCCAAGATTATTTCGGTAGATATATCCAAAAGACCAGCCGATTCGGTTCCTTTTCGCTACATTGAGGAGTGCCCCGAATGTGGTTCTCAATTAGAAAGAAAAGAAGGCGAAGCCAACCATTATTGTCCCAACGATACAGGCTGTTCTGTTCAAATAAAAGGAAAAATTCAGCATTTCATCTCACGAAAGGCAATGAACATTGATGGACTTGGTACAGAGACAATTGAAGTATTATTTGATCAAGGACTCATAAAAAATTCGGGAGACCTATATTCTCTTACTTTTGATCGGTTAATTTTATTGGATCGAATGGCTGAGAAATCAGTTAATAATATGCTTGATGGAATTGAAGCTTCTAAGAAAGTTCCTTTTGAGAAAGTGTTGTTTGCGTTAGGAATTAGATACGTAGGAGATACAGTTGCTAAAAAACTTGCCAGACACTTTGGCTCAATTAAGGATTTGATGAACGCAACGAAAGAAACATTGGTAGAAGTAGATGAAATAGGGGACAGAATTGCTGAGAGTGTGGTAGAGTATTTTCAGAAAGAAAAAAATCAAGCCGTTTTGGAGGTTTTACTAAATCAAGGACTTCAGTTTGAAATAGTTAAAAAAGAAGGCGGGAGCGAAAAGCTAAAAGGATTAACTTTTGTGGTGTCGGGTGTGTTTGATAAATTCTCAAGAGATGAATTAAAAAAATCTATCGAAGACAACGGAGGAAAAATAGCTAGTTCTATCTCGAGTAAGACCAATTATTTGGTAGCGGGAGATAAAATGGGGCCAGCTAAATTAAAAAAAGCCGAAAAGCTAGAAGTAAAAATTATAGATGAATCAACTTACCTTCAATTAATCCAATAAAAAAATAAATAAGACTAATTACTTTGGTAATTTTGAATTAGATGAAATTTTTAACCAACATTAAGCACTATCTCGGGAAAAGAAAACTGGACAAGTTTCTTCTCCATCAGCGAAGAAGACCGGCAGTCTCAAACTTTGAGTCTGCAAAATCTATTGGGATTGTTTATTCCGTATCGACAACTGATTATCAAGATATTGTAGAAAAGTATGTTGATTTTTTGAAAGGAGAAATTGGCTTTAAAAAAATTAGAGTCCTTGGATATTATGACGGACCACAACTCCCTAGTTTTGTGATTAATCAATCACTTCGTTACCTCTATTTTACCAATAAAATGATTGATTTTTATCAGCACGGAAAGTGCAAGGAAACTTCTAATTTTGTGAAGGAAGACTTCGATATATTAATTGATTTGTCGAAAGAGTATTGTGTCCCTATCAAGCAAGTTGTGGCCAGCTCAAAAGCAAAACTAAAAATTGGAAGGCTGAACGATGAAAATGAGAAGTTTTATGATTTTATGGTGGATATGCCAGACAATACACCAGTGTCGAAATTTATCACACAAATAAATATGTTTTTAACCCAAGTAAAACCCAAATAATGAACGAACTAAAAGGGCTGGGAGTAGCCATGGTAACTCCATTCAAAAAAAATAAGGAGATTGATTTTATAGCGCTAGAAAAATTGACAAACAAGTTGATCGAAGGCGGAGTAGATTATTTGGTTGTCATGGGAACAACAGGTGAGTCAGCCACACTTTCTTCCTCCGAGAAGCAAGCGGTGTTGGAGGCAGTAAAGAAAACCAATCAAGACAGATTGCCTCTTGTGTTTGGAATAGGAGGGAACGACACAATGAAAATGAAAGAGGAATACCACTCTTTCGATTTATCGGGTGTTTCGGCTATTCTAACAGCTAGTCCGTACTACAATAAACCGAGCCAAGAGGGAATTTATCAGCACTACAAGGAATTGGCTCAACTAAGCAAACTTCCAATTATTTTGTATAACGTTCCTGCCCGAACGGGAAGTAACATGACCACGCAAACAACCCTTCGTCTTGCACGAGAGTTTGATAATATTGTTGGCATCAAGGAAGCTTCGGGCAATATTTCTCAAGTGATGGAAATCATCCACGAAAAACCAAAGGACTTCTTATTGATTTCTGGTGATGATGCACTTACCTTACCTATGATTGCCTGCGGAGCAGAAGGACTTATTTCGGTAATTGCTAATTCACATCCAGAAACTACGAAAGAATTGGTTCAAAAAGGTATGAGTGGCGAATATGATTCGGCTCGAGTAGCTCATTACTCTTTGCTTAAGTTAATTGACGGAATATTTGAGGATGGCAATCCTGGAGGAGTGAAAGTGCTGCTAAATGAACAAGGGATTATGGAAAATGAAGTGAGACTTCCGTTAGTTCCAGTAAATAAGGAGCTTGAATCTCGTTTGCGGTCGATGAATTAAAAAAAAGTTAAAAAAAAGACCGTTTTACTTTGGAATAAAAACTGAGGTTTCTATATTTGCACCTCGTTAGCGATTCAGTAGCTCAGTTGGTAGAGCAACGCCCTTTTAAGGCGTGGGTCCAGGGTTCGAATCCCTGCTGAATCACTTTAATAAAATGGCCTTCATTACTTTTGTTTTGAAGGCTTTTTTATTTTACTTCATCAGTGAAGTTTACTTGCTAACGAATTTTTCTTCCTCGAGAAGATGTTGATTCAGTAGCTCAGTTGGTAGAGCAACGCCCTTTTAAGGCGTGGGTCCAGGGTTCGAATCCCTGCTGAATCACTGGCGCAAAAGCCCTCCTAAACTTTATGTTTTGGAGGGCTTTTTGGTAAATTGACTATTCTTCTCATTGATTTAATTTTTCCTTTTTCCATTTATCTGGATTCGATTCGATGTAATTATACGTTGTAAATCTATTTCGCTTTTTATTTTCATCGTAATTTAATTTTCAAATGAATCTCAAAGAAGGGACAAGGCGCAACTTGTCCTTTCATTAATTCTTATTTTTTTGGGATGGACTCATTTTCGCATTATCCAATTATTCCTAGCCCAAATTTTAACAACTCAATTTGCCTAATCCCATTTTATTTAATCATAATAATTTTATTTCCATTCAATTATTTTATATTTGTCGCTCCAATGAAATGCCCAGATGCTGGAATTGGTAGACAGGCACGATTGAGGGTCGTGTGCACTAAGTGCGTGAGGGTTCGACTCCCTTTCTGGGCACATCAATTTAATCTCAATTTCTTTTTTATAAAGCGATTGAGATTTTTCTTTTTGTTACCTTTATACTATGAATTTAGATTGGATTAAAAGCGAAGAAGATTCGCTTATTTACATTGGAGACACATTGTGCTCATGGTGTTATGGATTTGCACCAGAATTGGATGCATTTGTAAAAAATCATCCGGAACTAACACTAAGAATGGTGCAAGGTGGATTGAGACCAAACGGAACTGATAAGGTGCATCAAATGGAGGAGTTTTTGAAATCTCACTGGATTGAGATTGAAAAAAGGACTGGGCAGCCCTTTTCTCTTGATATGTTTGAAAACGAAGATTTTGTTCTTGATACAGAGCCAGCGAGCAGAGCAGTAGTGGTCTGCCGAATGATGGCGCCAGAAAAAGAATTAGACTTCTTTAAAGCGGTACAAACTGCTTTTTATGTAAAAAATCGCAACATAAATAAAATAGATACTTTTTTGGAAGTAGCCGAAGAATATGGACTAGATAAACAAACGTTTGCCGAATTGTTTGAAAGTGAAGAGGCAAAATATACTACCAAAACAGATTTTCAACTTTCTGCGGAAATGGGAATAAAAGGGTTTCCATCTGTTGTAGTGAAACTAAAACATCAGTTTTATATGATTGCGAATGGGTACAGAGAGCTGAAGGATTTGGAGGAAGTGTACCACAATGTTCAACAAGAAGTTTTTAATTAATGAAAGACACTACAACGAATAAGAAGCTAACCCTCCTAGAAGTAGATCAGTGTATTGCAATTCTTACTAATTTGTTAGCCGATACCGACCAGCTCTTTGAGCTCTCGCAGGAGAAAAGAAAAGAGCTGATGATAGCTGCAGGCAAACTATCTCGCCCCACAAAAGAAGAACAAGAAAAAAGAGTAAAAAGTGCCAAGAAAGCTGCTTTAAGAAAAAAAAGAGAGAGAGAAAAACATGCAAGAAAAAATACGGGAATTAGGAGCGCAAGAGAGGATGCAATCTTTGTTGCCCCAAAAATGCTTGAAGACACGACTACAAAAAGTAGAGGAAAATTAGAAAGTCCGAGAAATTGCTACGTGTGCAAATCGGAATTTACAGAGCTTCATCACTTTTACGATACCATGTGTGAATCTTGCGGAGATTTCAATTACGCCAAGCGTTTTCAAACTGCAGATTTAACTGGGCAAGTAGCTGTTGTAACGGGATCGCGATTAAAAATTGGGTACCACATTACCTTAATATTATTACGCTCAGGTGCCGAAGTTGTGGCTACCACAAGATTTCCTGTAGATTCTGCATTGCGATTTGCAAAAGAAGACGATTACCACGAATGGAGCCATAGATTGCATATCCATGGATTGGATTTGAGGCACATTCCCAGTGTGGAGATATTTTGCAATTTTATTGAATCACAATTCTCGAGATTAGATATATTGATAAACAATGCTGCCCAAACTGTTCGAAGACCCGCAGGGTTTTATGCGCACATGATGGAATGGGAAGAAAAACCGTTTGATCAACTACCAGAAAAAGCTCGAGAATTACTCAAAGACCACAAAGCGTGTTTGGATGAATTGAATTCTTTTTCGGAGAAAACAATGGATAAAAAAAACTTGCCAGTTTCTTGGCATAGCAATCGTCCAGGAATTGGAATAAGTGCTTCCGCAAAGCTATCGCAAATTCCTTATAGTTTTGATAATGCTATTGCCTCCAAAGAAGTATTCCCCGAAGGGAAATTAGACGCAGATTTGCAGCAAGTAGATTTGAGAAAGACCAACAGTTGGAGACTGAAACTAGGCGAAATTGAAACTTTAGAAATGGTGGAAGTACAATTAGTTAATGCAGTAGCTCCATTTGTGTTGTGCAACCGATTATCTAACTTAATGCGTAAAGAGAACACGGGCAAAAAGCACATTATCAATGTTTCGGCCATGGAAGGAAAATTCCATACCTTTCATAAAATATCGCGTCATCCGCATACCAACATGGCAAAAGCAGCGCTGAACATGATGACTCACACTTCGGCAAGTGAATTTGCCAAAGACGGAGTGTTTATGAATGCAGTGGATACAGGATGGGTAACGGACGAAGACCCAGTACAATTATCCAAAAAGAAAGAAGAAGAACACGATTTTCAACCACCGCTAGATATTGTGGATGGAGCAGCAAGAGTTCTTGATCCTTTGATTGATGGAATAAATACCGGAAAACATTGGAACGGTCAATTCTTGAAAGATTACAAGCCGATTAGTTGGTAGAAGTTATAAACCTTATCTTTACACCATGAAATTTAGTCAATACAGTTTTACCCCTGAGATTCATAATAATTTGGAGAAAGTAGGATTTAAGAAACCTACCGACATTCAGTATAAGTCTATCCCTGCCATTATGAAAGGGGAAGATTTGTTGGCAATTGCTCAAACAGGTACAGGAAAAACTGCCGCTTTCGCACTCCCTATTATCAACGACATTCAAAAGAAAAAAAGAAATCACAAAGATCCCGTTATTCGTGCCTTGGTTATGGTTCCTACAAGAGAATTGGCGCAGCAAATAGGTGAGGTGTTCAACCAACTTGGAAAAGGTACGAGGGTTAAAACTTTGGCTTTGTTTGGAGGAGTAGACCAAGAAACACAAATAGAAAAATTGTTGAAAGGAGTAGATGTACTAGTAACAACTCCAGGAAGAATGTTTGATTTGCATCATCAGCGATTTTTGTCTTTGGATAAAGTACAAACTTTGGTATTGGATGAAGCTGACCACATGCTAGATTTGGGTTTTAAAAAAGACATTGTTGACGTCATGGAAAGGATGCCTAAAGTTCGTCAAACCTTGTTTTTTTCTGCCACCATTAATCAAAAAATAAAAAAGACGGCCTACGATCTGATTAAAAGTAACGCAATTAGAATACAAATCGCTCCAAAAGATCCGGTTTCTAAAAATATCAAGCACTCGGTCGCTTTTGTAAAAATGGATGACAAAAGATTCTTTTTGGAAAGACTGATTAAAGAAAATCCGAAAAGCAAAATTTTGGTGTTTGTGAGAACAAAAGTTCGTGCAGAGAGAGTAAAGAAAGCCATGGATAGAGTGGAAATAGAAACGATGACAATTCATGGCGATAAAGCCCAAAAAGACAGGAGCTCGGTGATGAACTTTTTTAGAACTGGAAAAGTAAACGTGATGATTGCCACAGATGTATCGGCAAGAGGAATTGATATCGCAAACGTGGATTATGTAGTGAACTACGACTTGCCAGATATTGCTGAGAATTACGTTCACAGAATTGGACGTACTGGAAGAGGAAAGGAAAAAGGAGATGCAGTGTCCTTTTGCTCCAAGGAAGAAAAACCCTTATTAGATGAAATAGAAAAGTTCATTGGAAAACCCATCAAAATCTTGGAGTTACAACAAGACGAATACAGAAAAACTGTGGATTTTAGTGAAGATACTAGCTTGTCTATTAAAGAGCTGATGGGAGAGATTGAGGAGATAAATAAAAAAGTTAGGCGAAAGAGGAAAAAATAAATCCCTTTTTTTTCTATACCTGTTCGCTCGTTTAATATTGGTAATTGAATTATTTCTAAACTAACTCCATATTGCCTCATGCCCTGGATTCATTATCACGTAAGTGATAATGGAAAAGCAAAAGCATGCTGCATTGGTAATATTCCCTACGGAAATGTGAATGAACACTCTTTTGAAGAAATATGGAATGGGGAATCAATACAAAAACTGAGAGGAAAATTCCTTTCGGGAGAGCCTGACAAGCGTTGCTCAGTCTGCTACAAGCTTGAAGAAGCAGGAGGGAAGAGCATAAGACAAGAGACTTTTGAGAAATTTTCTGAGGTTGAACCAGTTGAAATTAAGGTAAAAGAAAATCCCATTTACTTTGATATTCGTTTTTCGAATGTCTGTAATTTTAGATGCAGAACTTGTTGGCACGGAGCAAGCTCCAAGTGGTTCAATGATGCCAAGGCACTAGGCAGAATCGTTTCAAAGAAAGCGATTATTCAAAATATTACAGATTTTGAACATTTTATTTCTGAAACTGGAAAAGCACTGTTGGGAGCTAAAGAAATCTACTTTGCAGGTGGAGAACCACTTGTTACAAAAGAGCATTATTTGTTGTTGGATTGGTTGATTAAGAATAATGCAACGAATATTTATCTGAGATACAACACCAATTTTTCTAAACTAATATTTAAAAATTATGACGTATTGGAGTATTGGAAACAATTTGACAAAGTAGAAGTAATGGCAAGTGTGGATGCTACTGAAGAATTGGGTGAATATATCCGAAAAGAATTTGATTGGCAGTTGTTTCTGAAAAATAGAGAAAAAGTAAGAGAATTAAAACACCTTACTTTTAAACTATCACCCACAGTTTCGATCCTAAACATAAAACACTTACCCGAGTTGTATCAAATGGGGGTAGAATTAAATATAATCCAACCGAGTGACTTTTACATCAACATCTTGGAGCGTCCTTTTTATTTCAATATCAAAGCATTACCAAGAGAAAAGAAACAAGAAGTTGAAGGAGTTTTTGAGCATTTTTTTATCTGGGCAACTACGAATTCTATTCCACACGAAGTGATAAAATCCTTTCAAGAATGTATCGATTTTATGAATCACGAAAATCTTTCGGATAAGTATTGGCCACAGTTTCTGAAGGAAACTAAAGTGCTGGATGATTTAAGAGGAGAAAGGATTAGTGATTTTATTTTCCGTTAGGGAGAGTGTTTACGCTGTATTTATCCAGAAATAATCTCTAGCACCAATTCCTTAGTCAATGGTTTGTCCTTTGCAGTGTCTTTAATTTTTTGAAAAGAAAACACAAAATCACAACCCGATTTATATTGTGAACAACCGTAGGCGGTTTTTCCCTTCAAAATAGTTCCTTTTTTGCATTTAGGACAAGCAATTTTGTCGGCATTAGCTTTTGTTTTAACAGCTTTTGGTTCTAATTTAATATCGAAGTTTTCATCAAATTTTATTACGCCTTCTACTTTACCAGTATCTGTAGTAAACCCTTTCAAATTAGTGGTACTACCTTTGTCAACCAACCTATTCAATTGGTTTTCAGAAATCTTTTTCCCATGAATTTTATAAGGAATGAGCAATTTACAACCGGTCTTGTATTCTGAGCATCCATATGCCGTTCCGCCTTTGATCAACGAACCTCTGTTGCATTTTGGACAGGTTTTTCCTACGAGTTGTTTTTTTACTTTTGCTGTCGCTTTTTTGCTACCAGGTGCATAAACTGTTTTCGGTGTAGTTTCAGGAATATTCGAGGTTATTCGCTTTATAGTTGTGTCTGCTTTTACTTCTTGCACCAATTCATATACCATTTTTTTCATGTTGTGTATGAACTTTCCAGCTTGAAACTCCCCACGTTCTATTTCTTTCAACCGTTTTTCCCATCTCCCGGTAAGCTCTGCCGATTTCAATAATTCATTGTCTATCAATTCAATCAAGGCTATTCCAGTTTCGGTGGGGAGAACTTGTTTTTTGTTTCGTTCAATGTATTTTCTTCGAAACAAAGTCTCAATAATACTCGCTCGCGTAGAAGGTCTTCCAATTCCGTTTTCTTTCATCAATTCCCGCATTTCGTCATTATCTACTTGTTTTCCAGCGGTTTCCATTGCTCTCAACAAACTTGCTTCGGTAAAGTTTCTGGGAGGTTTGGTTTCTTTTTCTATGAAAGACGGTTCGTGTGGCCCTTTTTCTCCTTTTACAAAATTAGGTAAAACGGCTTCTTCTTTGGTTTTACTTGTTTCGGTTTCGAATACAACTCGCCAACCCTTGGTAAGAATTTGTTTCCCAGTGGTTTTAAAAGGAACATCAGCTGCTTTTCCCATCACGGTAGAGTTAGATACTTCCGAATCGGGATGAAAAACACCTAAAAATCTCCTGACAATAATGTCGTACACCTTTTGCTGATTGTGCTGCAAGTGGTTTTGAATTCCTGTGGGAATGATTGCATGGTGATCCGTTACTTTTTTATCGTCAAAAACTTTTTTAGATTTTCTGATTTTATCTGCAAGAAGCGGAGAAGTCAAAGAACTGTAATTAGTCAATTTCGCCAATATTCCTGCTACTTTTGGATACACATCGTTGGGCAAAAAAGTAGTATCAACTCTTGGGTAAGTAACCACTTTCATTTCGTAGAGTTTCTGAACCATTTTGAGTGTTTCGTCTGCCGAAAAGCCAAATTTGGTATTGCAATAAACTTGCAATCCCGTTAAATCAAACAATTTAGGAGCGTATTCCTTTCCTTTCTTTTTGGTTACCGAAACAATTTCAAAATCGGACACTTTGACTTTGTCAGCCAATTGTTGCCCGTCTGCTTGTTTTTCAAATCTACCTTCTTCATAATGAAACAAAGTCTCGCGATACGTAGTTTGTAATTCCCAATAAGGCTGTGGTTTAAAATCTCGAATTTCTTTAAATCGATTCACCAACATGGCAAGAGTAGGAGTTTGCACTCTTCCTACGGAAAGCACTTGCTTGTAACCTCCATATTTTACGGTAAACAAGCGAGTTGCGTTAAGCCCCAACAACCAATCACCAATAGCTCGAGAAAAACCAGCATAATATAAATTATCGTAGTTTGATGCAGGTTTCAAGTTGTTAAAACGAGAAGATAATGGTACTGATTCATTGTCGTCTGAATTAAAAATGATGACTGATTTCTTTAAATTAT
>JALRIS010000198.1 GCA_023255335.1 Flavobacteriales bacterium | reverse complement strand
TTCAATATTTTTACGATTGCCTTGGTTATTTTTTTGGCTCTATCGTCAAAACTTCCTGCGCATCCTATCCAGAACAAGATGTCTGGGGCTTCTCCCTTGGCCATATATTCGGCCATTGTATGTACTTTTAGTTCGCTCATTGCTAGGTTTCTTTTTTCTAATTAGGTTAATTTTCGTCCTTCCACTTCAGTCGGTCTGCTTGGGCAAATTGCCACGGAGCACCGTTGTTTTCGATGTTGCTAAACATTCCGGTGAGTTCGCTCGGTGCTTTGGATTCTTCCATCACCAGGTATCTTCGTAAGTCCACAATAATCGAGAGTGGATCTATGTTTACTGGGCAGGCCTCTACACAAGCATTGCAGCTGGTACAAGCCCATATTTCTTCTTCTGTAATGTAATCGTGAACCAGTGTTTTGTCATCGTACTTGTCGGCTCCATTTTTTCTTTTGAATTCGCCCAGCTCTGCCATTCTGTCTCGGGTATCCATCATTATTTTTCGTGGCGACAGCAATTTGCCAGTTTGGTTGGCAGGACACTCCGAAGTACATCTTCCACACTCGGTGCAGGTGTAGGCTTGTAGCAGGCTGTTCCAAGGCAAATCGGTTACGTCTTTTACCCCAAAAGTTTGTGTATCGCCTTGGGGGTCTGGCGGTGCTGCATAAGGATCAGCTTCTGGGTCAAACATCATTTTTACCTCATTGGTTATGGCTTCCATGTTGGATAATCTTCCTTTGGCATCCAGATTGGAATACCACACATTGGGAAAAGCCAAAAAGATGTGAAAGTGCTTGGAATAAGGCAAGTAATTCATAAATGTAAGCACAATAAACAAGTGACCCCACCACCCTATTCGCTCGAGCAAATGAAGTGTTTCTACTTCCATTCCTCCAAAAAAGAGAGGTCCGTACCATTGGCTCATCGCAAATCCATAACTGCCCTTTCCTTGGGCAATATGCATGGCTTCGTCTGCACCATTCATCGTAAAAATGAACAAGACCAACAAGATTTCCAGATACAAAATAATGTTTCCGTCAAGTTTTGGCCAGCCCGTCATTTCGTCTTTGTGAAATCGAGGTAATTTCAGGAGGTTTCTTCGTGCCAGAAATGCAAAAGTCGCCACCAACGCAAGTACCGATAGAACCTCGATGATGCTAATCACCAGTTTGTAAAATCCGCCCAAATAGGGTTGGAAAATTCTGTGACTTCCGGTAATTCCATCAATGATAATCTCGATGAGCTCTACTTGGGTAAGGATAAAAGCCAAGTAAATGACCAAGTGCAACAAAGCAGGAATTGGGCGATGAAACATTTTCTTTTGTCCCAAAGCTACCAAAGTCATTACTTTCCATCGTTCGCCTTTTCGGTCGTTTATTTTTTTGTCGCGCCCTAGGTTGATATTGGCAATTACTTTCTTCACATTGAAGCCAAAAAAACCAAAGCCTGCCGCGATTAAAACAATAAAAATAATACTAGAAATTCCCATAAAATATGAATGTAATTAGGTTGTGATAAAGATAGGTACTTTTTGACTAAATTATAAATGAATGACCCTAATTAAGAATTAATATAA
This sequence comes from Flavobacteriales bacterium, assembly GCA_023255335.1. Classification (GTDB taxonomy): domain Bacteria; phylum Bacteroidota; class Bacteroidia; order Flavobacteriales_D; family CAJJDF01; genus CAJJDF01. Next base: position 14,244 of record JALRIS010000198.1, on the reverse strand, counting down.
ATAAAAAAGGCTTACACATGATACGTGTAAGCCTTTGGATAATTTTGATTCTCTTTTCGAGGGATTAATTCGGTTGTTCGTCTAGCAATTTTTTGAGTTTTTTCTCATCGGTAGCGTCTAGTTTTACTCCTTTGTCTTTGCCCCCAAACACTGCAAACTGCAAGTATCGTTTTGGATGAGTCTTGATGTTGAGCACCAATCTTTCGGTTTCTTGGAGCATTGCATTCATGTTGTTAATAAATTCATCATTGTAAATTAATTGATGCGCTGTCCCATTTCCATTATTAATCTCTTCCATCATTTTTGTAACTTCAGCCAGAGCTGATTTGGTTTGCATTACCGTTCCAGCTATATCTGCACCTTTTAGAGAGTCCGATATATCAGAAAAATTAGAGATTAAATTCGTGATTTTTGCGTTACTTTTCTTTACGTTCTCTGTGATACTGGCAATATTTTCTAACGTCTTTTTAATGTCAGATGAACTTCCTTTCACCACATTATCCACATCTTGAACGGTAGAATTCAGCGTAGTGACTGTTTGCCTCAAAGAAACCATCATTCTTCTCAAGTTTTCACCATCTGTTCCCAATACGGTGTCTATACTCGCAAGGGATTTATTCAGTTTATTCAACAAAACGTTTACTTTCGTTTCTATCGGAACAATTTTTTGTGTCGCTAATTCGGTAATACCAAATTTATAGTCCACCATTATTGTGTCCTTGTTCTTCAGCATTTCGCTACTTTCTCCCAAAATAATTTGGATGGAACTCTCACCCAGAACAGTCGTTTCTAACTTAGCTTTCGAATCCTTCGGAAAATCCAGCTCCGATTCAGAAATATTCAAGACAGTAATCCAATTCTTGTTTTCATCCAAAACATTATCTTGAACCACTCCTATTTTATTTCCCTTGTAATTGATGCCAGAACCAGGAACCAATCCTTGAATATTATCATACGCGGCATAAAATGTTCGATTTGAACTAAATGCGTTAATTCCCTTCAAAAACTGAATCCCAAATAATAACAGCGCAATTGCTACTACTACCGTTAATCCAATGACAAACTCTTTTTTGTATTTCAAATCTTTGTTGTTTTAGTTGTTTCCTAATTTAATTGCTTCATCCAAATCTACTCGTTTTCCATCCACAAACCCCATCAAAAAAGCATCCTTGTACCCTTTTGCCTTCGCTGTTTTCAGAGAACTTTGAATCGAACTATATGAAGAGGTGTTACCGTAATAATATCGGTAATATTTCCCGTCTTTTTTTATTTCAACGTTTTTCAATCCTTTAAAGTTATACGATTTAGGTTCAATTTTATTGGTGGAAGAGGCTAATTGTATTTTAAATTCAACTCTTGAGCTTCCAGATGCAATTTCGTCAGTTGAAGAGGACTCGGTCGAATTCTTTCTAATTTCATTATACACTCTGTCTCTTTTGCTTTTATAAGTTTTAAATGCTGAATAGATGGCTTTGGCCATTTTTTGTTGGTTAGCCGAATTCTTCAAGAAAATATTCTCTTTGGAATTAGTCAAAAAACCAGTTTCTATCAAAACACTAGGCATTGTTGTTTTGTATAACACAACAAACCCGGCTTGCTTTACGCCTCGATCTTTTCTTCCAATTTTTTTAAATTCTTTCTGAATTTCACTCGCAAAACTGATGCTTTGGTTCAGATAAGCACTTAATTGCATCGTTCTCGCTATTAATTTTTCTGGGGTAATTTTCTGATATTTACTGCTACTATTTTCTTCCAACTCAATAACTGAGTTTTCTCTGGCAGCTATTTCTTCTTGTTCGTCTGTTTTATGTAAACCCAGCACGTAGGTTTCTGTTCCATAAGGAGAAGACTTTGCATTGGCATTGGCATGAATACAAATAAATAAATCGGCCTTTTTTGTGTTTGCAATCTTGGCCCGATTGTCGAGAGTTACAAATTTATCTGTCTTTCGGGTGTATTCTACCGTGACATCTTTGTCGTTTGTCTCAATCAATTTACCCAATTTGAGGGCTATACTCAGCGCAATTGTCTTTTCTTTACTCCCCTTTCCCGAACATCCATCATCATGTCCACCATGGCCTGCATCAATCACCACAGTTTTAAATTTCTTTCCTTGTGAAAAAGATGGTGAGAAAAAAAACAAGGGACCCAATATAAGAAACATGTTTCTTGTTCGTTTGTGTATAATTCTGGGAGTTATCAGTGTCATTTTTTCTAAAAACATAGTTTTTCGATTAACTTTGCCCGTAATTCTATCACTAGGACAAAACAAATTTAACATTATACCACATAAGCACATATTCATTCGGGCATTTTTTATTAGCTTGGTATTGTTAATACCTAGCGAGTTATTGGCTCAAGAAAACTCTGACGAAAAAACCCAGGCAAATTCGAAACGATTACTCGATGAGCGAGTGGAATACGATGCAGTGGATTCTACCATTCTCGATATCGTGGAGCAAAAAGTATTCCTTTACAGTGGAGCAGTAGTAAAATTTGGCGAAATTCAACTGAAGGCAGGTTATATTGAGTATAATTTCAAGAATAAAAACGTGTGTGCCTACCCTAGAAAAGACTCCTCAGGAAAAGAGATTGAGTTTCCCGAATTTACGGATGGAAACGAAACATTTACGGCCAAACTCATGTGTTACAACTTTGAAACAAAGAAGGCATTTGTGGAAGGAAGTAGAGCAAAACAAGGAGAAGGTTTTGTTCATTTTGACAAGGTGAAAGTATACGAAAATAAAGAAACACATGGTTTGCATGGGAAATATACAACTTGTGATGCCGAACATCCCCACTATTATTTCAATATTTCTAAGGCAGTCGTAAAACCCAACGACAAAATTGTTGCGGGCCCCTTAATGCTCTACATTGCAGATGTTCCGACTCCGTTAGCTCTTCCCTTTGGGTTTTTTCCGAATCAAAAAAATAAAGGTGCCGGAATTATCATTCCTACTTACGACAATTCGGTTCCGTGGGGAAGTGGTTTGAGAAATGGAGGATACTACATTCCCATAAAAGACAAAGCAGACATTCAACTAACGGGAAGTATTTATGCACGAGGCACCTGGGGAGTGAGAGCAGTAACACGCTATAAAAGCTTGTACAAACACAATGGGAATTTTCAACTCTCAATCCAAGAAAATATCAACGGAGATAAAGAACTACCTATCTTAACGAGGTATTCCAAATCAAGAATCTTTTCTGTTATTTGGAATCACAACCAGGATCCAAAAGCAAGACCAAATTCTACGTTTAATGCCAATGTAAACTACAACAGCAATGCCAGAACCGATATCAATTCACAGGGTACCGGATTCTTAAACAATTCGTATCAATCTTCTATTTCGTATAGAAAAATATTCCCGAACACACCTTTTAGCGTAAATGTAAATGCTTCCCAAAGCGGAACTTATACCCCAGCCGACACTTCTATTCGGAGGCAAGCCTACAACAATCTTACTTTTAATTTACCAGACATCAACTTTGCGATGAATCGTATTTATCCCTTTAAATCGCTAGAAAATGATAAGAACGCTGGAAAAAAATGGATGAAAGAAGCTTCCAAAATATTCTTGACCTGGAATGCTCAGATGAGAAATGAAGTAAACTTCATAGACACTGCCTTGGGCAGAGATATTATTAATCAACTTCTACCGAAAGTAAGAAATGGTGTGCAACACAATATCTCTGCGGGAACCTCTCTCAAGGTTTTGAAAAAAAATGTCACCTTAAACCCCTCTTTACGATTGACAGAAAGGTGGTATTTTCAGCAATTAGATAACGTCTACGATCCCTTATTAGACGAAGTAGTTTCAGACACTTTGAGAGGGATTGAAAATTGGAGTAGAGCAATGAATGGGAGCATGAGTTTGTCTGCCACAACCAAACTGTATGGATTTTACCAATTTGCAAATTTCGCAAAAGGAAAAAGACAGACATTGGTTAGACATGTATTTACACCGAGTGTTTCGTACAATTACACGCCCTCACTCAATACATTTATCGATACACAATACATCAATGTAAATAATGTCATTCTTCCTTATACACCTCTCCAATTAGGAGTTTATGGGGTTCCTCCTCGTACTTCTTCTGGTGCCGTTGGTTTGAATTTAACCAACTCTTTTGAAATGAAAATTAAAACCAAAACCGATACTGGGATGGTATACAAGCGGGTTAAACTAATTGATAACCTCACACTTTCTACCAGTTATGACTTAATCAGAGAAGAATTTAAACTATCGGACATTAATGTTACTGGAAGAACCACTTTGTTCAAAACGATTGGTTTAAACGGAAATATGAGATTTAATCCCTATGCCCTGAATGATACTGCGAGATCACAGCGTATCAATGAATATGAATTTGTGAAATCCGGAAAATTGGCCCGGATGACTGACGCAAATCTTGCAGCAAGCTTTAGTTTGTCTCCAGAGACATTCAGGAAAAAGAAAGAAAATCAAGAAGGTAAAAATGAAGAAATCAACCCTTATGACATACCTTGGAACGCATCATTTACGTATAATTTGAATGTAAGAAATTTTGTGAATTCGATTACCGATCGTGACACCACAACTTACATACAAACAGCTGGGGCAAGTGGCTCTATTACTTTTACTCAAAATTGGCGGATAGGTTTCAACTTAAACTACGACATTACTAACAAAGAATTATCTTACACATCCTTAGATATTTACAGGGATTTACACTGTTGGGAAATGCGACTCAGCTGGGTACCTTTTGGACCTCGACAAAGTTATAACTTCCAAATAAATGTGAAATCCTCTATTTTGCAAGATTTGCAATACAAAAAACAATCTCAACCCAACGAATTTCGTTAAGTCTTTCTCTTTGTTAGATTATTCTTCTAAATTTGGAGAAACGGAATCAAGAAAATGAAAAAAAACATCCTATTCGTGCTCTTCTCGCTATTATTTCTGGTGAATTTTGCGCAAAACGAAACCGAAAAATACGAAACAAAGAACTGGACACTCTCCACAAATTTAGTTTCTCAACCTTATCTGTTCCAACCCAAAAACAGCTTACCGAATATTTTTACAGGAGTAGGAATTACCAGATACTTTGGAAAATTTGGAATCCGATTGAACTACCAACATTATGACAACAACAAATCTGATCGATTTGTGTTAGACAGTGTCTCAGTAAGAGAAAATACTTTTTTTCGAGAAAACGCGCTCAAACTAGGAGTTGAGTTCAAAAAAGACTATGCCGATATTCTGGCTTTACGACTATTTGTAGACTATGCCTATATCCCATTCACTTCCGAATCAGAAATCTATGAAAATCGCGAAAACCTTATCTTTCTTGCTAAAAACAAAGGGATTTGTCATGGAGCAATACTAGGAATAGGTATAGATTGGAAATTTTCCGAACACTTTTCTTTCGGTGCGGAAACTCGACTGGATTTTTTGTATTCTGAACAAAATCAAAAAATTCAAAATTTTTCTTTAGGAAAATCCGTTGAATATCAGGTCTCCGAAAACTCAATGAATCTTAAGCTTATTGGGAACGTAAGCTTCAATTACCATTTTTAAACCATTTCATGAAGTCTTATTTTTTTATCCTCCTTTGTGCAGTCCTTACTTTATCCAGTTGTAGAACTACTGCCCAATCACCCGTTTATGGTTCAAAAAGCAAAAAAGCAGAAGAGCTTTTTAAAAAAGGATATTCTGCCTACAGAAACAGCTACGGAAGCGAAGAAAAGCTGCAAGAGGCTGAAGACTTCATCCTAAAAGCAATTAAAAAAGATCCAGAGTTTGCGGCTGCCTATTTGATGATGGGAGAAATAGAAAATGCAAAAGGAGACTTAACGAAAGCAATAGAATACAAAGAGCAAGCATTGATTATTAATCCCGAATACTCAAAAAACGAATATTTTTACCTTGCTAGGTTGTTAATGCGAGCCGGTGACTATAAAAAATGTAAGCAAAACTCACTCAAATTTCTGAGATTCAAAAACACGAATGAGAACTTTCAGGCAGAAGCGAGACAAATGATACAGAATTGTGATTTTGCCGAAGAAGCAATTAAGACTCCAGTTCCTTTTCATCCTAAAAATTTAGGAAAAAATATCAACACAGACCGAGCAGAGTATTTCCCAACATTTACAGGAGACGGCAACACCATTTTGTTTACACGAAGAATTCTTGAGCCAAAAGCTATACTAAGAGGAGGACAACAAGAAGACTTTTTTACAAGTTCAAAAGAAAATGAAGAATGGAAAGAAGCAACTCCACTTTCCAATACCATCAATTCTTTTTTTAACGAGGGAGCTCCTACCCTCTCAGCTGATGGAAATTTCTTAATCTTTACTTCTTGTCAAGGAAGCGATGGAGAATACGGAGATAACCGAACAGGAAAAGGAAGTTGCGACTTATTTTATGCCCGAAGAATTGGAGATAGATGGGGAAAACCAAGAAATTTAGGCTCAAAAATTAATACTCGTCACTGGGAGTCTCAACCCTGTTTTTCGGCAGATGGACGAACACTTTACTTCATTCGGGCAATAAAATCTGGTAGATCTCTTGACCCAGACAATCAAGATATTTATGTTACCCGACTTCAAAACAGTGGATATTGGACGGAGCCAGAAAAACTATCGAGCAAAATCAACACGCCTTTGCGAGAAGAGTCTGTGTTCATTCACCCTGACGGACAGACTCTCTATTTTGGATCCAACGGACATCCGGGAATGGGAGGAATGGATTTGTACTATTCTCGCTTGCAAGAAAATGGGGAGTGGGGTACTCCAGTAAATCTTGGGTATCCCATAAATACTAACGGAAACGAAAATAGCATAGTAGTGTCTCCAGATGGTACACTTGCCTATTTTGCCTCAGACAGAGAAGGCGGTTTTGGAGATTTGGACCTCTATTCCTTTGAACTCCCAGAAAAAGCAAAACCCATTTATGCCTCTTACATGAAGGGTATTGTGTACGATCAAGAAACCCAAGAAAAACTAAGTGCTACCTTCGAAATTATCGATATTTCTACCAATGAAGTGCTTCTCGTTTCGCATTCGGATCCAGTAACGGGGAAATTCTTAGTAAATATCCCAACTAACAAAAATTTGGCGATTAATGTAGCCAAAAAAGGTTACTTCTTCTACTCCAAAAGCTTTACCGTGAATTCTACCAAAGAACCACAAAATACCAACATTCCTCTGAGTAAAATTAAAGTAAGTGACAAACCCTTTGTGTTGGAGAATATTTTCTTTGATGTTGCAAAATACAATTTGAAACAAGAATCAAAAGCCGAATTAGATAAATTGTATGAGCTAATGGTGCAAAATGAAGCAGTTAGGATAGAAATTGGTGGTCATACGGACAGCGATGGAAATGCTAAACAAAATCAAGAACTTTCTGAAAAAAGAGCAAAATCAGTTGTGAACTATCTTGTTTTGAAAGGGATCGACATTTCTCGATTGACTTACGCAGGATATGGTTCATCCAAACCAAGAGCAAGCAACGACTCAGAAAAAAACAAGGCTCTTAATCGAAGAACCGAGGTGAAAATAATTGGCAACTAGAAAACCAAAAAGTAAGAGATAGAACAAAAAAAAGTCTATTCATTTTCCATTCTAAATAGATAAATCTTGAGCGTTTTGATCTCGGAAAACTCTGAGTATTTGTTTCATTTCTGTTGATATTAACCTATCTTTGCAGCGTTAAAATTAACGTATGAATAGTAAAAGAAAAAAGAGCGAAGCGCTCAAATATCATAGCCATCCAAAACCAGGAAAAATCGAGGTAGTACCAACAAAAAAGTATTCCTCCCAAAGAGATTTGTCTCTCGCCTACTCACCAGGAGTGGCACAACCTTGTTTGGAAATAGCAGAAAACAAGGACGATGTCTACAAATATACATCTAAGGGAAATCTTGTGGCAGTAATTTCAAACGGAACAGCTGTATTAGGTCTAGGAAATATTGGACCGGAGGCTTCCAAACCGGTAATGGAAGGAAAAGGAGTTCTGTTTAAGATTTTTGCTGATATTGATGTGTTTGACATAGAAGTAGATACCGAAAATGTAGATGAATTCGTAGAAACTGTGAAGCGTATCGCACCTACCTTTGGAGGAATCAACCTAGAGGACATCAAAGCGCCAGAGGCATTTGAAATAGAAAGAAGATTGGTTGAGGAATTGGACATTCCAGTAATGCACGATGATCAACACGGAACGGCCATAATTTCGACCGCAGCATTGAAAAATGCTATAGAAATAGCAAAAAAGGATATTGCCAAAGTAAAGATTGTGGTGAACGGAGCTGGAGCTGCAGCAATCTCCTGTACACGATTGTACATCTCGTTGGGGGCCAAAAAAGAGAATATCATTATGTGCGATAGCAAAGGTGTTATTCAAAAAAACAGAAAAAACTTAACTTCCCAAAAGGCTGAATTTGCTACTGACAGAGAAGACATTCATACTCTTGAAGACGCAATGAAAAATTCTGATGTATTTGTTGGGCTTTCAAAAGGAAACATTGTTTCTCCAGAAATGCTTAAAACTATGGCAAAGAATCCTATTGTATTCGCAATGGCTAATCCTGAGCCCGAAATAGAGTATGACTTGGCTATCAAAACAAGAGACGACATAATTATGGCCACGGGTAGATCTGACTACCCCAACCAGGTAAATAATGTACTTGGTTTTCCATTTATTTTTAGAGGAGCACTTGACGTAAGAGCCACCAAAATAAATGAGGCAATGAAAATGGCAGCAGTTCATGCCTTAGCAGACTTAGCCAAAGAATCGGTTCCGGAACAAGTAAACATCACCTACAACGAGGTAAATATTTCGTTTGGTAAAGATTATATCATTCCAAAACCCTTTGATCAAAGATTGATTTCAGAAATACCACCAGCCGTTGCTAAAGCTGCAATGGAAAGTGGAGTAGCGCTTCAACCAATTACAAATTGGGAAAAATATAAGCACGATTTGGAGGACAGATTGGGAACTGGAAACAAAATAGTTCGTTTACTTCACAACAGAGCAAAGGCACAACCAAAAAGAGTCGTTTTTGCCGAAGCCGATCACCTAGATGTTCTTAAAGCGGCACAAGTCGTGCACGAAGAAGGTATAGCTATTCCTATTCTTTTAGGAGACAAAGAGACGATTGAAGAATTGATGGATGAAATTGGATTTGAAAGCAAAATCGAAATCATTGACCCGAAATCTTACAAGGAAAGAAAAAGAAAAAGAATTTTTGCCGAAAAATATTGGCAGTTGCGTCAAAGAAAAGGAGTTACCATGTTTGACGCAGATAAAATAATGAGGGAGCGAAACTATTTTGCGGCTATGATGCTCAACGAAGGAGATGCAGATGCATTTATCTCAGGATATGCACGTAAATATTCTACGGTATTAAAACCTTTGATAGAGATTATTCCTAAAGTAGAAGGTGTTGACAAAATTTCTTCTACCAATGTAATGCTAACCAAAAGAGGACCTATGTTTCTCTCCGATACGGCAATTACTCCAAATCCTACCGGAAAAGATTTGGCGCTTATCGCTGAAATGACTGCTACCGTAGTAAAAATGTTTGGGATGACTCCTGCCCTTGCTATGTTATCTTATTCGAACTTTGGATCGGCAGACAATCACACCTCAAGAAAAGTAAAAGAGGCGATTGCAATCCTTCACGAATGCTGCCCAGACCTAATAATAGATGGAGAGATTCAAGCGGATTTCGCCTTGAACCCTGAAATGTTAAAGGAAAAATTTCCTTTCTCTAAATTGGTAGGAAAAAATGTGAATGGTCTCATTTTTCCAAATTTGGACTCAGCGAACATCAACTATAAATTATTGAAGGAATTAAACGGGATAGATTCTATAGGACCTGTGATAATGGGGTTAACGAAGCCTGCCCACATCCTACAACTTGGAGCAAGCGTAGATGAAATAGTAAATATGACGGCACTAGCCGTGGTAGACGCACAAAACAAAGAAAAATTAGATAAATAAGATAGAATGACAGTAGACAAATCAAATCCATGGCACAAGGTTTCGATAGGAAAAGAAACTCCTGCCGTGGTAAACGGGATAATTGAAATCCCAAAAAACACAAGAGCAAAATACGAACTAGACAAAGAGTCTGGAATGTTACTTATGGATAGAGTAATATTTTCTTCGATGCATTATCCTGCTAACTACGGGTTTATCCCACAAACTTATTGTGACGACAAAGATCCTTTGGATATCATGATCTTGAGCCAAATTGATGTGGTACCAATGTGTATTGTATCGGCAAAGGTAATTGGTGTTATGCGAATGATTGATGGTGGAGAAATGGACGACAAAATTATTGCGGTAGCCGAACATGATATGAGTGTAAACCATATGGATGACATCACAGATTTACCAGCTCATTGGATCAAAGAATTACGTAACTTCTTTGAAGATTACAAAAAACTAGAAAACAAAAAAGTGGAAGTAGAAGAGTTTCAAGATGCTGCCACAGCCAGAAAAATCATTAAAAAAAGTATGGAAGACTATGCGACATATGTGGCCAACAACTAACCGCTTTTATAAAACACTATTACAAAGCATCCAAAAAAAGTTTGGGTGCTTTTTTTATTTTACACTATAAGTTTTTCCTTCTTCTGCTATTTCCACATTTTCAAATTCAGTGCGGGCTTCACTCAAGAATGTAGTTGTATCTTCTTCCTTATATCTTGCCGAAAAATGACCAATTAATAAGCCCTTTACCTTTGCTTTATTGGCTATTAATCCGGCTTGTACTGCGGTAGAATGATAAGTTTTCTTAGCCAAGGCATTTTCTTTTTCTAAAAATGTTGCTTCGTGGTACAACAAAGAACTGTTCTCAATCAATGGGACGATTTTATCGGAATATGCCGTATCGGAACAAAACGCATAGCTCCTTTCTTTTTCTGGAGGAAAAGTAAACGTATCATTAGGGATAATTTCTCCTGAAGGTGTTTCAAAATCATCCCCCCTTTTTATCCCATCAATTTTGTAATGAGGTACCTCATAAAACTTCAATTTCTCGGGTTTGGCTTTTCTAGGTCTTGGTTTTTCTTGAATCAAAAAGCCATTTGTTAAAATTTTATGTTTCAATGGAATTGTATGTATTTCTAGGTTTTTATCTTCATAAATTTTCTGAGAATCTTTGCCAACCAATTCATGAAACACAAGATTGTAACGGAGCTGAGTGTATGAGGCTCTTAATTGAAGGTGTATTATTTCATTCAACTCTTTGGGTCCATACACGTGAAGATCTGCCACTCTACCCAATAAGTGCATGGAAGACATGAGACCTATCAAACCAAAATAATGATCTCCATGTAAGTGAGAAATAAAAATGTGGCTAATTTTCAGAAAACTTACCTTGGCTTTTCGTACTTGAACTTGAGTACCTTCTCCGCAATCAATCAAAAAATACTTATTTGAATACTGAACCAACTGGGAAGTAGGTCTTTTTTTGAGGGTGGGAAGAGCGCTACCGCTCCCTAATATCGTTACTTCAAATTTATTCATTATTACAATTCTATTCTCTTTTGCTATTCTTCCTTCTCTAATAAAACCAAACTACGAAAAATACACATAACTCCATGGTTACTTGGTTATTCTGGCAACTTCCTTGTATCTAAAACAATCCAAATCATGATCATTAACCATTCCTACTGCCTGCATAAATGCGTAACAAATGGTAGAACCAACGAATTTAAAGCCTCTTTTTTTTAGCTCTTTGCTCATCTTATCAGACTCGGGTGAATTGACAATAGGTTCTTTCTTACTTTGGAAATTGCTTTCTCTTCCATCCTGAGCTACAAAGCTCCAAAGAAAATTTGAAAAACTTCCCTCCTCCTCGGTTAATTTGAGATAGGCTTGGGCATTGGTAACAGCAGCGCGAATCTTTAATTTGTTTCTCACAATTCCTTCATCCTCCAGAAGTTCCTGAATCTTTGTCTCTTGATAGTGAGCCATGATTTCTGGAGTTAATCCATCAAAAGCACGGTAATACCCTTCTTTTTTTCTCAGGATTGTAATCCAACTTAAGCCAGCCTGTGCTCCTTCTAAAATCAGTTGTGCAAATAATTCTTTGTCATCATAAACAGGAACTCCCCACTGTTCGTCATGATACCTGACATAAAGCGGATCCTCTCCACACCAAGAGCATCGCTTCATCTTGTTATTGATTTATTTTCTCTAACACGCTTGGAGGAATTAACTTACTCAACATCTGGTCCTGCCCTTCTTGCAACTCAAAATAAGACCAAGTTTTTTGATTATCAGAAGACATCGCTATTATTTCTTTTTCAGAATCGATAATAATTTGATTCTTTTCTAGATCTATCAATACCTCTTCAGGGCTGTAGGTTTTGTACAACTCAGTTTTAAACATATCAATGTTCGCCATTAATGTCTGCGACAAAGTCATTGTTAGTACTCCCTCGTACATCACTTTACAATATTGATCACCATTATCCTCTACAATAGTTGAAAAAGAAGTGGGCGTGGTTTCTTCTACTCTCATCTCCATTCCAGATTCGTACAAAGACATAAACATGTCTACCATGGTTTGTTTGGGCACAATCTCAAACAATCGCGGATTCGTCATGGAAAGCATATTTTCCCAATCGCGAGTATTCATGTAACCAAAATAGGTGTCCAAATCTTGATCAAATTTGCTTAGTAATTCTGAATTTTCCACTTTTGTGGTTGGCGAGGAACACCCTCCAAAAATCAGCGATAGGGTCAGAAAAAAGACCCAGTATTTTACAGTTAACTTCATATTATTTTCGTTTTGAGGCAAGCAATGTATTTTTCAGAAGTGAGGCTATCGTCATTGGGCCAACACCTCCAGGAACTGGAGTAATAAATGAACATTTCTCAGAAACTTCGTCAAACTTCACATCACCTTTTAGGCAATATCCTGATTTTTTGGACTTGTCGGCAATTCGTGTAATTCCCACATCAATAACTACTGCATTTTCTTTTACCATATCGGCCGTCACAAACTCCGGCTTACCAAGAGCAACTATTAATATATCAGCCAAAAGTGTAAGCTCTTTTAGGTTTACCGTTCTACTATGAGTAAGAGTTACGGTACTATTTCCCGGATAAGAATTTCTTCCCATCATTATACTAATAGGCGCACCCACAATGTTGCTTCTACCCACCACTACACAATGTTTTCCTGAGGTTTCGATGTTGTATCTTTCAAGCAATTGTAAGATTCCAAAAGGTGTTGCAGGTAAAAATGCAGGTAAATTTAATGCGGTTCGACCAATATTTTCTGGGTGAAATCCATCCACATCTTTCTTTGGATCTATTGCTTGAGTTACTTTTTTCTCACTGATGTGATCAGGCAGGGGTAACTGCACAATAAAACCATCTATTTCGGGATTGTGATTCAATTTGTCAATTTTGTGGAGCAACTCCGCCTCAGAAATTGTATCGGGAAGTCTTACTAGCGTGCTTTCAAATCCTACACGTTCGCATGCTACCACTTTGGCATTTACATAGGTTCTACTGGCTCCGTTATTCCCTACAAGAACCGCTGCTAAATGAGGAATCTTTTTTCCTTTAGATTTTAAATAATTAACCTCTTCTTTGATTTCGTCTTGAATCTCTAGTGAAGTTTTTTTACCGTCAATTAGTATCATTTTGTTAGTCTTTTATGGTCATTGAATGCTTTGGCTGCTAGTCAAAAACGAAAGACTAACGACCAAACTTTCCTGACTCTATCACATTTTTCCCTTTTGTAATTGCTTCATTTGTTTCATCATACCCATCATCCCCTTTTTGTTATTCATCATTTGCATCATCTTACTGGTATCTTTAAACTGTTTAATCAATTTGTTCACTTCCTGGATACTTTGTCCACTTCCTTTTGCGAGCCTTTGGTTTCTGGTTCCGTTCAATACTGTTGGGTTTTCTCGCTCGTGCGGAGTCATGGACAAGATGATTGCCTCAATACCTTTGAATGCATTCTCATCAATGTCCGCGTCTTTTATTTGCTTTCCTACACCGGGAATCATTCCCATCAAATCTTTTACGTTCCCCATTTTATTAATTTGCTGGAGCTGACCTAAAAAATCATTGAAATCAAATTTGTCTGGAGAGACAGGCAAAGATCAACTTATTGTAAAATATGTGACCGTTGTAACTTTGAATGAGCCAGAACGAGGCTTGATGGATCCAAAAAATCCAGTCGCTAGAGAAGTCGAACGGGAATCAATAAAGCTCGTTAATG
>JALRIS010000188.1 GCA_023255335.1 Flavobacteriales bacterium | reverse complement strand
AAATAAATGAAAACAAAATAAGCCGATTGGAATTCCAATCGGCTTTTTTATATGCTTCTTTTTTATTGAATGATTAATTTTTCCACTTTTCTGTTTCCGTCAAGTTCTACAGTCACAAAATACACTCCGGGTGTAAGGTTTGCTTTTTCTATAACCATTGTATGTTCTCCTTGAGTTAGACTTCTGTTGTTCGAAATCGTCTGAACCGTCTGACCGAGTGTGTTCAATAGAGATACGCTTACCTTACTCTGTTTACTCAAGTTAATAGCAACTATTGCTCTCTCGTTCATTGGGTTCGGAAATAGATCAAGGGAAGTTAATCCTTCTACCTCTTCAATTCCTACCGTATTATTGATGTTGATGTCGTCAATAAAGAAGTTATTACCGTTGCCATTTATTACTTTAATTTTGAATCTAAAATTAGAAGTGAAAAATGAGTTGTTGATGGTGATTGTTTGCGTCCCCCATTGGCTTGAGTTTGGGAAAAACTCCGAGTTGGTAGAAGCAGTCGTAGGATTCAATCCTCGAGCAATTACCCAACTTGCACCGCAATTATTTGAGATCAAAAACTGAACAGACTCACCGCTTGTAGTGGTTTTGCGGGCATAAGCATACTTGAACGAAATGCTTACTGCAGTATTTCCTGTAAGATTGAGTGTTGGACTTATAATTTCACTTTCAAGCCCATCACTAATTGTATAATTCCTCAACATGGCACTATTAGAGCCACTAAAGTTAGCCGAGTTCAAAGACCAAGAATTGGTATCTTCTGCGATAGTTTCCCAGTTGTCTTCGAATTGATTTTGAGTTACCTCAAATCCTTCGCTGTAAGGCATGGATAATCCCCAATCAGGAAGTACTCGCATGTACTGAGTTTTTGTGACAGTTCTTGTACCACTCGCGTTGGTAACAGTAAGAGTTACATTGTGCCTTCCCGGGCTGTTATAAGTTACTACTGGGTTTTGTGCGTTGGATGTGGAAGGACTTCCTCCAGGAAAACTCCAAGACCAACTTGTTGGGTTGTGATAAGAATTATCATAAAACTGGATAGGAGTGTTTTGACATACTGATTCACTTTCAGCCTCAAAGTCTGCTCGGCAAATAATGTCGTCAAATATACCCGTTGCGGCATGATTACCAGCCGTAATTAGGTTGTTTCTTCCGCCAATCACAGAAGTTACCGCGGCTCTCATCCTTGTTCGTTGTCCGTTTGTAAACATTTTAGAACAATAAGAGTATTCCATGATGTTTTCTACGTTGTCAAGAGTTCCGCAAGATACACCGGCAATATTGCAAGAAGTCCACCCAATACTATTTGGCGTATCTGCGATTCCATCATCTCCAGAACAATTAGAGGCTAACCCTGGATTGTTCGAATTCCCCCAAAGGTGAGCCAAGTTTAACCAGTGTCCTGCTTCGTGGGCAATAGTGGTGTTGTATCCAGTTTGTGACGAGGTTCCAATGTTTCCAACATAAGTGTGAAGAACATGTATTCCGTTTCTCATGTCGCTGTAATAAGGAGGACCTGGGCGAAAGGTATAACCTGCGGCTCCTCCAATGTTTTTGGAGATGTAAATATTCATGTATTTATTTCCGGGGAAATTTCCATGAGCCAACTTTACGGCATCTGCCGCTGCGTTTCCACCTGTGTTTGTAGAAGAAGAATAAGTTCTGGTAATTCCACTGAAGCAAGAACCATCATTCTTTTTTTGAGCCAATCGGAATTCGATTTCTATATCCGAGGCGATTCCAGCAAATGCAGGATTCACTAGAGTTACGTTGGCGTTTCTTTTTCTGAACGAGTCGTTCAAATCTTTCAAGTCGCTTTTAATTTGCGCATCCGAAATATTTTCAATCCCACCTTCATGAAGAATGTGATAAACAACAGGAATGTAATAAATGGTCCCAGATCTGTTGGAACTTTCTTGGAAGGAAGCTAGGTGCGCATTTTGAAGTTGTTCTACTGAATCTACTTCTCTCGCGAATTTTGAGTCGGTTTGGATTCGTTGATATAACTCATGGTCGTGTGCACAAAAATTATCCCTGTTCACAGTTCCTTGAGACATGGCAAAACCTGCCGCCAAAATGAAAGCGAAGGTTACTTGTAATCTATTTATTCTCATTATTTTATTTTAAAAAAACCGCGGTTTCATTACCTCAGTACCCGTAAATGTAAGGATTATAATGGTTAATATCCAACGTTTGTTTTGTAATTTTATCCAAATCTGAAAGTAGAAATGTATAGAAAATAGGTGAAATTGTGCCAAATTCAATCGGCTTTCTCTCTGTTAATAAATAAGAATTGTGTACATTTGCAGTTCGAAAAACATCACGTTAAAAGATATGGCAAAAAAAATTCAAACAGTTGAAGATAAATTAAGAGCAATTTATACACTTCAATTAATCGACTCCAATATTGATAAAATCAGAACAATTAGAGGTGAATTGCCTTTAGAAGTTCAGGATTTGGAAGATGAAATAGCTGGACTTACAAAAAGAAAGGAAAACATTGAAGCAGAAATTTCTGAGTTGGATACCAAAATATCTGATAGGAAGAACATGATGGTAGATGCAAATGAAATCATTCAAAAATACAAAGAGCAGCAAGGTAACGTAAGAAACAACAGAGAGTTTGATTCGCTGTCAAAAGAAATTGAGTTTCAAGAATTAGAGATTCAGCTTTGTGAGAAAAAAATCAAAGAATTCAAATTCAAATCAGAAAGCAAGAAAGAGGTGTTGGAAGAGGCGATTGCAAGAGTTCAAGAGAAGCAAGACTTGCTTGACCAAAAGAACAAGGAGCTGAATGAAATTATTTCTGAAACAGAAAGTGAAGAAGCTATTTTGATTGAAAAATCTGAAAAGGAAGCGAAAAAAATAGACGAAAGACTTTTGAGGGCTTACAAAAGAATTAGAGGAGGAGCGAAAAATGGATTGGCTGTTGTGCCTGTAGAAAGAGGTGCTTCGGGAGGTTCTTTTATTAGTATTCCACCACAAAGGCAAATCGAAATCGCTTCGAGAAAAAAAATTATTTATGACGAGCACAGTGGAAGAATCTTGATTGATGCTGAAATGGCAGAAGAATTGAACGAGGAAGTGTCTAAAATGATTGGCAAATTATTGAAGAAGTAACAAACGTTATGAAACGGTTAAGGAATGGCTAGCTTTGTATAAGGTTAGCCATTTTTTATTAATTTTATAAAAAAGAATTTTGGGAGAAAAACTTGCACATTTTATACTGAGTTTTAGAATTATTATTTTATTGGTTCTAGCTGTAATTACCTCTTTTTTTGGGTATTACGCAACCACAGTAGAGCTGGATTATGAAATGCCCAAGCTACTTCCTCAGGATCATCCAGATTATGTCGCCTACGAAGAGTTCAAGGAAATGTTTGGAAACGATGGATTTAACATTCTCATCGGTGTACAAGACCCAGAATTTTATTCAGTCGAGAAATTCAATACCTGGAAGGAGTTAGGAAAAGAGCTTTCTCAAGTTCAAGGGATAGATTCCTCCTTCTCAGAAGCGAACTTTTATACCATAGAAAAACCCGATAGCACAGCTCCATTTGCTATCGTTCCCATTTCCCCGAAGAAAGTGGAAGGGATGGAAGAATTAGAAATAATCAAAAACAAAATTAGGTCGTTGCCCTTTTACAAAGGAACCGTATTCAACGACAAAGAAAATTTTCATGCCATGATGCTCATGGTTAATCCTGCTTTTTTTAATTCCAAAGAACGAGGGAAATTTGTAGAAGAAATTAGAGCTATTGGAGCTAAATACGAAAAAGAATTTGAAGGAGAATTTTATTACACCGGATTGCCTTTTATACGAGCAACCAACATGCTCAAAATAAGGTCGGAGCTAGCCAAGTTTATGGTTCTTTCTTTACTTGCTACCGTTCTTGTGCTCTTCTTCTTTTTCCGATCGGTTCGTGTGGTTGCTATTTCGGTACTGATAGTACTTATTGGTGTTGCTTGGACAATGGGAATTGTAGGGCTGTATGGGTACAAACTTACTGTAATTATGGGGTTGTTACCTCCGTTAATTATCGTAATTGGGATACCCAACTGCGTGTACCTTATAAATAAATATCAACAACTATATCTAGATTCTAATGACCAAGAGTATGCATTAAAAAATGTGATAAAGAAAATAGGTCACATTACTTTTCTGACCAATGTAACGACAGCTTTTGGGTTCGGAACTTTTGTGTTTACCAATAGTTTACTGCTTTTTGAGTTCGGCTCGGTAGCATTTTTTAGCATCATTTTACTCTTTTTACTCACTACAGTACTTATACCTATTCTCTTTAGTTTCTTGAACCCTCCAAAGCAGAGGCATATGAAACACCTCGAAAAAAATTGGATTGGAAAGCTATTGACCATACTGAGACACACCGTTCGACACAAAAAGAGACTAGTGTTTAGAATTGCGGCAATTGTCGTAGCTGTCTGTATCTGCGGAATTACTTTTTTGAAACCCTCTGGTAAAATGGTGGACGATTTACCAAATGGAGACAAAGTAAAAACAGACTTGGTGATGTTTCAAAATCATTTAGCCGGAACAATGCCGTTTGAAATCGTATTAGACGTAAAAAATAAACGAAATCGTTTTCGAAGAAACGTATTAGAAAAAGTAGATAGTGTACAACGATATTTAGAATCTTATCCTGTTGTATCGAGAACTACTTCCCTGGTAGACGCACTAAAATTTGTGAACCAGTCGGTTATTTACAAAGGAGCCCCAAGCGATTACCAAATACCCGAAACTAAATACTTGCGAAAAATTGCGCGTAAATTAGAGGAAGATACCATCACCACAGTGGGAATTTCGCTTAATATGTTCATGGATTCTTCGGGAACAAAAACGAGAATAACTTCTCAAATTTACGACATGGGTGTAGACAAACTCGATAGCTTAATTGAGAAGGTAAAACCCGAGGTAGATGAAATCCTCAACCCAGATAAAAAAGAGATTACAAGATTAATGAAAAAAATTGAATCAGGTGAAAAAACAGAAAGCTTGGCATACATGGATTCATTACTAATGGAATTTTCTTATTTAGAATTCGCATATTTGGCATTTTTGAGAGAAAATGAATCTCATAATTATGAAAAATATGATCTCAATGGATTGAACTATGAGGAAATTGTTTCTCAGGATTTAGAAGGATTGAAAGAAGCAATTGATCTAACCTACATCGGAAACCAAGTGACAGGGTTTACCGTGC
Source organism: Flavobacteriales bacterium (assembly GCA_023255335.1). Lineage (GTDB taxonomy): Bacteria > Bacteroidota > Bacteroidia > Flavobacteriales_D > CAJJDF01 > CAJJDF01. The sequence goes on along the minus strand of JALRIS010000188.1, from coordinate 11,806 downwards.
CATTTGCCAAGGGGACTAAGTATCTTATTATCAATTTGCTGATAAGTCTAATGTTTGCAATAATAGGTATTGCTCTGCTCATGGCGTTTCTTTTCCGCTCATTCTGGATTGTCCTGATTTCAATAATCTCCAATATTATACCGCTGCTATTTACAGCAGGACTTATGGGGTATTTTGGAGTAGATCTAAAACCCTCAACAATTCTAGTCTTTAGTATATCACTTGGTATTGCCGTGGACGATGCCATCCATTTTTTGGCTAAATTCAAACAAGAATTAAAATTACACAACAACGACATCAGCATAGCAGTGTACAATGCATTGCGCGAAACGGGAGTGAGTATGTTCTACACTTCCATTATTTTATTTTTTGGATTCTCTATCTTCATGGCATCAAGTTATGGTGGGACCCAAGCGCTAGGAATTTTGGTCTCAATTACCCTATTAGTGGCCATGCTGTGTAACCTTGTTCTGCTTCCTTCATTGTTGTTGAGGTTTAAGAATCGAATAGAACGATAATATGCTAAAGCGATTTGCACTTTCGGTAGTAAGTGGGTTACTCCTTGGAGTAAGTTGGGTGGAAATCACTGGCTTTTTTCCACTAGTCTTTATTGGTCTCGTGCCTTTTCTTATTCTAGAAAATCAAATTCTTGAGAAAAAATTATCTGCCGCCAAAGTATATGTCCACGCGTTTGTGATTTTTTCAATATTCAATATTGTCACAACATGGTGGATCTATCACGCCACGCTTTCGGGTGCATTAATGGCCTTCTTTTTTAGTGCTATACTTGTTGCTTTTCCTTTTTGGTTTTTTCACCTTACTCGCAAATATGTCGGGAACAAAGAAGGATACATTGCCTTTGTTGTAAATATTCTTGCTTTCGAGTGGCTGGACTACAATTGGCCCCTTTCTCATCCTTGGCTGCCTTTTGGCAATGTATTTGCCTCCATGCCAGATGCTGTTCAGTGGTACGAGTTTACCGGAGTTACCGGAGGTTCCTTATGGGTTGTGTTGGTGAATTTGTTGATTTATTTCGCCTACACCCACTATCAGAGAACGAAGAAATGGGAATCAATTTCTAGATATATAGCACCTATTGCTGCACTTGTTTTAGTTCCGATAATTGGTTCGTTCATTCTAAAGCAAACTGTGTCTTTGGGGGAGGACAATAAGAAAATAGAAATCGTACTTTCTCAACCAAATATTGATCCATACCAAAAGTTTGACGGAGGACTTTCTTCGAATCAACAAGCTGAAAGAATGCTTGAGATTACTGAAGCGGTGATTACTCCTAACACTAAACTCGTTGTAACCCCAGAAACTGCCCTTTCTTCCTCTTTGGAAGAGAGTATGATAAACTATTCGGATGAAGTTGGCAGTTTGAAGAGATTTTTAAGGCGGTACCCACAAGCAAATATACTGACTGGTGCATCTACACATGCATTTTTTGATAAAAAACAGTCAATTGCATCACGTGAACTTAGTTCTGGTGGGTTTTGGGAGGCTTACAACTCAACATTGCTTATAGATACCTCTGGATTGTTGGATACCTACCATAAAATGAAATTAGTTCTTGGGGTAGAAACCTTGCCGTTCCAATTTATCACAAAACCCCTTGAATCTATGTTCGATTTGGGTGGTACAAGTGGTTCTTTGGGAAGGGAAAAGGCGCCCAAAAATTTCGATGTGTCGGGTACTTTAGTAGCGCCTACCATTTGTTACGAGTCAATATATGGTGAGTTTATTGGGAAGTTTTGTGCACAGGGAGCGAAAATAATTGCGGTGAGTACCAACGATGCTTGGTGGTATGATACGCCTGGGTACAAACAGCTTTTGGCCTATACTCGGCTTAGAGCAATTGAAAATCGCAAATGGATTGCTCGTTCGGCAAATACCGGAATCTCTTGCTTTATTAATCCAAAAGGCGAAATAGTGAAGAAGACAAATTGGGAGGAAACTACGGCCATAGCCATGAATGTTCCGGAAATGGACCGAATTACTTTTTATTCCAAGCATGGAGATTACCTAGGTCGGATAGCATTATTCATTGCTCCACTATTGATTTTACTCGGTTTTGTAAGAAGATTCGAAAACAAAGAAGTTTAATTCAGTAAAATTTTTTGATTTATCATAAAAAGTATATATTTGCACCCTGTTAAGGAGGTTCCTTAGCTCAGTTGGTAGAGCAATGGACTGAAAATCCATGTGTCCCCGGTTCGAATCCGGGAGGAGCCACTAACAAAAAAATCCCTTCTGCTATGTAGAAGGGATTTTTTGGTTTATATTGGTTCAGAGTTCAATGCTTCCCAAAATCTTTTTATCAATATCAAAAAAAGATTCAACTCCAATGTAAGAGAATAACGAAAATAGTAGTTAATGGCAGCAACCGTGTTTATCTGGCCTTAGAAATGCTAAAATAAGAATAGGCGCTGTTATGTTGTGGCCATAGAAGCGAGTCGTTCTTGGAGTCAATTTTGAACAGAAGTCTTGAGGTGATTCTCCGTTCCTTAAATTGACTTTTGTCAAGAGTAACATATTATTACTGCGGAGGCACTAATCCAGTAATGGTTAATACTTCGGGGTTTTTGGTATTGTCACTGTCAATGACCACTCCATCTACAGAAACAACAATTTCGAGATTGAACAATGGTGCAGTTTGATAAGCTGATAAAAAATAAGTTGTTCCTCTCCGGACTCGATAACTTCTACTCCAAGATCCTGAATCTTCCGTCACTTCATACTCTCGATCATTTACGGTGTAATTTGTAATAGTATTGGAAGAAGTTTTTACTTCATACTTTATTCTTGCATGAGTCTCTTTGTTACAACTTGTTAAAATACAAAGGAGTAGGAATACTATTGGAAAAGCTGGATTTTTCATAACTCTTATTTTTTTGTTAAGCTACCCAAATTGTTTCAAAAACTATACCAAGAATCGTGCGAATGATAAACAAGAGTTGTCAATGATTTGAGATTTTTCGGTCGTTGGTAGTGAGTGCCTATCTTATTGATTGCTCACAATGTGAACACCTGTAACATTTGGTTACCCCTAATTATAGCCAGCATTCTTAAAGTTAGTTATGAACGGGAGAAGTAGACCAACTGATAAGTGAGTGAAACGGGGGATGTCTTGTAATTGTCAAGAAAGGGAAATAGTAGATTTTACCTACTGAAACAAATTGACTCGAATAGCAAAACCAATGTTTTGGTTCATGGTAGGGAATGAGGTGGAAATGTAAGGGTTTGTCATCACTCGGTCGTAGTAAAATCGGAGGGTAAATTGCTTGTTTAAGACATAATCTGCAGATCCTTTAATGGCAATGTATCGCTGTCCGGCAGTGAGTTGATTTTGATTTTGGTCAATTTTTCTAATAATGGTTTTGTTATCTCTTAGCGAAATATCCAGACGAGCATTGATATCACTTATTGGGGTTTTTTTACCAATTTTGATAGGAAATTTTACATTTTGAAACCTATATCCAGTTCCAATAGTTATTTCAGTTCCTTTTAGTTCGGTGATTTGATTGTTAGCCAAACTCAAGGAAATGTTCCTATTAGATCGGTATTCGAACTTGGTGATTAAGCTATTTTGCCAAGTGGCATCCACCTTAAAAAGGGGATTGAATTGCTCTGTAATAGCTACAGCCATTACTTGCTGTTCAGGTCGAATGTTTCCACTTTCGTCTCTCGTTTGACTATTTCCATTTTCGTCTACCACTGCTTCCAAATCCGTATTAAAGGAGGCCACCGTAAAGGTGGAATTGTAGGCGTGGGAGAAGACAATACTTCTGAAAAGTTTTCGAATTGCTGGCATTCGATTCAGTCCATCAATCGTTACTCTCCAATTGAGGTTGGGAAGAGCGCTCAACGGGTTTAACGTCTTTTTGGTCAGGTTTTTCCCAGAGTAGGCAGCAATAAATGAAGCCATAACAACTTCTTGTTGCGAGGCGTCATACCCATCATAGAAACCATCCGCATCGGTAGCTTGGCTTGAGTATGGGTTTTCAGCATTTAAGAGGGCAGAGGCCTGTTTTCTGTTTTCAAGTAATTCTGTAAAAAGTTTAGAATTTCCGTTGGTATCATCTTTTACAAATGCTGTTCGGATAGAGTTGAAAGAGTAGTTATAATTACCGACTCTCATAGTATTAAAATTCTGATAGGTACCTAGAGAATCATCCCAAATAAAGTTCTCGTTCATATTTTCGGAGTAAATATAGTTGGCCGTAAGCTCAACTCTAATTCCCTTAAATGGTTCGAAAGTAGCTCTGGAGTTAAAATTCTTGCTATGGTTTGTTGTTCTTTGTGTATTAATAAATCTACTTGAAGGACCTACAAGCCATCCGTTTTGTGCAGAAGTTACCGCAAAGTCATTTCCAGTTTCTCTTCCAAAAAAGTCTCTTTCTTGCTCGCCTCCAAAGACAAATCCAATTCCAGGAGTTGTAAAACCGTTGGTCATTCCAAAATACTCAGAACTTGGCTTGTATCCCGGTAAAAGTTGACCATCAATCGTACTGTAACTGAAAGTGACATTTTGAAGCGACATCAGTATTTTTGCCAGTCCATCGCTAAAAGTAAGTGCATTGGGATCTTTCTTTTTGGATTTTCCTTTTTTCTTTCCTTTTTCTCTGTCATCCTCTTTTTTACCTTCCTCATTGTCTAGTTTACCAGATTTTAGTCGACTAGTTGAAATTCTTCGCGAGTTGGTTCTCGATTTTTGATTCACTTTCTTGAAATACGGTACCTTGTTATATAGGTTTTGCATATTAAAGCTTCCATTCCAGGCAATATTTCTTGAGTTTTGGATAGTATTTCCAAGTGAATCCTGAGAAAGTGGTGCTCTTTGCCAGTCGTAAGTTGCTTGGTATTTTGTGGTCAAATTCACAAAACTAAGTACAGGGATTTTTTTGAATGGCCAAGTGTATGTGACATTGGTCGATTGCAAAAAGTGGTTGTTTTCACCAAAATTCCCGATACTTTTTAAGACGCTGTCGCGGTTCATTTGAAATTCATCAGGATAGAGAGTTTTATCCACTTTTAAATTTCCCGGTTCTTCAATTAATCCTTGGTTATTGGCATTGTAGTTGATTCTCAAGCCCTCCATGATATTCCAGTTAAGGTTATAATTTCTATTCCAGGTAAATGTTTTGGTAAATTGAGGAATAATCAGAGCATTTCCTGTAATGTCTCTTGCCTTACTCTCGGAGTAGGTTCTGTCAATATTGGTGGTAAATGCCACTTGTTTCGGCAACGGATTGATGTTGATATCTCTTATTATTCTAAACCACTGGGAGGACCTGAGTAATTTACTATTTCTAAACGGAGTAAAAGGCTTCATATTGGTTTGGTAGGTATAGTTCAGTGCCCCGTTGTAGGTCCTATTTGTGTTGTATTCTGTTTGAATATCTCTGCGATACAATTCGTTGAAGGCATAGGTAAAGCCAAAGTTTTTTAAATCCCAAGGATATAAGTTGCTTGAACGTTTTTTAGGTGATAAACGCACGTTCGTAAAGTTCAAACTTCGCCTTACGGTAATGTCTCTGGCGTCTTTAATTCGTTGTTGTTGCTCTTCAACTGAAACATCTGAGATGGATTGGTCAAATTCGATGTCAGGATTCAATGGATCAAACTGCGGATCAATAATTCCTTCAGAAAACCCAAGAAAAAGCGGGAATTGAAGCCCCACATTTTTCCCGAAAAATTTCCCAAGTTGAATACTCGTTGCAGCATCTACCTGACGAATTGTTTCTCGTTGCCTTTCGCTTACTCGTTGTTCTATTCCTCCAAACCCTGGAGTACTCATCTGTCCTGCTAGTGACACAGTAGCGAAGTCGGCCAGTGTTGCTTGAACCCTGGATTGTGCTGCCCATCCACCAGAATTTTCAAAATCCGCCATTCTCAATTCATTCACCCATACTTTTACACATTTTTCTCGTCCATCATCTGGTTGCCAAGGGTGTGCTTTGTCTTTGTTAGGATTTCTCACCCCAATCATTATAGTCTTGAGATCTCGTAGGTTTGGATTTCCTATCACCTTGATAATGTGGTCTGGTTTTCCTGGAACGGTTTGTTCAAACACAGATAAAATCGAGGCATTTGTTCCAAGAGAGTTGTTTCGAGCTACTTTCAAATTTTTTAAATCTTGGAGAATAATTTCTAGGTTGTTTGCCTCAGGCCATACATCCGATTCGGAGACTGCTCCATATGCCGTCATTTTTATGGGCATCTCGTATTCGTAATAATTGTACTGAAAATCAGTTCCAATCCTCACAAAAATTGTCACGTCATCATCTTGCACAGGATCGTTCGATATGGTATGTTGTTCACCGTGCACAAACATTTTGATTTTTTTGTAATTCAATACATCAAAATCAATACTTCTGAAAGCCGCCTTCGCCACACCGTCTTTTAATCCACATAGCTCCATTTCAAGGGATTGCTCATTAAGGTAGGCTTGAACGGCAGAATTTGGGTTAATTTCTCTCTGAAAATTTGGTGGCAAGGTGTAATTAATTGGATTTCTTTCAGAGTTTTCTTCAATATTTACGGCCGAGATATTAAAAATCGTTCCCGAAGGATCAGATTGAATATATTCTCCGTCATCTACGATGTCTTTGTCATATCTTCTCCAGGTTCCTCTCAACAACTCGAGACGTGCAAATCGCAAAATGGCCGGTTGCTGGAATCCTTTCATGAATATTCTCATAAAACGAATCGATCTAAAGTCTTGAATTCCGTTAATAACTTTGCTTGGTTCTCTTACTGGTACTCTAAATTGATACCAAGTCACTTGCTTTCCAGAAGCTTTGTGTGTTCTTATTACCTTATCTACAATGTAGTTTTTACCAACTTCCATGTCGCCAGGCTTTAAGTTGATTTTATATTGATAATAGCTTTCTGTTTCGTTCAAGTTATTATCTCTGTTTATGTCTTCTAGGTCTGGCAATGTGGTTTTGGAGGTAGGGTATCCTTCAGCATTTATTGATTGGGATTGTTCGTCCGTTGCTGAGTTTCCTTCTAGTCCGTTAAACCTTTTGTACCGCGAGATTATATTTGCGGTCTGACTATCGTATACATCGTTTCGGTAGAAAGTATAATCATCTCCCGAAGGATCATTCAGAAGTGCGTTTTTGGCCGCTGGAGAAAGTGAAGAGGCAGTAACCCAATTTACGTAATCCGTGTAAAAAGCTTGTTCTTGATTACTCGAAAGCCCATCGAGTCCTACATCCTGAAATATTCTACTTGCTGGAGTATTGTCAAAAGCGGTGATGATTTGCTGAACGGTAGGAACTCTTCCCCAGGCTGTTTGAGTGAGCGTTGAAGGGTCAAATACTCCATCCGTTGGAAGTCCGTTTTCAAATGTTTTTATTCCATCTCGCAAAATATCTTCTGATACATTTCCTAAATTAATGTAGAGCTCTCCACCTGTAGAGTTAGGTGAATCGTCATTGTCTCCACCACCTGTAGAGTTGAAGGGTTCCATTATCCAAAATTGGATGTATTCTATATTGGCATTTTCAAAATCATTTGTTTGTAATTGCCGCATAATTCCTCCCCATCTTGAGCTTGGGTCATTGAGTAATCCATTGTTTGCTAATCCTTTCGAAATGGAAGAAGGATCCGTATCGAAATTATAGGGGCCTCTTTCTGAGGGGAAGAATGCTAAATTGAACATGGCAATTCTATCAATTTGACCTGCAGTAGGATCAATACTTCTATTAGGAAACAACTCGCTTTCTTGTACCAGACGCATGGTGTGGTTGTGCTGAATCGCATCCGCTTCTATATATCCAGGAACTAAGCCTCTCTCTTCGTAAAAAACAGAAGGATCGTACACATTCCAGTTTATAAGTGCTCTGTTTTTACCGTAATCCACATTGTCGATTATGCTGGCTTCCGGAAATAAATCTGGCTGACCTTGAGGTACACTGGCAATTACCCAAGTATTAAACGAACGGATGTCAATCGCTGATTGACTCCCCTCGAAGTCATCGATAAACGACTGGCCTTCGTCTCCAATTGCTGGGTTATGCCCAGGAATAAGGTAAGCAGCTTCTACCGATGCAGTAATGCTCGATTTTTCCTTGGTATTAATAAACGGAATACGGTCAACTAACTTCGTTAAAAATGGAGCATCTTGTTGGAAATTTCCATTCAACCCGAGCATGGTGTTTCTTACTGGTTCGTCTCCAATGTTTACTTTTTGGGTCATTGGTTTTTCCGATAACCTGAGCATTGTAGCTCCTAGGTTAAAATTTTTGTTGAACTGATAGTCAAAATGAGTTCCTATCATTGTTTTTTGAATCGAGGTAAACAGTGAGTTACTCTCCAACGAAATTTTGATAGGAGTTCCAGAATTTAAGACTCCATCATTTAAAATTTTAACTCTCCCAATATTGTAATCAACGGTGTAGTCCGTGTTTTCCACTAATCTTACACCTCCTGCTGTTACCGTCACCGATCCCTGAGGAATATTAAAGGCATTGAGCGATATTTCGGAACTATTGGCGGATTCGTAGGTCCCTTTAATTTTGAATCTGTTTAATTCAGGAAATTGCAGGGCAATGGTTTGGGTACTGTCGTATAATTCATTGTAAGCGATCGTTTCTACTACTCTGGGAGAAACACCTGCAGAAAGTAGTTGCTCTTCTAAGTATGAACCAAAGGGTTCAACTTTACTGAAAATTATTCGTCCATTTTGTGGATTGATGGTTCCTCCATTATCTACTTTGTTTCCATTGTATTGAAGTGGAATAAAATCGAATACTCCATCTGGATACGGCTGCTGTTGTTGGTTAATGATGTCTGATCCAATAAGCTGCAGCACTAATTTATTGTCGACACCGGGTTGCGGAATGTAGTTGATTTCAACTCCTGTTTTTGGGTTGTTGTACCACACATCTAGTTTAAAGTTCTCTTGGTTAATTTGGTAGGCTCCAATAGAGTAGATGTTCTTCATCATCAAATCCCATACTTTGTTCTGAGGAGAATTCACTGTCCCTTTTAGCATTTTTACAAATAAGGCATCATTCCCTTTTATTCCATCAGTCGAAAATTCACCTACTTGGTAGGTTTTTCCTTGGTAGGTATATTGATACGCAACTCCCAGAATCTCATCATTATTCAGCGGTTGGTTGAGGGAAATGTACCCCAAGATCGAATTGTAATTGTATTCAGAAACTGACAACAAACGAGCGTTTTCAAGCTTTTCGTAATGTTTGCTTTGCACCAGTGGACCGGGTGCAGCTGTAACTGCATTTAAGGTAGAAGTTACGGTCGTTAAATTTCTTGCTCCAGGAGTGCTTGATAAAAATCCGTACAAACCATTTGCGTTGTTAGAAGGTACATCATTTGGGTTAGAGATTCCTTGTGGATTCCCTTCTAATACTTTCGTTTCCCCTAAATCCGAAAATGCAATAATGTTTCGAGTATCATCAAAATCGTTGACTCTGTTCGTTACCCAAACTTCGATTTTTGTAATTCTAACTTGACTAGAAACATTCGGCAGAGAGGTCATGGCTTTGTCGTAGTTGTCTCTGTGATAATGGTTTAGGAAGTAGTGCCTGTTTGCCTCGTAGTTATTGATCGGTAATTCATATTCTTTTTGTTGAGCTCCATTTTTGATGTTGATTTCCTTTCTTTCACCTCTGTTTTGCGAGACTACTGTCGAGATATTCAGTTTTCCGAATTTAAGGTCCGTTCTTAATCCAAACAAACTTTGACTTCCTTGAATCAAACTATTCTGGATAGGGTAGGTGACATTCCCTGCTTCAATTTTTTGAAGAATTTGGTCTTCATTTCCTTCATAGGCTAGCTTCGTTTGGTTTTCAAAATCAAATGTAGCTTCGGTATTGTAATTAAAATTCAATTTGAATTTATCACAAATACTCCCCTGAACGTTCAGTTGAATTTGTTGACCAAAATCAAACGTTGTGAGCTGTCTTTGCTTCACAGGAATTGCAGGATTCTCGGTTCGGGTAGTGTTTAATCCGAATCGTAATTCGGCAGAACCTTGAGGGTTAATTTCTATCAGTTTTCCCTCGCAAATATCGCCAAACTCTCTGTTTTTTTGGTCTAATTTTGGGACAAAACTCCCTGAATTAGTACTGTTGTCTTCAGCAATTTTTTCTTTCCAGTAGTCTTCTTGTGCTTTTTGCTCTTGGTATTTTCGGTATTCTTCCAGAGACATGGTAGAGGACCAAGTTAAACTATTGCTATCTCCGAGGGTTGTAATGAATTCATAACGACCAGTTTTCGAATTATATCTTGTTCTTCTCTTTATGTTGAGAGGGTCCTCCAGCCCCAAAATACTCGACTTTGTTCGAAATTGGTTGTTGGTGTTTATGTAAGGATATTGAAGTTCTATATCGGGTGAATCAATCTCAATATGGAGCAACAAATCCGAAGTTTCTTCTACGTAGACTTTTCCGATATTAGGCTCATCTTTTAAGGAATATCCCACAAAAAAGAGAGAGGACAATGCAATGAGCAGAAAAATTCTGATTGATATGTTCGTTTGCTGATTCAAAGTTTTCTTAGAAAGTTTTCAAACTTTTTTTAATTAATTCTTCAACATTCGTAATGTTTGGCTCTTTTAACAAAATCTTGGTTAGGGCGGATTCAGCCATTTTTTTCTCAAATCCTAATACTACAAGAGCAGATAACGCTTCATTTTTAATTGTATTGTTCGTTAATCCTGATTTGTTGTCTAACGTGTCAGATGTTTTAAGAATTTTATCTTTCAGGTCCAAAATGATTCGCTGAGCAGTCTTACCGCCTATTCCTTTGATGCTTGTGAGTGAGGTAACGTTATTGGAAGCAATGGAAGAAACAAGTTCGCTAGAAGTCATTGAGGATAGCATCATCCGAGCCGTGTTGGTACCAACTCCAGAAACAGAAATTAATTGTTTGAACAACTCTCTTTCCTGAGTGTCTGCAAATCCATAAAGAGTATGCGAGTCTTCTTTGATGGAGAGATACGTATAGATTTTACACAATTCTTGGTTCCCTATTTTGGAATAAGTTTGTAGTGATATGTGAACGTAATACCCAATTCCATTGCACTCAATTACCACGTTTGCAGGGTTTTTTTCTACTAATTTTCCGTTCAGATATGTGATCATTTATTGATATAAATTTTATGAAAGCGATAAATATAAGGATTTATCAAGTATTTCGGTCACTACCTGAGTATATTTCAAAAAAAAGAGGAGCTAAATAGCTCCTCTTTTTGAATAAGTATGAATCGGCTTATTGTGTAATAATGATTTTTTCTGTTTTTATTGCTTTGTTGTCTGATTTTACAGACACGAAATAAATTCCAGGTTTAAAATTACTCGTGTTGATTTTAAAGTTTGCATTGTCGGTAGGGACTATTTTATTATACACTTGTTTTCCCAAAAGATCGATTATTTCAACTCTTTTGTTGTGTTCATTAGAGTTCAACTTAACGTTTAATTCTGTAGTTGCTGGATTTGGAAAAAGTTTCAAGGAAGTTTCTTTTTTTCCTTCAACCAGGCTTACCATGTTAGGGTTGGTGATATTAAAAGTTACGTCCACCCAAGTACTATCCGTAGGGTTTGCTACGTCATAAAACACATATCTAAACTCGCTCGTACCGTGATCTAATTTGGGGTACAAATGTCCTGAATAAAGAACCGTGGCTCCTGCATTAATGGGAGAAGGATCGCTGATTACAGTAGGTTGAGTGCCCCAAACAACACCAATCGTACAAAGTCCCCAACAAATAGCGTTTTCTGAAAGAGGAGCAGTAGAAGATTTTTCAATTTTCTTTACTCGGAGCGTTTTG
>JALRIS010000171.1 GCA_023255335.1 Flavobacteriales bacterium | reverse complement strand
GAAAACGCTGCCTCAATTGCAAGTATGCTATTGACAACGGAATGCGTTATCACAGATATTCCAGAAAAAGAAGAAGATCATCATCATGCAACTCCACCAATGGGAGGAATGCCAGGAATGATGTAAGTCGAGCTGGTAGTTAGGAGTCAGATATTATAGACTCTTGATTAGAAAGACAACAATAGTTTAAAACCCGAATTTCAGTCATGAGATTCGGGTTTTTTTATTAAATTATGGAACGATTCGCAACTATTTTGTTGCTAATTTAATATATTTATGCTTACTTAATATAGTTCTTATGAAAACTTGCCCCAATTGCACTTCTTCTTCCTACATTAAAAGCGGAATAGTCAACCAACGTCAACGGTACAAATGCAAAGAATGCAACTACTACTTTAGCGTAAACAAAATTGGTAAAAAAATAGACAACTACTACGTAAACAAAGCGCTTCAGCTTTATCTGGAAGGATTGACTTACCGAGAAATAGAGAGAATTCTCGGGATCTCACACGTGACGATTCTCAATTGGGTAAAAAAATATAATATTAAGCGACCTGCCCACACAAATTATCACCCCACCTACAAAATATTGAACAGCGAGGAACTTGGAAACTACTTTCAGAAGAAAGAAAATTTATCTGGAGCAGGAGTAGTGGTTACTGAGCTTGGAGACAAGTTTATGCTCATAAAATGGGAGCGATTTAGAGAATAACTATAATTAATTAACAATTAACTATAGTTGTTTTTTTTTGAGGACGTTTTGTTAATAATTTTATTCTGCACACAAGACCAAAATTATTAACCAAAATTTAAAAAACGTCTTATGAAAAAACTATTACTAATATTGAGTATCGGAATCCTTTCTGGTACTCAATGTTTTTATTCACAAGGATCTCCAGATTATACTGGCGGTTACAAAATCAAATTCGACTCAACGGGTAAAAAATACATTAGGTTTATCTCTTGGGCTCAAATTCAAGCAAATTACGCTGAGTTTTCCGCAGCCAATCAACATCAACTTAGCTTTAATCTCAGGAGAGCGCGGGTTCTTATGTTCTCACAAATTACCGATAAGTTTCTAATTCTCTCACATTTTGGGCTGAATAGTTTAACGGCCAATAACATGAGTCCAATCGGAACGGGTGACCGGTCTCAGTTATTCTTTCACGATTTTTGGGGCCAATACAACATACACAAGAACCATACGATAGGTGCAGGACTTCACTACTTCAATGGTATCTCGAGATTAAACAATCAGAGTACGCTCAACATGATGACCTTGGACAATAATCGCCAATCATGGAGTACTATTGGCCTTTCAGATCAATTTGCAAGGCATCTTGGAATTTTTGCAAAAGGAAAATTTGGCAAACTCCAATATAGAGTGGCCATAAACGAAGCCTTGACAAATGGCCTTGATGGAAGAACGCCAGACTCTACCGGAACAGCTGTTTTTGGCGGAAGACGATTGCTAGGGTCAAAAACTGCAGGCTTTGCGTATGCCGGATATTTTGAATACAACTTCCTAGACCAAGAATCCAATTTCTTGCCGTACAAAGTGGGTAGCTACTTAGGTTCAAAAAGAATTTTTAATCTGGGAGCTGGCTTTCACGCTCATCCAAATGGAGCAGCAGTGGCGGACTCTAGCGGAAAAATCTCCGGGCAAAATGTTAATCTGTTAGCCATTGATGCGTTTTACGAATCTCCAATAGGGAATAAAAATGCAGCCATCACGGCTTATGCAACCCTTCAATTAAACGATTACGGCACAGACTATCTCTTTAGCGCCTACGGCACAGGAACCATGATTTACGGTCATTTGGGCTACGTCCTTCCTGGAGCGAAAAACAAAACTAGATTTCAACCCTACCTTTCTTATGGAACTCATTCCTATGACGCAACTCCAGACAACAGAACCACCCTTGGAATTGGAATCAACGCCTATATGAGTGGGCACAATTCCAAAATTACCTTAGAATATCAAAACCAAGAATTTGGAGCAACTAAACAAGGAACAGTCAGGCTTCAAGCAATGATTTATTTATAAAAAACACCCTACAATGGAAGAAAAACAGAAACATGCAAATGCCTATTGGAAAGAGAATGTGAAATACCTCACTCTGCTTTTAGCAATATGGTTCTCCGTGTCCTACTTAGCAGGAATCCTATTTAAAGATGCTCTCAATGAATTTTCATTGGGCGGATTTAAACTCGGATTTTGGTTTGCACAACAAGGCTCTATTTATGTATTTGTTGTGCTCATATTTGTCTATGTACGATTGATGAACAAACTAGACAAAAAATACGGCTTTGACGAATAAAACAAACAGATTATAAACTTTTAAAAAAAACTATTATGAGTGTAGAATTATGGACCTGGATATTGGTAGGGGTAACATTTGCCCTGTATTTTGGTATTGCTATTTGGGCAAGAGCCGGATCAACCAAAGAATTTTATGTCGCAGGAGGCGGAGTATCTCCTTTGGCGAACGGAATGGCCACAGCCGCAGACTGGATGAGCGCAGCCTCCTTTATTTCAATGGCAGGAATTATTTCTTTTGTTGGGTATGATGGATCCGTTTATTTAATGGGATGGACGGGAGGATACGTCCTTTTGGCGCTGTTATTAGCTCCCTATCTTCGTAAATTTGGTAAGTTCACCGTTCCTGATTTTATTGGGGATAGATATTACTCAAACATCGCACGAACCGTTGCTGTTTTTTGTGCATTAATCGTATCATTTACCTATGTAGCTGGTCAGATGAGAGGAGTAGGAATTGTATTTTCTCAATTCCTTCAAGTAGATATTACCTTTGGGGTAATAATTGGAATGACCGTGGTACTTGTATTTGCCTTTTTGGGAGGAATGAAAGGTATTACTTACACACAAGTTGCTCAGTACTGTGTGCTTATTTTTGCTTTTTTGGTACCCGCTGTATTTATTTCGTGGCAAATGACTGGAAACCCTATTCCGCAGCTGGGAATGGGAGGAAAAGTAGAAGATGGAACCTACCTACTCGACAAGCTCGATACATTGCACACCCAGTTAGGGTTTAAGGAATACACTAGCGGAAGCAAATCCACGTGGGATGTATTTGCTATTACTATGGCACTAATGGTTGGAACCGCTGGATTACCACACGTTATAGTTCGGTTTTTTACCGTTCCTAAGGTGAAAGACGCAAGAAAATCTGCTGGATACGCTTTACTACTCATTGCTATTTTGTACACTGCAGCTCCAGCAGTATCGGTTTTTGCGAGGACAAACTTAATCGAAACCGTGAGTAACAAAAAATATGAAGAAATGCCACAATGGTTTACCAACTGGGAAAATACTGGACTAATTGCATGGAGTGATAAAAACGGAGACGGGGCGATTCAGTATGTCAACGGAAGCTCAATTATAGGGAAAAAGCCAAATTTCGTGTACAATTCCGAAGGAGAACCAACACGTGGATTGTTCCAAGAAAGAGTTATTTCAAACCCAAATCCCGAAGAGAAGAACGAACTGTATGTGGATCGGGATATTATGGTGCTTGCCAATCCTGAAATTGCCAACTTACCCAATTGGGTTATCGCTCTAGTTGCAGCCGGAGGAATTGCAGCGGCATTATCAACTGCAGCCGGTTTATTACTCGTGATTTCTACTTCCGTTTCGCATGATTTGGTAAAAAAACAATTCAAACCAGACATCTCTGACAAAGGAGAACTTAGAGTTGCAAGAATTTCCATATTGGTGGCTATTATCATTGCTGGATTATTTGGAATTTATCCTCCAGGATTCGTAGCTGCAGTAGTGGCCTTGGCATTTGGTTTGGCAGCTGCTTCCTTCTTTCCCGCCATAATACTAGGGATTTTCGACAAACGAATGAACAAAGAGGGCGCTATTGCAGGAATGGTAGTTGGAATATCTCTTATGTTGTTCTACATGATTCGATTCAAAACCGGATTGATTGGTGTAATGGATCCACTTCCTCAATCTGAATGGTGGTTTGGTACTTCACCTGAAGGTTTTGGTACAATTGCCATGATCATTAATGTGGTCATATCGGTCGTAGTTTCCAGACTTACGCCAGCTCCTCCTCAAGAGGTACAGGAAATGGTAGAAAGTATTCGAATTCCAAGTGGTGCGGGCGAAGCTCAAAGCCACTAAAAGCATTATCACTTTAACCTTCAACAGCATTGAGAAAAATCTCAATGCTGTTTTTTGGTGTAAAAAACCTATATTTATTCTTGATGAAAAAAAGACACGAACAAAAATTAATTCTACTCGCACTTTTATTGGTGGTCCTGTTCAATATGCCCGTAATTTTTATTTTTAATT
>JALRIS010000012.1 GCA_023255335.1 Flavobacteriales bacterium | reverse complement strand
TGAATTGCCTGAGCAAGTTTGAAAAAGAAAGTACTCACCAAGTAATTGTGCTGAGAGATTCTCAACAACTAGAAATGACTGTGACGTTTTAGTCGGTAAATTGATCACATAAAAAAAGGGAGAAACTGATGTTTCTCCCTTTTTTTATGTGATCAATTTACCTACTAAAAAGTCACAGTCATTTCTAGTTGTTGAGAATCTCTTAGCACAATTACTTGGTGAGTACTTTCTTTTTCAAACTTGCTCAGGCAATTCATGTAATCTTTCATGGAGTTTACATCAAATTCTCCCATTTTTACTACAACATCTCCTTTTTGTATTCCGGCTTTCGCTGCAGGTCTATCCTCTTTCACTCCATCTATTCTCATGCCTTTTCCGTCAAAAAGATAATCAGGAATCACTCCCAGAGTTACTTTAAAGGCTCGCGCTTTTTCTGATTTTTCTTTGGTTTTGGTAAACGGAATAGAATCATACTGATTCAGGCTCATCACTACTTTTTCTATGTAATCAGCAACTTTTTCGATTCCTTCGAAATTTATAAATTCAGTATCGTCTGTAGGTTTGTGGTAATCTTTGTGTTGACCCGTAAAGAAATGAAGAACAGGAACATCCTCAAGATAAAAAGAAGTATGATCAGAAGGACCTACTCCCGAAGAATCAAATTTGGACTGAAAACCAAATGTATTACAAGAATCTAGTATAGGTCGAAACATTGGAGAAGTACCAATTCCATAAATTGCCAAACGGTTGTTAGAATCTAACCTACCCACCATGTCCATATTAATCATGTAAGCCATTTCTGAAGTAGGTACGGTCGCATTTTTTACAAAATAATTGGAACCCCAAAGTCCCTTTTCTTCTCCAGTAAAAGCAATAAATAAGACATTGGTTCGGAGTTTTTTCCCCTTGAGTTTTCTTGCCAAACCGAGCATAGCAGCAACGCCACTAGCATTGTCATCTGCACCGTTGTGAATTTGTCCCGCGCTATCAGCCAAAGACCCTTCTTCTCCGTAACCCAAATGGTCGTAATGAGCACCAATTACAAGCGTTTTTTCAGCTTGATTGTCAATATATCCCAGTACATTTCGTCCCTCTATTTTGTCACCTATACCCACGGTATCGTGAGGATGCGCTTTCATTTTACGTGTAAAAATCTGAAAATAACTCCCTTCATCACCTTTTGGTAGTAACCCGTTCTCTTTCATTCTGGCAGCTATGTACTCTGCTGCAATCAGTTCACCTTTTGTTCCCACTTCTCTTCCCTCGAGAGAGTCGTGAGCGAGGTATGTAACATCTGTTGTGTAATCATCAAGAAGCGAAATTGGGGTGTCAGTGGATTTTGGAGTACCACATGCAACCAATAAGAGACAAGTGAAAAAAGTATAAATGAATTTCATCTTTTTGTAGTTTAGTTTTTAAAGATTAATTAATTGAAGGAAAACATCCAACGCCACAAAGATACAATATCCTCTTCTTCCTTTTTTATGATATTCGTTATGTTTTGATTCAATAAGAACCCTTATTTTTGCTCAAAATAACCAAACAATGAAAAAACACATAGCATTTTTATTCATTCCATTAGCCATAAGTTGTGGAGGTAACAAAGAAAAAGGAGATTCTTATTCAGGAGAAACAGAAAAATGGGAAGAACCCCAAGAGGAAGTTCATTTAGCCAATATCAAGCAACTTACCTTTGGAGGAGACAACGCAGAAGCCTACTGGAGTTTTGATAATAAAAGTTTAGTATTTCAGGCAAAAAACCCAAAATGGGGAGCTGAATGCGACCAAATTTATGTGATGCCAATCGACCAAGACCTGAGCGATGGTACAATTCCACAATTGGTAAGTACAGGATTGGGAAGAACCACTTGTAGTTATTTTATGCCAGGGGATTCTACTATTATTTATGCATCCACTCATTTAGGAGATTCGGCTTGTCCACCCGAGCCTCCAAGAGGAGACAAATATGTATGGCCAATTTACAGCACGTTCGATATTTTTGTAGCCGACCTCAAAGGAAACCAAAAAAAACAATTGACTTTTCGTGATGGATACGATGCAGAAGCAACAGTATCGCCCAAAGGAGATTTAATTGTATTTACTTCTGATCGTTCGGGAGATTTGGAATTGTACACCATGAATATTGACGGAACAGACATCAAACAAGTAACCAACGAACTTGGATACGATGGAGGTGCTTTCTTTTCGCCAGATGGAACAAAGTTAATTTTTAGAGCCTCTCGACCAAGAACTGAGTTGGAGAAGAAAGAATACAAAGAATTACTAGCAAAAGGGTTGGTGCAGCCAACAGCTATGGAATTATTTGTGTGTAATGTAGATGGAAGCGACATGCAGCAAATCACCAATTTGGGAGGAGCAAACTGGGCACCATTTTTTCACCCTTCTGGAGAAAAAGTTATTTTTAGTTCCAACCACAAAACAAAATCATTTCCGTTCAATTTGTTTATGATAAACCTAGATGGATCTGGATTGGAGCAAATCACTTATGACAAAGCGTTTGATTCGTTTCCCATGTTTTCGCCAGACGGTAAAAAACTGGTGTTTTCTTCCAACAGAGACAACGGAGGAACAAGAGAAACGAATATGTTCTATGCCGATTGGGTGGAGTAGAAGTTAGTCTCAAGTTGAGAGTAATTAGTCCTTAGTTCTTGTGAGCTAAGGACTTTTTTATTTCTCCGGGTTTAAATAGAAGAACTATTCTTCTTGAAATATTGGAGTAAGACAAATTTATAAGAATGCTCAAAAGAATCATTTGGAGTTCTCCTCCCTTAAAAAAGAACGTTACTAAGAGAGTCTTAGGTATAGATAGTTGATAAAATTGTAGTTGCCCTACTCAAAGAATAAAATTTGTGCTCGGAGGCCAGAATAACAGAGGAAAAACAAAGTCGAATGTAGAGGAAATGAACAACGAAGCGTTCACTAGTTCCTCATTTTTTCACACTCAATCTGTTAAAATCTTACCAAAAATACCTACATTTGTTTTCTAGCTAGACCACCAAAAAGTGAAAAAAGCTTAATAAAACAATGAAAAACAGTAAGTTAAGCCCATATAAAGTAAAAAAAATTATTAAATACTTTTGTGCAGATGTTGATGCCACAAAGGCTAGTTTATTGCTGGGTTTCAACCGAAAAACTATCAATAGATATTACTCTATATTCAGAAAATGTATCTATACACACCAAAGAGAAAAATTAGAAAAGACCGCAAGTAGTTACTCATTATCAATAGACTACGTAAATTCTTTGTACAACTATTTTGTAACAGGAAAACTGCAAGGGGAGGAAGATAAATTAGTTGTAGTGGTAGAGAACGGAGACAATCTTCACATCTATCAGCCATACAATTTTGCAGAACATTTTTCTGAAACAGTAAAAAAGGGAGTGTTACATATAGAAGAATCGGTTCCAGAAACATTAAAAAAATATTACAAAGGAATAAAAGAGCATAAGTACATAAAGTACATCTCTTTTAGCAACGAAGAAGGAAGCAGAACTAACCGATTCTTGACTTATGTAAAAAATAGATTGAGTAAGTTCAATGGCGTGTCTAAATATTATACTTATCACTTAAAAGAATGCGAGTGGCGTTGGCAGAAGTCGCAAGAGCAGATGGAAGACGAATTGTGGCAATTGTTCAAAAACCACGATGGAAACACTTTACTATTTAAGCTTGAAAAAGATTCGGTAAAAGGGAAATAACACACGACAATCAGACTTTCTGCACAAAAAAAACTAGTAACCGAAGATAAAAAACATGAATAAAGCCCAACAATCCCTGTTAGATTCCATTGGAAAAACTCCAATGATAAAACTACACGGCTTAAGTGAAATGTACGACACAAATGTGTATGCTAAGCTGGAAGGGTTCAACCCAGGACACTCTGTAAAAGACAGAACTGTCCTCAACATGATTGAGCACGCAGAAAAAGAAGGAAAACTCACCAAAGGAGTTTCTACACTAGTGGAAGCAACCTCGGGAAATACAGGGTTTAGTTTAGCCATGATTTGTGCCATAAAAGGGTACAAATGTGTTGTATGTGTAAAAGACAAATCCTCTACCGAAAAAATAAACGCCATAAAAGCGCTAGGAGCCAAAGTAGTGCTTTGCCCAAGTAACGTAAAGGCTGACGACCCAAAATCTTATTACAAGTCGGCAGAAAGGCTGAGTAAACTAATACCCGATGCTTTTTACATCAATCAAAATTACAACCTTGACAATTTTGGCGCACATTACCAAACCACCGGTCCCGAAATATGGGAACAAACCGGAGGAAAAGTAACACACTTTATTTCATCTGCCAGTACAGGAGGTACCATTTCTGGAATTTCAAAATTTCTAAAAGAACAAAATGAAGACGTTGATGTAACTGCCGTGGATAGCGAAGGCTCTGTGCTTAAGCATTACCACGAAACGGGAGAATACGACACAAGTCTAAAAAGAAAAACAATGCTCGAAGGAGTGGGGAAAGACATTATTCCTCCTAATGTTCTGATGGAAAATATAGATCGGTTTATCAAAGTAGAAGACAAGGAAAGTGTGAAGAATATTTTGAAACTTGCACGCACCGAAGGGATAATGGCAGGAGGATCTTGTGGAGCAACTATTGAAGGGCTCAAGGCAATTGCTCCAGGACTTAATAAAAGCCACACCGTAGTACTTTTATTTAGTGATCACGGAAGTAAATATTTATCAAAATTTTATGATTTTGATTGGCAAAAAGAAAACGGATATTCCTCAGAAAAAGAGGATGAATTAACCACAGTAATCAACGAATTTTATTTTAACAACAACAACAAGTAAGAAAGATGACAGATTTATTTGACAAAATCGCCAAAGGAGGAGAACTAGGAAGATACCGATCAAAAACAGAAGGGTACTTTATGTTTCCAAAGTTAGAAGGAGAATTGGCTCCAAGAATGATGTTTAATGGAAAAGAAGTACTAAACTGGAGTTTGAACAACTACCTAGGATTAGGAAATCATCCAGAAGTTAGAAAAGTAGATGCCGATGCAGCCGCAGACTGGGGATTGGCCTACCCAATGGGAAGCCGAATGATGAGTGGAAACACGAAGTATCACGAGCAATTAGAAAACGAGCTAGCAGATTTTACTAAAATGGAAGCTGGGTTGTTGGTGAACTTTGGGTACCAAGCCATGGCTAGCTGTGTAGATGCGCTTGTAGACAGACATGATGTGATTGTGTACGACCAAGAGTCGCATGCTTGTATCATTGATGGAGTGCGAATGCACCAAGGAAAACGATACATGTTTAAACACAACGACATGGAGAGTTTTGAAAAAAACCTAAAAAGAGCCGAAAAATTAGCCAATGAAACTGGCGGAGGGATTTTGGTAATTTCTGAAGGAGTGTTTGGGATGAGAGGCGACCAAGGTAAACTGAAAGAGATTATGGAGTTTAAAAAACAATATAACTTCAGAATCTTGGTAGACGATGCTCACGGTTTTGGTGTATTAGGAAAAACTGGATACGGAACAGGTGAAGAGCAAGGAGTTCAAGACCAAATTGATGTGTACTTTGCTACATTTGCCAAATCAATGGCTGGTATTGGAGCATTTTTGGGTGGAAGCAGAGAAGTAATTGATTTCTTGAAATACAATTTGCGTTCGCAAGTATATGCCAAGTCATTGCCTATGCCATTTGTAATAGGAGCGCTCAAACGATTGGATATGATGAGAAGTGATTTATCTTTCAAAAACAAATTGTGGGAGAATGTAAATATGCTCCAAAACGGATTGAAAGAAAGAGGATTTGAGATTGGAAACACCAACTCGTGTGTGACTCCGGTTTATATGCAAGGATCACTCGAAGAAGCTACGCACTTAGCGTACGACCTCCGAGAGAATTTCCGAATTTTCTGTTCGATTGTGGTGTACCCAGTAATTCCAAAAGGAATGATTATTTTCAGATTGATTCCTACCGCTTCGCACAGCAAAGAAGACGTGCTCGAAACATTGGATGCCTTTGAAGCAGTACACAAAAAGTTAGTGGCTAAAGAATATGATTTGCCCGAAATGGCAAAATTCGAATTGGTAGACAACCATATTTAACCCATAATTCTTTGATTTATTAAGAAAACGCTCATCGAAAGATGGGCGTTTTTTTGTAGAAATGAGGAGTGTTTCGCTATGCGAATGTGAGGTTATGGTAGCGAAAACAAGGAGTTGTTTTCGAGCATATACCCCAAGATAGGTTTGCATTTATCTTCACAGGCAGGGTAAAAGTCGAGCTGTTTTCTTTCCTTATTTTTACTGAGATTTCCCCACCAAAACTCGGCAATCGCAATCGGAGTAAGTTCGTTGTTAAAGGCACACTGGAGTAATTTTGGAGCCGCACATTCTCCCGCAGCAGCCGGAGGGTTTCCTGCAAGCGACTCCACAAAGATTTGTTTTACACTCTTCTCAACTCCCTTAGATGTAGAAAAGAAGTAGTTCTCAAATAATTTCCGTTGCAATTGATAGGACTTATTTTTTCTACACTCTTTGAGCGCTTTAATTTCTAGGTGATTGGTAGAGTTCTTTATGGCTTTACCCAGATTGGTTAACTCTGTCATTCCTTTATTTATAAAATAATCGTCAGTAGCCACATCAAACACCGAAGGCGCAAACTTGTTGCAGGTTTTGTTTCCCGGAAAAGTACCGGACATGGTGCCCAAAAAACCCAATTCGTTCTTCTTGCTTTTGACCACTAGCACCCCGAACATTTTTCCTCGTTGTGTGGCAAAATCGTACTCCCATTTCGATTTTTCTTTTTTTATAAATTCTTGAAACTCTGCAGACGCAATGCGAGCAATTTCTGGAATATCTTTTCCAAAAGGATTGTTCAGTTCTGTTGGAATTGGGACGGTTGAGAGGTCAGAAATAAATTGAAAGACCAGAGGATTTGACATAGAGTAAGTGTTACCTTCAGCCCGCAAAGGTGGTAAAATAAAAGGGCAGAGCGAATTTATTTTCAACTAAAATCTTACTATCTTCACTGTATGCCAAGAATTGATTCTTTTTTATGGTCGGTGAGGTTGTACAAAACCCGAAGTAAGGCCACAGAAGCGTGTAAGAAAAACAGAATTTTGATCAATGAGTCAGAAGCAAAACCCTCCAAGGAAGTTAAAAAGGGAGATGTAGTGATGATAAAA
>JALRIS010000227.1 GCA_023255335.1 Flavobacteriales bacterium | reverse complement strand
AAATATGGGGAAGACGTTCCGGTAAAGTTTCACCCAACAATAAGAAGCACGGAAGCTTGCTACGAAGCAACAGTAAGAGCCATTGATTTAGCAAACAAACACAATGCTCGTCTTCATATTTTACATTTAACGACTGCCGCAGAAACAGAACTTTTTAGAAATGATATCCCTTTATCGGAGAAAAATATTTCGACAGAAGTATCTGTCCACCATTTGTGGTTCTCTGACGAAGACTACGAAAAAAAAGGCACCTTGATAAAGTGGAATCCTGCTATAAAATCAAAAAAAGATAAAGAAGGATTATTAACTGCCCTACTCGATGATAAAATTGACTTAATTACAACCGACCACGCCCCTCACACTTTGGAGGAAAAACAGCAAACTTACTTTAAGGCGATGTCGGGTGCACCCATGGTTCAACATTCGCTTAATTGCCTACTCGAATTTTACAGAGAGGGAAAAATTTCGCTAGAAAAAATAGTGGAAAAAATGTGTCACAATCCAGCCTCTCTTTACAAAATGACCAACAGAGGTTTTGTACGAGAAGGATATTATGCTGATTTGGTACTGGTAGATTTGGAGACAGAATGGACAGTGAGCAAAGAAAATATTTTGTACAAATGCGGCTGGTCACCTCTAGAAGGTACAACTTTCCATTCCTCGGTTACCCACACTTTTGTAAACGGAAACTTAGTGTTTGAAAATGGAGTGTTTCACGAAGAAAAAAAAGGGATAGCAATTGAATTCTCCACTGAATAAACTGTTTGCTGGTCGTACATTGCTTATTGCCACCAAGCACAAAAAAGAGCGGGTCATTTCACCCATTTTTGAAAAAGAATTTGGGGTGCATTGTGTTGTTTCACAAAACTTTGACACCGATTTACTTGGAACTTTTTCGGGAGAAATAGAACGAAAAAAATCTCCTCTAGAAACCGTAAAAGAGAAATGTCTCTTGGCCATGGAGGCAAATCTATGCGACTTGGCTATTGCCAGCGAAGGTTCTTTTGGACCTCATCCTACTTTGTTTTTTGTTCCTGCAGATGACGAATATCTCATATTCATCGATAAAAAAAATAACCTGGAAATAGTGGCAAGAATTATCAGTACGGACACCAATTTTTGTCAAACGGAAATAAAGAAGGAAGAAGAATTAGCCAAATTTGCCCAAGAAATTGGCTTTCCCTCTCATGGTGTGTTGTTAAAAAGATCTGGAGCTAAAGACAATCTAATTCGTAAGGATTTTGCGAGCCTTGACCAATTAATAAATGTATACAATCAACTCAACGACAACGATTCCACAATTACTCTTGAAACCGATATGAGAGCGATGCGAAACCCAACAAGAATGAAAGTAATTGAGGAAACAGCTCACCAGCTCGCAAAAAAAATAAAGACTACCTGCCCTTCCTGTAAAACACCCGGATTTTCGGTCACAGATAGTAAGAAAGGACTGCCTTGTTCGTTATGTGGATCTCCCACCAATTCCACTTTACTTCATACATACAGATGTCTGTCGTGCGATTATTCCAAAGACAAAATGTATCCCAATGATGTCAAAACTGAAGATCCTATGTACTGCAATTTTTGTAACCCTTAGGTAGTTTTCACAATTCCTATTAATCCTTTTTTTTGTGTATTTTTAACACATGAAACTATCTCTCCACCCATCCGCCCTCACTCTCCTACTCCTCGTCTGTGGTCTCTTAGGTATTTCTCAAGAAGAAAATCTTTCCATTACCAAGTCGGCAATATTGGCTGAAGAAGTTGGAGTTTTCGACAAGGACTTGCTACCGGCAAGTTTTCACCAAGAACGAAGAGAAAAGCTAAGAGAGTTACTCCCAGATAGTTCTATGGCTGTATTCTTTTCCTCTCCAGTAAGAAATAGGTCAAATGATGTGGACTATGAGTACCATCAAGATCCAAACTTTTACTACCTCACAGGTCTGCGTGAACCGCATTCTCTTCTTCTAATTTATAAAAACCCTGTAAAAATAAATGGAGTTTTTACGGATGAAGTAATATTTGTACAACCGAGAGATAACAAACAAGAACTATGGCAAGGAAAACGATTAGGAGTAGAAGGTGTTAAACAATTATTGAAAATAAAAATGGTCTTGCCAACTCCGGAATTTCACAAAACCAATTGCCAGATTGATGGAATGAATTACACGTATTTTCTGCCAGATTCGGAAGATACGCGAGACACTCGTTCAGAATATGATCTGTACGATCTAAAAAAACAATTTCTTGCCCAATCTGTTAGAAAAAAAGGAAATAGGAAACTTGGATACTTTATTGCCCAACTGCGCGAAATAAAAACACAAGAAGAGCTTGTGATCATGCGAAAAGCCATTGAGATAACGTGTAAAGCACAGAAAGAACTAATGAAAAATATTACGCCCGAAATGGCAGAGTACCAAACAGAAGCCTTGGTAGAATTTCATTTCAAAAATGAAGGAGCTGAACAAGCCGGATTTCCCTCTATCCACGGAAGTGGTGGAAATTCGTGTATCCTGCATTATACAAGCAATCGGAGAATGTTTACTCATAATGACCTACTAGTGAGCGATATTGGTGCCGAATACCATGGCTACACCGCAGATGTTACCCGAACGATTCCCGTAAATGGCAAGTTTTCGAAAGAACAAGCAATTATTTACAACTTGGTGCTAAAAGCGCAATCTATTGGAATAGATTCCTGTATCGCAGGCAATAGTTTTTGGATTGCCGGCCAAGTAGCCAATAATGTGATCGCAGATGGGTTGTTGAAATTAGGAATCATTAAAAATAAAATGGACGTAAAGAAATATTTTCCGCACGGTACGTCTCACTACCTAGGTTTAGATGTTCATGATGTGGGAAGTTATGGAAAACTAACCCCAGGACAAATTATCACGGTAGAACCCGGAATATACATTCCTGCAAACTCAGACTGCGACCCAAAGTGGTGGAACATTGGTGTGCGAATAGAAGACGATATACTCATCACCCCTCGCAAACCAGAGAACCTGTCAAGGTGCGTTCCTCGTACCATTCCAGAAATAGAACAACTCATGAATCAAAAATAATTGAATTAATGATTACTTAACTTACACCAAACACCATTTTCTTCTGCTTTCCCTACTATTAACCTAAAACAGATTGACACACCCTACTTAGATGAAAAATCAAATGGATTAGCTTATGTTATTGATAAATTTAGAGGTCAAGATATCTTTAGTCACATTCAACTTTTGAAGGAGGAAAGAAGTACTTTGGCAAACATCGCAAACGAACTTTTGTAAATGACTTAATTTTTCCTGAATTACTTAAAAAATTAGGGTAATATGTTTTGAATCTTAATTTATAGTTTCTAT
>JALRIS010000207.1 GCA_023255335.1 Flavobacteriales bacterium | reverse complement strand
CATTGATGTATTGGGACAAAGATACTATCTACAAAAGACTTGAAGAGCTAAACGAAATAGAAGGGAAGATATGTGAAGGCTTGGAGTGGCGAAGTGCGATTCATTGATTTATATTATATCGGATTTGATGGCTTGTAGAAAATAGAGAAGAGAGAAAATAGTATAGTGATGTTGAAATTATGATTCTAAGTCTATACTTGACCCAATGTATCATCTTTGTCAAGCCAAAGACATAGTTGTATTTTTGATAAGCTAGTTCGAGTATGTTGTTCATAAAATCCTATACTTGTAACTGGCAACTAATAATCATTTTACAGCCACGATGAAAAACTTAACTCAACTTATAGAACAAATTCAGTCAGAATTCACTTTCGAAACTTCCAGAAGTAGTGGAAAAGGAGGGCAGTACTTAAATAAAACGGAATCGAGAGTAACACTTGTGTGGAATTTCAAAGAATCTGTCGAGGTATCTGATGAGGAGAAAGAGTTGATAAGAGCAAAGAGCAAGGGGTACATTTCTGGAGATGTTATGAGAATTTCAACGGAAGAATATCGCTCCCAAATGAAGAACAAAAAAAAGTCTTTATATAAACTTAAAAAGCTTCTTGAAGAGGCATTGAAAAAAGAGAAGTTGAGAAAAAAGTCTTCGATACCGAATTCGGTGAAGCGCAAAAGGATGAAAGACAAAAAAATAAATGCAGAAATAAAGAGTTCAAGAAAAAAAATTGACAAACGAGATTTTTGAAACAATACTTTAGTTTCCCTTTAATTATTAAAGCTATATTTATTAATTTAGCACTCACAATCTAAAAAAAGAATACAACTATGAACTATGACGTAATAATAGTAGGAACAGGACCAGGTGGATATGTTGCAGCCATAAGAGCTTCGCAGTTAGGACTTAAGGTAGCTGTCATTGAAAAAGAAAGTTTAGGAGGAATTTGCCTAAACTGGGGATGTATTCCTACAAAAGCATTATTAAAAAGTGCCAACGTTTTTGAATATATTAATCACGCAGCAGACTACGGAATCTCTGTAAAAGAAGCAAAACATGATTTTGATGCTGTTGTAAAAAGAAGTAGAGGAGTAGCAGAAGGAATGAGTGGAGGAGTAAAATTCTTGATGAAGAAGAATAAAATTGAAGTAATTGAGGGAATGGGGAAAGTATTGCCAGGTAAAAAAGTGGCAGTAACTGCAGCGGACGGAAAAGTGACAGAATACTCTGCCGAGAGTATCATCATTGCTACTGGAGCAAGATCTCGTCAGCTACCAAACTTACCACAGGATGGAAAAAACATCATTGGGTACAGAGAAGCAATGACTTTGCCAAAACAACCAAAAAGATTGGTAGTAGTAGGTTCTGGAGCTATAGGAGTGGAGTTTGCCTACTTCTACAACGCCATGGGAACTGAAGTGACCATCGTAGAATACATGCCAAACATTGTACCGGTAGAAGATGTGGATGTATCAAAACAATTAGAAAAGAGTTTCAAAAAACAAGGAATTAAAATAATGACTGGTTCTTCGGTAGAAAAAGTAGACGTAACTTCTAAAGGATGTTCGGTAACGGTAAAAACAAAAAAAGGAGAAGAGAAAATAGAATGTGACGTGGTATTGTCGGCAGTCGGAATCGAAGCCAACCTCGAAAACATAGGACTAGAAGAAGTAGGAATTGCAACTGATAAAGGAAAAATTTTGGTAAGCGAAAACTACCAAACAAATATTCCGGGTTACTACGCCATTGGTGATTGTACGCCAGGTGCAGCACTGGCTCATGTGGCATCGGCCGAAGGAATTATCTGTGTAGAAGGAATAGCTGGACACAGCCCAGAACCATTGGATTACGGAAATATTCCTGGATGTACTTACTGTTCGCCAGAAGTTTCTTCAGTAGGGATGACCGAAGCACAAGCAAAAGAAGCTGGATACGACATCAAAGTTGGGAAGTTTCCTTTCTCTGCTTCTGGAAAAGCCAGTGCAGCAGGTCACAAAGATGGTTTTGTGAAACTTATATTTGATGCCAAATATGGAGAATTACTCGGTGGACACATGATTGGAAGTAACGTAACCGAAATGATTGCAGAGCTTGTAGCTTTAAGAAAACTAGAAACTACAGGTCATGACATCATCAAGACTGTACATCCTCACCCAACTATGAGCGAAGCCGTAATGGAAGCAGCCGCAGCTGCTTACGATGAAGTGATTCATTTGTAAGACCTAGAATGGAGTTAATTGTAAACCCCAACTGATTTTATCAGTTGGGGTTTTTTTATCACTATTTTATAATTCCATCTTGTCATTCATGCGAACGTTGACAGTCTCAACTCAAGAAATTGATAAATAATATAAAAGCATTTTGTGGTTTGTCATTCCTGCGCAGGAGGGAATCTAATTCATATACAAGTTGCTTGTTTTTAGATTCCCTCCTGCGAGGGAATGACAGATGAATATTGAGCGAATTAATAGATTTTATATTATTCAAAAGTGAAATGTCATTCCTGTGAAGGCGGGAATCTGAATGTTAAGATGAATTAAAAATATTGTAATTCTCGTCTTTCGATAAATGCTCAATATACATATCAGCATGAATCTCAAAAGAGAAAATCCAATGATGAATGAGAGTGCCACTCATGACATTAACGCTGAATAGATTAGTTGGCTAGAATCCTAATCTCTTTCAACTCAATCATCCTGATTTTTTTTTGATTGATTTTCATTCTTATTAACCCAGTATCCTCAACCTCCAATATTTCTCCAATAAATCGCTCTTTTGAATCTGTCCATTCATAGGGCAATTCAGTTTTGTACCCTGTTAGGTGTTCGTAATAATAATTTTTTATTGCCAATTGATTTCCCTGAGATAAGATCGCATAATTCTTATCCAAAATCGAAAGGAGCTCCTTCAAAACTTCTTTTTTATCCAGCTCTTTATTCGAGTGGATTTGAAGAGAAGTAGCGCTGCTTTTTTCTGCGAATTGTCGTTGAGAAACATTCAGCCCAATTCCAACAATCGATTTACTCAAGTGATTTTTTTGAATGGAGTTTTCAATTAAAATTCCGCACACTTTCTCTCGCTCAATCAACAAATCATTAGGCCATTTTATCTCTGATTTATCCGTGTAGTTCGAAATCAATTCATGAACCGAATTACACACCATCATACTTAATA
>JALRIS010000206.1 GCA_023255335.1 Flavobacteriales bacterium | reverse complement strand
AAAAAACTGAGAGACATTGGCAATTCTGTGATTGTGGTAGAGCACGACAAAGACATCATGCTAGAGTGCGATTACCTGATTGATATAGGCCCAGGTGCTGGGGTAAAAGGAGGTGAAATTTTGGTCGCAACCGAGCCTAGCAAACTGGATGAGTTTTCATCTAGTACGATCGATTACCTCAAAGAAACAAAAGAAATAGTAGTGCCCACAGAACGAAGAAACAACAAAGAAAATTTCTTGACACTGACAGGTGCTGCCGGGAACAACCTCAAAGGCGTAGACCTGGAAATTCCGCTCGGCAACATGATTTGTGTCACGGGTGTGTCGGGGAGTGGAAAATCTAGTTTGATCAACCAAACCCTCTACCCAATTCTGAATGCACACATTTACAATGGGGTAAAAAAACCATTGCCCTACAAAAAAATAAAAGGACTAGAACACATAGACAAAGTGATAGAGATAGACCAATCGCCCATTGGTCGTACACCCAGGTCCAATCCTGCCACTTATACGCAGGTGTTTGGGGAGATAAGAAGTTTGTTTGCCGAGCTCAACGAGGCAAAAATCCGAGGGTACAAGCCAGGAAGGTTTTCTTTTAATGTAAAAGGAGGAAGGTGTGAAGAATGTCGTGGGGCGGGAGTGCAAACCATAGAAATGAATTTTCTTCCCGATGTGCATGTGCAATGCGATGCCTGCAACGGAAAACGATACAACCGCGAAACACTCGAAGTAAAATATCGGGGGAAATCCATCAATGATGTACTCTCGATGTCGATAGACGAAGGAGTGAAGTTTTTTGAAAAAATCCCTAAAATTCATCGGAAATTAGAAACACTTCTTTCGGTGGGGTTGGGTTACTTAACTTTAGGTCAGCCTTCCACAACTCTTAGTGGAGGAGAGGCGCAACGAGTAAAACTAGCCACCGAATTGTCCAAGAAAGACACAGGAAACACCTTTTACATTCTGGATGAACCAACCACAGGATTGCATTTCGAAGACATTCAGCTCTTGCTTGATGTGCTCAATAGGTTGGTAGATAATGGAAATACAGTGCTGGTGATAGAACACAACATGGACATAATAAAATCGGCCGATCACCTCATCGATATTGGTCCCGAAGGAGGAAGCAAAGGAGGTGAATTACTGTTTGCGGGTACTCCTGAAGAATTGTGTCAAGTAGAGCGCAGCCACACAGGAAAGTATTTGCAAAAAGAGCTAAAGTAATGACATAGCACTTGTTGACTTATGATATACGACAGATGAATATAAAAAAAGGCGATTCGTGAGAATCGCCTTTTTTTATTATGTTTTTTTCTGTTTGTTATTCCTTACTCCGTTCAGAAATCTATTGTCAAGAATGTGCTTAACAATGGTTTTTCTGCTCCACTATTATTTCTTTTCAGATAGATCAAGTTTTAGTCCCAATTCCTCCAATTGAGCCAAATCTACAGGTGCTGGTGCGTCTATCATAACATCTCGTCCGCTATTGTTTTTTGGGAATGCAATGTAATCTCGGATAGATTCTGAACCACCAAAAATGCTGCAAATTCTATCAAAGCCAAAAGCTATTCCTCCGTGTGGTGGAGCTCCGTATTCAAAAGCACTCATCAAGAATCCAAATTGAGCTTCGGCTTCTTCTTTGGTAAACCCTAATAAATCGAACATCCTAGACTGAATTGCTCGGTCGTGAATTCTTATCGAGCCTCCGCCAATTTCTACTCCATTTATTACCAAATCGTACGCATTGGCTCTAACAGCTCCCGGGTCAGTTTCCAATAAGGCAAAATCTTCTTTTTTTGGTGAAGTAAATGGGTGATGCATCGCGTGGAATCTTCCACTTTCTTCATCCCATTCTAAGAGTGGAAAATCCAATACCCACAGCGGAGCAAAGACTTTACCATCTCTCAATTCCATCATATCTCCCATGTGCAGTCGGAGGTCGTTCATTTGCGATTGTGCCGTATCACCCGATAGCACAAAAATCAAATCACCTGGCTTGGCATCACAGGCAGCAGCCCATTTGGCCAGTTCTTCTTGATCGTAAAATTTATCTACCGATGATTTGTAGCTACCGTCCTCATTTACTCTACAGTAAATCAATCCCATGGCACCTACTTGTGGAGTTTTTACGTAAGCCGTAATTTTATCAATCTCTTTACGAGTGAGTTTGTTTCCTCCCTCCACATTGATGGCAATTATCTCTTCTGCCTCATCAAAAATCTTAAAACCTTTCCCCTTCACTAGCTCGGTAAGGTAGTTGAATTTCATCCCAAAACGAATGTCTGGCTTGTCCGAACCATAATTTTTCATGGCATCGGCATACGTCATTCTTTGTACTTCAGGCAATTCTACTTTTAGCACTTCGGAGAATAAGTTTTGTACCAATCCTTCAAACGTTTGTAGGATATCTTCTTGCTCCACAAAAGCCATTTCGCAATCAATCTGGGTAAACTCTGGTTGCCGGTCTGCTCTCAAATCTTCGTCACGAAAACACTTCACAATTTGGAAATACCTGTCGTACCCGCTCACCATGAGCAACTGCTTAAAAGTTTGGGGTGATTGAGGCAAGGCATAAAACTGTCCTTCATTCATCCTACTTGGCACCACAAAATCTCTGGC
>JALRIS010000152.1 GCA_023255335.1 Flavobacteriales bacterium | reverse complement strand
CGTTAAATCATAACGCAAGGCTTTTTCTGAAATAGAGTTCGTAAACCTCACCGAATTCTTTTCTTCAAATGCTTTAGTATCGGATTTATTGATAAATTCACCCGAATTCAATACCCTGAAAATTAATCTATCTCCTTCCTCGCCATATTTACCCATTAATGTTTCTGTTTTCTCCATTGTAGGCGTTTCAATGGGTAAGAATCCATATTTCTGAAATACCTTTCGGGTGGTGTCAAAAATATAGTTCCTCTTGTTCATTTCGTGAGGCAAAAAATCTCTTGTTCCTTTTGGTACGGAGGGTTTAGACATAGACTTGTACTTTGATAGTATTAGAATAACAAAAATAAGAATAATTGTGCGTTGTTACCGACACATTTGGAAATAGATTTTAGATAGAAACGAGAATGGACGGCAACATCTATCTTAAATAGTGATTGATAACACCTGAAATTTATAATTTCCATTGTTCAAAACTCTCCAATTGATTTAGAAAACAATTACCTTTGAATAAACAAAACTTGGGAGATGAAAAACGCATTTTACATCAAATCTTTAGACAAAATTAAAGAAGGAAAATTGGCTGAGGCCATCCTATTTTTGGATAAAGCAATAGAGGAAGAACCAAACAATCCCATTTATTACAGTGAAAGAGGTGTTTGTTATTTAAATTTAAATCAAAATGAACGAGCACTTGAAGACATGAATCAAAGTGTGAAATTGGACCCAAACTACGCCTATCGATATGCAAGCCGTGCATTTGTAAAAGACAAAATGGGAGACATAGAAGGTGGAATTGCCGATTACGAAATTGCAGTAAGACTAGATCCAGAGGATGCTATCGCCTATAATAACTTAGGATTGATGCAAGAAAAACTAGGGTATAAAAAGGCCTCAGAGCGAAATTTTAAAGTTGCTGATAAATTAGCAGAAGAAAATCCAAATTCGCTCCCAAACGTTTCTCAACCGAACAATCACACCACTCAGCAAGAATCATCCCCTCTTCCGAAGGTTCAATCACAAAAGAGACAAACTATTTGGTCTGTAGTTGGGAAAATACTCAGCGATTCTACCACCCGAAAAGAATTTATTACCTTTATCAAGAACGGTGGGAAAGTAAAAAATAAAGACTAACGACTCAGGTGTTTCTTTGCCTGTTAGGAATAAAATAACACAAAGGGGGATACTCCTTGAATATTAGTAGTACTTTTGCACTCGATTTTAAAAACTAAAGAAAAACCGAGAGAAAAATGGAATTTGATTTAACCCAAGTATTATCCGTAGCACTTATCCTTTTTGGGGTGATTGATATTATTGGTTCCATCCCCATCATCCTTGATATCAAGAACAAAGGAATTACTATCGAATCAGGAAAAGCCACCATAGTGGCTGGTGCAATTATGATTCTGTTTTTGTTTTTTGGTGACAACGTACTAGGACTTTTTGGAGTTGACATTCGTTCGTTCGCTGTAGCAGGTTCTCTTATCCTGTTCTTTTTAGGAATCGAAATGGTGTTGGGAATTACTCTTTTCAAGGAAACTGAAGGATCCAATTCAGGTTCAATTGTGCCAATTGCGTTTCCGATAATTGCTGGAGCAGGAACAATGACCACTATCATTTCGTTGAGAGCAGAATACTTGCCAAGTAGTATTTTGATTGGAATTTTGATAAATGTTGTGATCATTTACACCATTCTGAGAAGCTCCAACTTTATTGGTCGAAAAATAGGAAAAAGTGGTTTGGCAGTATTCCGAAAAGTATTTGGGATTATTTTGCTTTCAATCGCTATCAAACTATTTACAGAGAATATTACAACCCTAATTTCCATTACAAATGATTCTATATAACGTAACAGTAAGCATTGACGAATCCATAGAGAAAGAATGGCTTTCTTGGATGAAAGAAATTCACATACCTGAAGTGATGAACACAGGGTGCTTCACCGAAAATAAAATCTGCAGAATATTAGCAGAGGAAGAAGGTGGAAAAGCTTATTCTATTCAATACCTTGCTCCTAATATGGAAACGTACATTCACTATCAGACTGAATTTGCCCCAGCACTTCAACAATCACATTCCGCAAAGTACGCAGGTAAATTTGCTGCTTTCCGAACCTTACTGGAAGTTATTCACTCCTCCTAACACCCACTTTTTGATCTACATGGTAAACTTTTTTAGAAGTGTATCATTGAGGATTTAGTTCAAACACTCAGTTACATAATTGGTGTATTATCTTTTTTTTTAAGAAAGGTACGATCGAATTAGATTGGATTGATAAAGATTAAGAATTGAAAATTTCACAAATTGTCGTCCTATTTTTTTTTATAAATCGATACTCTAGAAGTTGAATAGTTCCGAAAATTAATTAGCTCCAAAAAACTCTTATTAAAATAAAATCCCGAAATATCTTGAGCGATATTTCGGGATTAAAATTGTGTATTACTTCCTGTAGATTAATAGGCAAACAGTGGTCTACCTCCCATTAAGGTATTTACTTTCGCCTTAATTCCTGCTAGTTTTTCTTCGTTGTCTTTGTTCATTATTACTTCATCTATCAACTCCACAATCTTAGGCATATCCGATTCTTTCAGGCCACGAGTAGTAATGGCAGGTGTTCCTATTCTTATTCCAGACGTAACAAAAGGAGATTTGTCATCAAAGGGAACCATATTTTTGTTCACCGTGATATCCGCTTTCACTAAAGTATTTTCAGCTTCCTTTCCTGTTATGTTTTTACTTCTCAAGTCAATCAACATAGAGTGATTGTCAGTTCCGCCCGAAATAATCTCGTATCCACGCTTCACAAATTCGGCAGCCATGGCTTGGGCATTTTTAATTACTTGTTTTCCATATTCTTTAAATTCAGGTTTCAGGGCTTCTCCAAAGGCAACAGCTTTAGCTGCAATTACATGCTCCAGAGGTCCACCTTGAGTTCCAGGAAAAACCCCTGAATCTAATAAAGAAGACATTTTTCTCACAATTCCTTTCGGAGTTTTCAATCCAAAAGGATTGTCAAAATCTTCGCCCATCATAATTACTCCACCTCTTGGGCCACGGAGTGTTTTGTGGGTTGTAGTTGTTACAATATGACAATGAGGCAATGGATTATTTAATAGTCCCGCAGCAATTAATCCAGAAGGATGAGACACATCAGCAAGCAACAAGGCACCTACAGAGTCAGCAATATTCCTTAATCTTGCGTAGTCCCAATCTCTTGCATAAGAAGAGGCACCACAAATTATCAAGGCTGGCTTTTCTGCTTTTGCAGTAACCTCTACTTTGTCATAATCTATACGTCCAGTTTCTTTTTCAACCCCATAAAACGAGGGATTGTATAACTTTCCTGAAAAATTGACTGGGGATCCATGAGTTAAGTGTCCTCCATGAGACAAATCAAATCCTAAAATTTTGTCTCCTGGTTTTAAAATTGCAAGCATTACAGCGGCATTTGCTTGAGCACCCGAATGAGGCTGAACGTTTGCCCACGTTGCACCGAACAATTCTTTCAAGCGATCTATGGCAAGTTGCTCCACTTTATCTACAACTTCACACCCTCCGTAATATCGTTTTCCTGGTAAACCTTCGGCATACTTGTTTGTCAATACACTTCCCATTGCTTGCATTACTTGGTCGCTCACAAAATTCTCAGAGGCAATCAGCTCAATTCCATTTAATTGCCTGTGTTTTTCTTCTTCAATCAAGTTAAATATTACGCTATCCTTGCTCATAGTTCAATTATTTTAGTGGGATAAAATTAAGAGAAAAACTAGTGATATGAAACATTATCTACCGAATAAAATAAAAAAAAATGCGATTTCGTTAAATCCTCTGTTTTGTACCTTAATATATTATGTAACTTTGGGAAGTAAACGAATAAAACTATTTAAAACCACCTATAAAATTTGATGAAAAGATATCGGATATTGATCATTCTTTCCTTCTTACATTTTGCTGGTTATGGGCAAAAAGTAGGCTTAGTTATGAGTGGTGGTGGTGCTTCAGGAATGGCTCACATTGGAGTTCTCATGGCGCTCGAAGAAAACGGAATTCCTATAGATTACATCACAGGTACATCAGCTGGTGCTTTAGTGGGAAGTCTTTACGCAATTGGGTATACGCCTTCACAAATAATGGAAATGGCCTCATCTCCTGAATATTTTTCTATTGCCAATGGCGAAATTGATGAGAAATACACGTTTTTTTTTAAGCAAAGTCAGAAAAATGCAGGAATTGTAAATTTTAGTTTCGATAAGAAATATAACCTCACCTCCACTATTCCACTTAATTTTACAGATCCAGCGCTTATTGACTTCTTTATGCTCGAGAAATTCTCTCAGGCATCACAGCAAGCAAACTACAATTTTGATAGTCTTTTGATTCCTTTTAGATGTGTAGCTTCCGATATAGATGCTAACGAAGAAATGGTGTTTAAG
>JALRIS010000127.1 GCA_023255335.1 Flavobacteriales bacterium | reverse complement strand
GCCTCAATACCTTTGAATGCATTCTCATCTATGTCCGCATCTTTTATTTGCTTTCCTACACCGGGAATCATTCCCATCAAATCTTTTACGTTCCCCATTTTCTTAATTTGCTGGAGCTGACCTAAAAAATCATTGAAATCAAATTTGTTTTTCGAGATTTTGGCTTGAAGCTTTTTTGCTTCCTCTTCATCAAATTGTTGTTGCACTTTCTCCACCAAAGACACAACGTCTCCCATTCCTAGGATCCGGTCTGCCATTCTGCTTGGATGAAATACATCCAAGGCTTCCATTTTTTCACCTGTTCCTATAAACTTGATTGGCTTATTTACTACCGACTTAATTGAAATCGCTGCCCCACCTCTGGTGTCACCATCTAGTTTTGTTAGGATTACCCCTGTAAAATCTAGTCTTTCGTTAAAGGTTTTGGCGGTATTCACGGCATCTTGACCGGTCATTGAGTCCACTACAAATAAAATCTCTTGAGGATTTATTGCGCTTTTTATTTCGGCAATTTCACCCATCATTTTTTCATCCACTGCCAATCTTCCAGCCGTATCCACGATTACCGTATTAAGTCCATTAGACTTCGCATGAGCAATTGCAGCCTCGGCAATTTTTACCGGATTTTTCTCATCTTTGTTTGAGTATACTTCTATTCCCAATTGGTCTCCCAATACATGAAGTTGATCTATCGCTGCTGGACGGTAAACGTCACACGCTACCAAGAGTACTTTCTTCTTTTTCTTCTCGGTTAAGAACTTGGCCAACTTACCTGAATGAGTAGTTTTACCAGATCCTTGAAGACCTGCCATCAAAATTATTGAAGGATTGCCAGTGACATCTAATTCCACATTTTCGCTCCCCATTAATTTGGTTAGCTCTTCGTTGGTAATTTTTATCATCAATTGACCTGGCGAAATAGCGGTCAATACATTTTGTCCTAGGGCCTTTTCTTTTATCGTAGTGGTAAACTCTTTGGCTGTTTTGTAGTTCACATCGGCATCTACCAATGCTCTACGAATCTCTTTCACCGTTTCGGCCACATTAATTTCAGTAATTTGCCCCTGCCCTTTTAATACTTTAAAGGCTCTCTCTAACTTATCAGATAAATTATCAAACATACTTTTTATTTTTTTCTCAATTTACTTTCAATTGCTAGTAGAACTTTGTTCCTCTCGCTCTTTTACAAATATAATTACATTTTTGAAGGAACCTCAATTCCTAACAAGCTCATCGTGAAATGAACCGTTTCAGCGACTTTCTCGGTTAATAAAAGTCGTAAATTTTGTTTGTCCTTATTTTCCTCTTTAAAAATAGAAACGGACTGGTAGAATGAATTGTACAATTTTACTAACTCGTACGTGTAATTTGCCACCAAAGCTGGACTGTAGGTTTTGCCTGCCTCTTTAATCATTTCAGGCAACTCTAATAAATGTTTCACAATATCAATTTCACTTTTCTCTGCCTCCGTATCTGGATTAAATTTAGCCAACACACCTCTCTCTTTGTGAATGATTGATTGCGTTCTTGCATAGGTGTATTGAATAAATGGTCCGGTATTTCCATTCAAATCAATAGATTCTTCTGGATTGAACATCATTGATTTCTTTGGA
Organism: Flavobacteriales bacterium; assembly: GCA_023255335.1. Classification (GTDB taxonomy): domain Bacteria; phylum Bacteroidota; class Bacteroidia; order Flavobacteriales_D; family CAJJDF01; genus CAJJDF01. Next base: position 16,359 of record JALRIS010000127.1, on the reverse strand, counting down.
TCAACTTTCAATAAATAGTACTTTAATCCTCCTAGTCCTATTTGTTGAAACAATTGACTGCGTTGTTGATCGTTCAAGTTTTCAATTTGTCCTCTTTCTTCGGTAATTTCCTTGGCATCATTGATTACCTCAGCCATCAAATCATCAGCATCTACAACTGTTCCCTCTCTCGATTTCATTTTGCCTGTTGGCAAATTTACCATTCCGTAAGATAAGTGAAAACATTCTTCGGCAAACGGATAACCTAATTTCTTGAGTATGGTAAATAATACCTTAAAGTGGTGTTCCTGTTCGTTTCCAACTGTGTAAATCATCCCAACTGTCGCAGGAAAGTCATTAAATCTTTTGACAGCAGTTCCCACATCTTGTGTCATATAAACCGAAGTACCATCCCCTCTTAACAAAAGCTTATCGTCCATTTTTTCCTCCGATAAATCACACCAAACAGATCCGTCCTCTTTTTGGTACAGTAACCCTTTGGACAATCCACTTTCTACAATATCCTTCCCCAGAATATACGTGTCACTTTCGTAATACAACGAATCAAAATCTACTCCCATTGTGTTGTAAGTGACATCAAATCCTGCATAAACCCATGAGTTCATCATTTCCCACAACTGAACAACTTCCTTGTCTCCCTCCTCCCATTTTTTCAACATTTCTTGGGCTTGAATAAGAATTGGAGCATGTTTTTCTGCTTGCTCTTTTTCCATTCCTTGCGTCACCAATTCTTTAATTTCTTCCTTATATTTTTTGTCAAAAGCTACATAATATTTTCCTACCAACTTGTCTCCTTTCAATCCGGTAGATTCAGGAGTTTCTCCCTCCCCGAATAATTGCCAAGCCAACATTGATTTACAGATATGAATTCCTCTATCGTTAATTATTTGAGTTTTTACCACATCGTGTCCGTTGGCTTCTAAAATATTAGCAACAGAAAAACCTAAAAATATATTCCTAAGATGCCCTAGGTGAAGAGGTTTGTTGGTATTGGGTGAGGAATACTCCACAATGTATGTTTTGTTGGATTTTTCTCTCACTCCATAATTGGGTGTGTTGAGTATTTTGTGGAACTGGCTGAGCCAATAGGAAGTACTTATTTCAAGATTCAAAAAACCTTTTACCACATTAAATCCTTCTACGAAGCTTAGCTCATTCGTTAGAAACTCACCAATTGCTGTTGCTGTTTCTTCTGCGCTCTTTTTAGAAATTCTTACTAATGGAAAAACTACCAAGGTAACATCTCCCTCAAAGTCTGATTTTGTCTTTTGAAGTTGAATTAAATTTTCCGAAACATCGGGATAGAGTTCCTTCAGTTTATTTCCTATTATTTCCTGCATGACAATGGATTGTAATTAGAGCCACAAAGATACGATTTGTAAACTATTTTGAGCAAAATAGAACGCAAGGATTTGCATCAAAAAAAATCTCCTTTGCAAAAGTTGCAAAGGAGATTTTTCTATTTCAATCAATGAAAGTTTATCTAAATAGAGTTACTGGGAAGTTTTGCGTAACCTCTTTTCCTCCATAAAACCCTTGAAGAACCACAAAGTAAGTTCCTTCGGATAGTTTTGTTCCATTTTGGTCTGTTCCATCCCACGTAAATTTCGCATCTTCTGATTCAAAAACCACTTGTCCCCATCTGTTGTATACTCTTATGTTGAGAGCATCATAACATCTGTCATAAGCATCTTTCTTCAGATAGAAGAAGTCGTTAATCCCGTCATCATTTGGTGAGAACACATTTGGTACGTTGTACGAATAAGGATCTCTCTGGATGGGCAACGATACTCTTCGAGATACGGTATCCTTACTTCCGTCACAACCTAAGGAATAACCAAGTGCTTCAATGTAGAAACTATCTACACTCAAGATTTCACAGTTGTTTACATCCCAACAGAATCTAGCCCCTACTTTTCCCACTCCTTCAAATGTGGTTGAGCTCAGTTTTCTAATGTTGGAAACATGTGCAGTGTCGATAGCCCCTGTTGTGGCATCTTCCCACTGAAAAACATACACTCCTCCGGTTTGAGCTGGCAATGTTGCTACCGCACCAAACTGAGTTGCATTTGAAGTTAACTGAAGGTAAAAAGTATCTGTTCCGTTCGGGTCATTCGCCACGAAATCAATACATTTTTCTTCCTCAAATTCAAAAACGCTTCGTGTTGCAAAGTTTTCTAAAACAGGCTTAATGTTAAATCTACAGTTCAGGGCAGAATATTGAATATCTCTCACCACTTCACCAATCTTAACTCCTCCTCTAAATTCCTCACACTTTACGGCTACCACATATAATCCAAGTTGGGCAGGACGCGCTGTTACAATTCCAGTTGCTGGGTTGATCACACACATACTTCCTGGTCCTAGAATATTCAAAAGGTTGAAACCAGCATTCCATGCAGTTAAGGTAAATGGTCTTGCTCCACCTGCTGCAGTTGCATTGAATGGGTTAATCAAACTATACCTTAAACTATCTCCATCAGGGTCTGTACAGGAGAAATCAATTAACTTATTGTTTCCAATACAGAAATAACCATCACGTGGGTATTGCACAAAACGGGGGCTTGAGTTTCCGCCTGGAATGGCTGAACTTGGTCCACTTGCGTACCAGACGTTTCCTGTACTGGCTACGTTCACAATCGGACTATTTCTACAACAAGTTGTCCAAGTTACGTACACTCCATTTGGATTGGCAGGAATAGAAACGGTTCCAGAATAGTAATGCGCTTCTACGCAAAGTCCTGGAGGTGTGTAACATTCATCTCCAAAAACCAAACTCACCGTGGAATCTTTGTTCGCAGTGAACGTGGTAATTGTCGCATTCGTAACGTTATCAAGAATTCTTGCTCCTGTAAGTGAGGCTGGCACAGCAATTCCTGAACAATACCTGAAAAATCTGAATACAACCGTATACTGGGTTGGACCGGTTTGAATAAATCTTGTATCTCCTCCTACTCCATGTGAGGCGCTAGACTGAGAGGCAAATCCTATAAAAAGGGTAAGTACTAATAATAATTTTTTCATGTTGCTAATTTTGCAACAAGATAGTGAAAAAAATAAAAAAATTGAAAATAAAAACTTACAATTAATTAACATCAACCGTTGAAACCTTCGTCAGGAGTGGCTTTTCTTCTAATATATATTCACTTCTCGCTCCAGTTCAATGCCGTAAGTCTCCTTCACAGAGTCAATAATTTCACTAGAAAGATTATAGATATCCCTTCCTTCACTTTCTCCATAATTTACGAGAACCAATGCTTGGTTTTTGTGAACTCCGTATTCACCAATCGTTTTTCCTTTCCAGCCCAGTTGGTCTATCAACCATCCTGCCGCAATTTTTTCCTTTCCATCTGGCTGAGGATAGTGAGCAATTGATGGAAACTTATCTAGTAAGACTTCAAATGACTTTTTATCGATGACAGGATTTTTAAAAAAACTCCCCGCATTTCCAATCTCTTTAGGATCTGGTAATTTGCTAGTACGAATGGCAATTACTGCATCGCTAATTGCCTTTACCGAAGGTTCAGTCACGCCCATAGTATTTAGTTGAGCTTCAATCGCTCCGTAGCTGGTGTTAAAAACAGGTTCTTTTTGCAATCTAAAAGTCACCGAGGTGATGATATATTTTCCCTTATGGGTGTTTTTAAAAATACTTTCTCTATATCCAAAATTACAGTCTTCATTTTCAAATTCTTCTATTTCGAGCGTTTGTAAATTCAACGCTTGTAATGAACTAAACACATCTTTTATCTCCACTCCATAAGCTCCTATATTTTGCATAGGACTGGCTCCTACATTCCCAGGAATTAGAGATAAATTCTCAATACCTCCCAAGTTTTTACTTACACAATGTAAAACAAACTCATGCCAGTTCTCACCCGCTCCCACTTGAATAAACACCTCTTTTTCTGTTTCTTTTAATGTGGTTTTTCCAAGGATTTCATTTTTCAATACAACTCCTTCAAAATTTTTGGTGAACAACATGTTGCTTCCCCCTCCCAGTATTAACTGAGGTTTGTTTTCAACTCTTTTGTCCGATAAAATTTCTTTTAATTCCGTTACCGAAGAAAATGTGCAAAAAAGTTCTGCCTTAACTGGCACTCCAAAAGTTGTATACTCTTGAATAGATTTATTATATTCGAACTGAACCAATTTTGTGTGTTTTAATTATTGAGCGAAAAATACAATTTTTTTTATTCAATGAGACATCCACTGCGGTTTTTCGTACGTTTATACTAATAAGGTTATAAAAGTTCTGCATGAAAAATTTTGCTTACTTCTTGTTCATACTCACTTCCTTTTTGCTTTTGCCGGCAATCGGGAATGGACAGCATGATGAGCATACTTTTCTGTTTAAAGAAAATAAAGGACAGTGGAATTCAAAAGTATTGTTCAAAACCAATCTTCTTGATGGCGCCATGTTTCTCGAAAGACAGGGAATTACTTATCATTTTGTCGACAAATCATACATCAGAGAGAGTCACACGAACAAAAACTACGTACTACCCGATTCAATTCATGGTCATGTTGTGAAAGTTAACTTCGTGGGAGCAAAGAAAAACCCACAAATCTTTAGTTCACGAATTGCTCCTCATTACGAAAATTACTTCGTAGGAAGCGATTCCTCAAAATGGGCATCCAACGTGCGAATATACAACGAAGTGGTATATGCAGAAATGTACCCAAATATTGATTTTAAAATCTATGAACAGTCCACTAATATGAAATATGACTTCATAGTAAAGCCAGGCGGAAATACCAGAGACATTACCATTCAATATACTGGAGCAGACAAAATTTTCGTAGAAAACGATAATTTGTATGTACAGACCACTCTGACTGACATAATTGAAAATAAGCCCTTCGCCTATCAACTAATTGAAGGAGAAAAAATTGAAGTTCCTTGTTCTTTTAAGGTTAAAAAGGACAAAGTAAAATTTTCGTTTCCAAAAGGATACAATAAAAAACACAGCTTAATTATAGATCCATTTCTTGTGTTTAGCTCCTACTCAGGTTCTACTTCAGATAATTTTGGATTTACCGCTACCTATGACACATTAGGACATACCTATGCTGGTGGTATTGTTTTTGGAACAGGCTATCCTACAACAGTAGGAGCCTATGATTCTACATTTAGCGGTCTTTCCACTACTCCCGTAGACATGGGAATTACCAAATTTAATTTATCGGGGACTGGATTACTCTACTCCACTTACATTGGAGGATCTGGTGATGATGCACCGCACAGCTTGGTAACAAACGATGCAGGCGAGTTATACATTTTTGGGAGTACTAGTTCAAACAATTTTCCGACTACGGTAGGTTGTTATGACAATAGTTTTAATGGCGGAACCAACTTAAGTTTCTCATTAAACGGAACCGGGATGCAATATTTTCTTGGATCAGATGCCGTTGTGGTAAAACTAAATGCTACTGGAAGTGCTTTATTAGGTTCTACTTACATAGGAGGTTCTGGAAATGATGCCTTGTCTTTGTTTGGAGGTTTAAATCGAAATTACGGAGATGAATTTAGAGGAGAAATTATTTTGGATGCCTCCAATAATTGCATTGTGGCTACCAATACTAATTCAACTAATTTTCCCGTGGTGGGAGGATTAACCTCTCGAGGGGGAAATTCAGATGGAGTTGTGATGAAATTAAATTCCACTCTTTCCACGTTAGTTTGGAGTACTCATTTAGGAGGATCCCTGATAGATGCTGCCTATGGAGTGCAGCAAGATGCTGCAGGAAATACATTTGTTGTGGGAGGAACAACAAGTACGAATTTGACCTCTGCACAAAATACGCATAGTGGCGGAGTAGATGGCTTTATCGCCAAATACAGTCCCACGAACGCCTTGCTTACCACGCGATATGTTGGGACCAGCTCCTATGACCAGAATTATTTTGTCCAATTAGACAGAACGGACTCAGTATATATTTATGGACAATCTTTAGGAGCCATGCCCGTGACTACAGGTAAATACAACAATGCCGGAAGTCATCAATTTATTCAAAAATTTGATAATACTCTCACCACGTTAAATTTCAGCACGGTATTTGGAACTGGAAATTCTACGATTGACATTTCTCCTTCGGCTTTCTTGGTAAATGACTGCGGACTCATATACATGAGCGGTTGGGGTGGAACGGTAAATGGAGCGGGTTCCACCACAACGGGAATGCCTGTATCACCCGGTGCTTTTCAAACCACCACCACGGGGAGCGATTTTTACTTAATGGTATTAGACAAAAATGCCGTAAGCCTAAATTACGCCACTTTTTTTGGAGGAAATATTACGGCCGAACATGTGGATGGTGGAACAAGCAGATTTGATAAAAAAGGAAACGTGTACCAAGCCGTTTGTGCAGGTTGTGGCGGTAGAAATGACTTTCCTACCTCCACGGGTGCCTACTCCACCACAAATGGTAGTACGAATTGCAACCTTGGTGTATTTAAATTCAATATCAACGAAATAAAAGCAATTGCTAGCGTTCCCTCTGTAATTATTTGCTATCCAAATGCAGCAATATTTGGTAACAACAGTCGAAACGGAAACACATTTCACTGGGATTTTGGTGACGGTACAAGTAGCACAGCCTTTGCTCCTACTCACAATTATTCCGCTGCTGGAGTATACAATGTGGTTCTTACCGTTTCTGATTCCACTGGATGTATAAAGCCAGACACAGCCTCTGTTACCGTCAATGTTTTTGATCCTGTTTCAGCTGTCATTACCCCAGATACTTCTATCTGCCCCAATACTTCAATTCAATTAAATGCATCGGGAGGTTCAAACTATGTCTGGAGTCCTGCTGCTACTTTGAGTAACCCCTTCATTGCAAACCCAATTGCCTCTCCCACAATTCCCACGACTTATCAGGTAATCGTAACAAACCCTTGCGGAACTGATACTTCTTGGGTCTCTATTGGGATACACTCAATTTCAACCTCCACTTCTAAGGATACAACAATCTGCCGAGGAGATACCGCTCAGCTTTTTGCTTCGGGAGGTGGTGGCTACAGTTGGAATCCTGCCACTAATTTAATCAACGGAAATACTGCCACACCCAGTGTTTTTCCAACCACAACCACCCAGTACAAAGTAGCTATAACTACTCAGGAAGGATGTCCTGCTGCAGACAGTGTTCTCGTTTCGGTAATCGACATTCCTCAACCCGTTTTAACGGACGATGATTCTATTTGTAAGGGAACTTCCATTCAACTTTTTGCTTCGGGTGCAGATTCTTATTCTTGGTCTCCGATAAAAGACTTAAACACCACGACAGGACAAACGGTTACGGCAACTCCTCCGACCTCCACCACGTATTTCGTAGATTTTACTAATCGTTGTGCCACACTGCGCGATAGTGTCTTTATTTTTGTAATTGAGCCTGTTGCTTTAGCTTCTCCAAATGACACAATTTGCTTTAACGAATCTACCGAAATATGGGCAACAGGTGGTGTTTCTTTCAGTTGGTCTCCAAGATCATCGGTAAGTTCTCCCACGAATGATACCACAGTGGTTACTCCCGAAACACCTACTACTTATCAAGTGATAGTGACAGATGCAAATGGCTGCAGAGATACAGCATTTACGACTATACAATTTTCTCCCATTCCTTCCGTGTATGCGGGTGAAAACCAAATAATAAATTTTGGTGAAGTGGCAAATTTGGAAGCTACTAGTTCTGCTGGAACATTCTTTTGGACTTTTCACACCAGTTTATCAGATACGACTAGTAAAATAACTACTGCTCAGCCTTCCAACACTACTCGATATGTGGCAAATCTTTTAGATGAATACGGGTGTTTAGCTTCTGATACGGTAATAGTCTCGTTAGATGGTAGTTTGTATGTACCCAATTCGTTTTCACCCAATGGCGATGGAAAAAATGACGTATTTCAGGTTAAAGGAGAGGACATCACCGAATTTAAGATGTTTATTTTTAATCGTTGGGGCGAACAAGTTTTCTACTCCACTCGATTAGACAAAACTTGGGATGGTACCTACAAAGGAAAGTTATCTCAAGTAGATAGTTACGTCTGGAAAATCGTGTACTCCGATACCAACACTTCGAGAAAGGAAATATTTGGCCACGTAAATTTGATCAAATAGCACCTTTCTGTTTACATTTAAAATCCAAGTTTAAACTTAGGAAAGAAACAATTCTCAGAGTTTCGGAATTTCTTGTAAATACTCGTAAGAATTCTCCTCAAAGTTAATTTCACAAATAAAATGGTTCAATCCATTAGTAACAATTAAGTAAGGTACCCTCAAGGTCATATTGTAAGTGGCAATTTGGGCAAAAGTTGCTTGAGTTATTTTAACTTCGGGTGCCTTACATTCAATCAACATCATGGGTTTGGCATTCTTATCGTATACCAAGGCATCGAATCGTTTGATGCGATCATTCACCTTTATTTGCTTTTCTATTTTGATATAGTTCTTGGAATACCCATGATGGTTCAAGAGGAATTGAACAAAGTGCTGCCTCACCCATTCTTCGGGTGTGAGTACCACTTTTTTTCTCCTTATTTCGTCAAAAATAAAAGTTTTGTCACCAGACTCGCTAAGTTTTACTTCGAAAGAAGGAAGATTTAATTCCATATTTTTCAAAAGAAAACCCAATTAAAAATTAGACAATGGTTTGCTCTTTGGATACTTTACTTCATACTTTATCTTGAACACTTTTGTATCGCCCGAAGGGATAGATTCTCGCCAAGTCAATTTTCCTGTTTCTGTCTCCTTTGTAGCTCCTGATATTTCCTTTACTGCTACTTCTATACTTTCGTCACTCGAAATTGGAACTTGATCTTCAAGCATTAATTGCACTTCCAGTTGTTTCTTGTTTTTCACAGTTATTTGAATCCCCATGTCTACTTTCTTTTTTCCTCCTAGCATGGCATTACGACTAAAATCTTTTATTTTTTCTCTCTCTATCACAATACTTTTGTCAATGCCCAAAATAAGACTCAATGTATCTTCAGCCGAATTTGGATTGAGGAAAGTTGTTCCTACAAAAGTTCCCTCTAAGAATAAATTAGCTGACCCTGGCAAAAAATTGTATTGCTCCCATTCTTGAATGTTTGCAATTAAAAACACATTACAATTATACTTGGGTGCGGAGTAATACAAATAATTCGCTTTCATGGTAAATTCTTCGATAGCAACAGCTGCTTTCCCATTATTTCCGCTAATGGAATAAGGAACAGAAATAGAAAACTCTCTGCTCACCATGCTTTCGGTGGCAACGGTATACTCTGCACTAGATTTAGAATCATAAGATAATTCAGCTGCCGTAGCATACACAGTATTAGACTGACTGTACGCTAAGTCTTTTCGCTTCGAATTTCTCATTTGACTCTGGAACCTCAACACCCATGGGTGTACAGTCGGCAACACTCCCACATTTGTTGGACTTGTTGTCGAAAGAGTTAACTCAACTTTTTTCCAATCGACCGAAGAGTTTTGATAGATTTTTGCCTTGCAAATTGCTTTTACTTCATCTCCTATTCCCTCTGTTCTTATTTCATAAAAAGGAGTCCATCCTATGCTTTGAGCCACGTATTCTAGTTGTAGAGTAACGGTTTGTGCTTTGTCCGATAAGATATCCATACTCATTACCGTCCCATTGGATTTATACCCCATTTTTGTAAGCTCTTCGTTGAGCTCATTTCGTTTGGTTCTATACCCGATTACTTGCTGCTGTTTTTCATACACGAGTGAATCCAACTTATTTAAATGATTTCTGTAAAACTCCGTTAAATCTAACATGTTATCCAAGTTAAATCCACTGTTGGTGCCGTTTGCACTTTTGTTATACAAAATAGCGTTTTTTTCATATTCCAAGTTTTGTGCTTGTTTACCGGTAAGATTCTCTTTTCTTTTCAGCTCCTCTATCTCATCTAGCAACAAAATAATTTCTTTTGACTGCATAGATTTGGGCATGGGCTCATTTCTCACAAAAGTGGACAAAACAGTAATTCCACCAGTACCAGAAACCTGAATCGTAGGACTCATGATTTGATTCTCTAATCCTATAAATTTCACCTGATTGTTTCCCTTCTCCAGCTTTACGCTCTGCACTCTGGTAATTTGAGCTTGATTCGAAAATACAGTCGCTTTAGAAACCTCGGAGACGACATTAATCTGACCAAAGGTAAAGGAGAAACTAGCAATTAAAAAAATGATGGATAACTTTATGGAGTTCTTCATTGTTCTGAATATTTTTTTTGTGATTTTTATGAAAGTAAAGATAGCATCTATTCGCTAAATTCCAATAACGACCAAAGTTCAAAAAAAGTATTTTCCATGAGTAAACCATTAATTCTTGTAACCAATGATGACGGAATCACTGCCCCCGGCCTTAAAGCCTTGGTGGAAGTAGTAAAAAAAATAGGAGAAGTTTTTGTTATTGCTCCAGACAGCCCTCAATCGGGAATGGGGCACGCTATTACCGTAAATTCTCCTATCCGTATTGATAAGAGTGATGTTTTTGGAAAAATTCCGACATACACCTGTTCTGGAACCCCTGTGGATTGCGTAAAAATAGGGATATTTCATGTATTAAAAAGAAAACCTGATTTGGTTATTTCAGGTATCAATCATGGCTCCAATGCCGGGAGTAATGTCATTTACTCAGGAACAATGTCCGCAGCAGTAGAAGGAGCAATTGAAAACATTCCGTCCATCGGGTTTTCACTGGATGATTTTGCCCATGACGCCAACTTCTTACCTGCTCAACATTTTGCTCGAGTCATTATACAAAAAGCTTTAGCTTCTGATTTTCCAGATAGTATTTGTCTAAATGTAAACATTCCAAACCTCCCTCTAGAAAAACTACAGGGAATAAAAGTATGCAGACAAGCAATGGCTTTTTGGGAGGATCGGTTTGACGAACGAGAAGATCCGCTTGGTAAAAAATACTATTGGCTCACCGGAAAATTCAGAGACCAGGAAGGTGCAGAAGATACGGACATGGCGGCATTAAAAAAGGGCTATGTTTCAGTTGTTCCGGTGCAATTTGACATGACTGCCCACCACGCAATAAGTCGTCTCAATCAATGGAAAATGTGAGGAGATAAATAAATCGCACAACAGTGAACTTAATAGTTGACTGGGCAAGTAGGGCAAACTAAGCCGTTATTTCCTTTTTTCAATTTTATACCTTCAATTTTGTTCACCACAACATTTTGTATAAAATTGTGGTTGGCCTGACCGTTGTTCACATCAATTTGATGATCTTGGTATAATTCTCTTATCACCGAATCGTATTCTTGGTTTCCCCAACAATTAGGGCATATTCCTTCGGGAGTTTCATTGTTTGTTTCCTGTGCCGTTTTCTTAAAAAACGCAATTAATTTCTCTATCATAGTAGGTATTTTAACTTCTTAAACGGAACTCTTTCTCTCAACTTACACTCTTACTATTCCATAAAAAAAGCCAGTATGATTTCTCACACTGGCTCCATTCTTTTATCACTAATTAGAACTCTAGCTATTGTATTGTTTTAGGGCTTTCTCAAGGCAATCCATTGCTTTGTGTAAGTCCTTTTCATTGAGCACGTAGGCAATTCTAATTTCTTTCGTTCCCATTCCGGGAGTTGAGTAAAACCCTGCTGCTGGTGCAAACATTACGGTATTTCCTTCGTGAGAAAACTCTTCGAGAAGCCACTGACAAAATTCCTCTGCACTTTCTACAGGTAATTGTGCAATCGCATAAAATGCTCCTTTAGGTTTCGGACAGATAACACCTTCTATGGCATTTAACCTTTCTACTACGATGTCTCTTCTTTTTTGATATTCTACTTGTACTTCATCAAAGTATGACTGAGGCGTGTCAAGTGCTGCTTCTCCTGCTATTTGACCTAGTGTTGGTGGGCTTAATCTTGCTTGTCCGAACTTCAAAGCGTTTGCAATTAATGAGGCATTTTTGGAAACAATAGCTCCAATTCGAGCTCCACACATGCTGTATCTTTTGGATACTGAGTCAATCATGATCACATTGTCCTCAATTCCTTCAAGATTAAGAACAGAAAAAGGAGTAGAACCATAACAAAATTCTCTGTAGACCTCGTCTGCAAATAAAAATAAATCATGTTTTTTGACTAAGTCTCTCAATACCTCTAACTCCTCTCTAGAGTACACATATCCAGTTGGATTAGCTGGATTACAAATAACAATCGCTTTTGTCTTGTCAGTAATTAGTTTTTCGAAATCTTGTGCTGGAGGCAAGGCAAAACCGTCTTCAATTCTGGCGGTAATTGGTTTTACGGTAACTCCACTTGCCGTTGCAAAACCATTGTAGTTGGCATAAAACGGTTCAGGAATAATTACTTCATCTCCTGGGTTCAAACAAACCTGCATACCAAACAACAACGCTTCAGATCCTCCTGTTGTAATCATTATGTGTTCTGGACTTACAGGAATATTATTCTGTGTGTAATATTCAGCTAATTTATTTCTATACGATTCGTATCCAGCGGAGTGACTGTATTCTATAACAGACCTATCGATATTTTTAATTTTTTCGATAACTACCTCAGGTGTTCTTATATCTGGTTGACCGATATTCAAATGAAAGACATTTACTCCCCTTTTTTTTGCTCCTTCGGCAAAGGGAACCAATTTACGAATAGGTGATTCAGGCATCTGAATCGCTTTGTTAGAAATTTGTGGCATAAAGCTTTGTTTTTGGTGGGTACAAACTTAACTAAAATTGAAGTAAAAAATCATAAAATAAATTGAGGATTTTAATGTTTTCAAACGGAGATAACTAGTAATTTTAAAAAACAAAACCTGTCTCCTTGCTCAGACCAAAAACAAAAGAAGAATTAATAGAAATGAGTACTGTAAACTTTCATCGACTGATTGAGTACATTGAACAATTTTCGCAAACGGATCAAGAAAAAGAATTTCGAGAAGGAACGATGAATCGAAGAATCCGAGACGTGCTCTGCCATCTTCATCATTGGCATCTGCTGATGCTCGATTGGTACCGTGAAGGGATGAATGGAAACAAACCCTCGATGCCTGCCGAGGGATATACTTGGAAAACGACACCAGCTCTTAATTTATGGATTTTTGAAAGCTATCAGGAAACTTCTCTGGAAGAGTCAAAATATTTGGTAAAAAAAGGGTTTTCTAATTTGCAGAAATTAATCGTCTCCCATTCGAACGAAGAGTTATTTACAAAAAAACTCTACTCCTGGACCGGAACAACCTCGCTTGGATCCTATCTAATTTCTGCTACATCGAGCCATTATGAGTGGGCTTACAATTTGATCAAAAAAGGAATGAAAACCTCTTAATCAAATCTCAAATGCCGCATAGAGTTTCCTTTTCTTTGCAGCTCTCGTAAAGTTTCAATTCCAATTTCCATGTGTTTTTGAACAAAGTTGGTAGTTACCACAGAATCACTTTTATCGGTTTTTACTCCATCAGGAGTCATGGGTTGATCGGAGACAAGAAGTAATGCACCACACGGGATTTGATTAGCAAATCCCACGCTAAAAATTGTCGCAGTTTCCATGTCGATTGCCACAGCCCTTATTTGTATTAAATACTCTTTGAAATTCGTATCGTGCTCCCACAACCTTCTGTTGGTTGTGTAGACTGTTCCTGTCCAGTAATCCAATCCGGCTTCGCGAGTTACATGAGAGGCTGCTCGCTGAAGGTTGAAGGAAGGTAAAGCTGGAACTTCTGGAGGGAAATAGTCATCCGAGGCACCTTCGCCTCTAATTGCTGCAATAGGCAAAATAATATCGCCCAATTTGTTCTTCTTTTGAATTCATGGAACCAATTGTTTTAAATAGTGAGTAGTAGGCTCAACGAATAATCTACCTTTTTTTTGAAATTGTAAGCTAAAACATCTTCAACTCCTTATTCAATGTAAATAAGGGTAATCCTACCACATTAAAATAATCTCCTTCTATTTTTGAGATTCCTACAAAACCAATCCACTCCTGAATTCCATAAGATCCAGCCTTATCGTAAGGGCTATATTCATCGACATAAAACTCAATATCCACTTGGCTAAGAGTACTAAAAAACACACGAGTCGTTTGATAAAAACTATGTGTTTTCTCTTTGCTCATAAGTGTTACTGCCGTTATTACTTCATGCTCTTTACCAGATAAACTGTGTAACATCCTAATCGCTTCCTCCCTACTTTTTGGTTTTCCCAATTGTTTGTTTTCATTCCACACAATTGTATCCGAAGTAATGACTAAATCATCCTCTTTGAGTTCGTCCAAAAACGCTTTGGCTTTGAGATTAGACAAATACAAGGGAATTTCTTCTTTGAATAATGCTGGTGGAAATACTTCTTCAATCTCCTTTGTTCTGATTTCAAACTCAAGGCCTAATCCCGCCAAAAGTTCTTTCCTTCTGGGTGATTTTGAGGCCAGTATAAGTTGATACTTTTTGCTCATCATCTATTTTTTTTGAGGTCGTCCTGCCGCAACAAGTTTTGGACTCCAATAAGTATTGGTAGTTACATTGGTAATCATTATTCCTTGGCTAGAACTAGCATGAATCATAACAATATCTTCCCCTGGTTCTGAAATGACGATTCCTACATGAGTAATATTGTGTTTACTTCTATTTCTCGAAAAGAAGAGCAGATCACCTTTTTGCACCTCTTTTATCTTGATTGGTTTACTGAACTCCTTCTGAGATCTCGCGTTTCTAGGTAATTCGGTTCCGTATTTTCTCAAAACAAATTGAGTATATCCAGAGCAGTCAAAACCGCCATCACCTGTTCCTCCAAATACGTAGGGAACACCAATAAACTTCTTGGCGTAATTGATCATTTTGTCTACTTCCTCAAGGTATATTTCTTCACACACTGTATCCACTGCCGAAGCTTTAAAGTCATCGGGGTATTCCACTGCTTTTCCCGGCTTGTTTTTTACCACCACCACTCTTTTTCTTTGAACAACTGGATCTTTCGTTTCTTGTTTTTCTAAATAAGAATAGGCTTCGGTCTCCACACTGAGGGAAGGTACACTTTGATAAATTAACCTTAAATCTTCGAGCAAACAAGATGATTCCTGCTGAAACTTAAGTTGTTTGTCCAATTCATAATAAGTATGAAATGCCTCCACTGATTCTTTCAAGGAATTCGGTTTTGAGCGGGTATATTGTTTGTCTTGTGAAAGCTTAGCCAAAGCTACAGCTTGAAACAAATGAACCAATTCATTGTCCTCATATCCTTTTTTATCAATCATTTTGGTCGTTTTTCGGACAATGGAGCGGTAATTCTTTTGATTGTACAATACTTCCAACACGTCAACTTTTCTATCTTGAGCAAGAGACTGAAGTTGAATCAAGACGCTAAGCACAAAAAATAATCCTATTTTTCTCATAAATCTAAATTGTATACAAAACTAAGTTGTTTGTTGGTAACAAATTTCAAACCAATTGAAGAGAAATGAATAAGTCAGTATTGAAAACTCTTAACCAGTTCATATATGTAAAGTAAAACTAAAGAGGAAGAAACGGTTGTTTTTTGGAGAAATTTAACAGAAATAAGTAGATATCCTTTTAATTCCTAAAAGAATGATTAATTTTGCCCAAAATTTAACAGAAAATGGCAAATAACATCACATTTACAATGATCAAACCAGAGGCAGTAGCTAATGGAACAACTGGAAAAATTATCGACATGATAATTGAAGCGGGCTTTAAAATCAAAGCCATGAAATTGAAGCAACTTTCGAAGGAAGAAGCGGGAGAATTCTATGCAGTGCACAAAGAAAGACCTTTTTACGGAGAACTAGTGGATTACATGAGCGAAGGTCCTATCG
Source organism: Flavobacteriales bacterium (assembly GCA_023255335.1). Taxonomy (GTDB): domain Bacteria; phylum Bacteroidota; class Bacteroidia; order Flavobacteriales_D; family CAJJDF01; genus CAJJDF01. The sequence continues at coordinate 546 of JALRIS010000127.1, read as the reverse complement.
TGGCTGCCGTATTGGAAAAAGACAACGCAGTGGCTGACTTCAGAGCGTTAATTGGTTCTACTGACCCAGCAGAAGCTGCCGAAGGAACAATCAGAAAAGCGTATGCTGAATCGAAAGCAAAAAATGCTTGTCATGGAAGTGATAGCGATGAAAATGCTCAAATTGAAGCAAACTTTCATTTCTCTGCTAGCGAAATGTTTTAAGAAAATTTTCTTCTTACTAAAAAGCCTCTTGGAAGTACTCAAGAGGCTTTTTTTTTGCACTTAAACTTTTGTTACTCCTTAATCATATCTACAATTTTTTGTCCAATTGCTAATCCTGCAGTGGCTGCAGGTGAAGGTGCGTTTAATACATGAATGCTATTTCCGCTGTATTCAATTCTAAAATCGTCTCGTGTTTCTCCATTTACTCCCAATAGTTGTGCCCGAACTCCACTTCTCCCCTTTTTCAAATCGTCCATTTCTAGGCTTGGAATCATCCTTTGGAGAGTTTCCAAAAATAATTTTTTGGAAAAAGCTCTTCTGTATTCCATCCAAGCATATTTGG
>JALRIS010000072.1 GCA_023255335.1 Flavobacteriales bacterium | reverse complement strand
AGGTAGAAAATACATGAAAGTGTACAGACAAATGAAAATGTACAACGATGAAAGTCTAAATCCAGTATTGTACAAAAAATAATAGATTCTTTCCGGAATGAAGGAATCAATTTATTTGTTCATCGTTACTCCATTAAAAGGAATAAAAAGAGAGAAATAGAATTGTCGTAACTGATTTGCTCTCTCAAGGAAGGAATAGAACACCATATGAGTAAACCAAAGCATATTTTAGTAATTCGTTTCTCTGCAATGGGAGATGTGGCGCTTACTATTCCAGCTCTTCTCTCTGTGGCTCAGTCCCACCCTTCTCTTACCTTCACCGTCATAACTAGGCCTTTTTTCGCTCGGTTTTTTCCGGAACATCCCCAGATAAAAGCACTAGGAATTGAACTAGACGAGTACGCAGGGTTCTTTGGTCTCAAAAAGTTAGTCAACGAACTTCAAGCAACACATTCGTTTGACGGTGTAGTGGATTTGCACAATGTTCTGAGGTCAAAAATTATCACTTCCTTTTTCAAAAGAAAAGGCATCGAGCGAGTAACTTTAGATAAATTGAGAGGTGAGAAAAAATTAATTTTGTCGGGAAAATCTGAAAACAGACTGCCTCATGTCATGCACCAATACTTGAATACCTTCAAAAATGCAGGGTTCAAATCTGATTTGATTGAAGGACCATGGCTTGATCCACAACCTACTTCCGAACTAAGAGATTTTTTGAACTCTAATCACCTACAAGAGAAGAAAGAAAAATGGGTAGGAATTGCACCATTTGCCGCTCACGAAGCAAAAATTTGGGGAATTACGAATACACAAAACCTAATCGAAATTCTGACTTCCAAAGGATACAAAGTGTTTTTGTTTGGTGGTGGACAGAATGAAGTGGAAATTCTTACTCAATTTCATTCTACTTCGAAAGGAGTGTACAGTGTCGCTGGAGCTATTTCATTTATGCAAGAACTCGCTTTAATGAAACAACTAGATAGCCTTGTGTGTATGGATTCTTCGAACATGCACTTTGGATGTATGCTGGGGATAAAAGTGGTTTCTATCTGGGGAGCTACCACCCCACTGTTGGGGTTTTATCCATTTGGTAATGAAGACTATATCGTGGAAGTTCCTAAAAAAGACAAGAAACTACTTACTCTCTCGAGGTATGGCGACAAACACGCCAAAAACGGATACAACTGGCAAGATCATATCTCTATGGAAGAGATTGTAAACCACATTGGTTAATTCTGCTACGAGGTATTTCCCTTGATAAACACACTACCCTATGGCGATGTTGTGTATGATGAATTTACCTCTCGATACAGTAGCACTCTGTATACATTTGCCCACAAAAAACAATCTTTGAACTTTGGACTCAACCTATTTTAATGGAATTCACTAGCTCCATTAGGAACTCACATCGGATTATTCTACTCGATTAATCGGTTCTGGGTAGAAAATGTGAATGACCATTATGCTTTTTTGCAAACCTCCAAAACACCCATCCTTCCAGGTCAAGAAACTCCCTATTTCTATGTGCATCATCTTGGGCTAAAAATTGGTTCTGTTTCAGCCATTTCGAAAAAAATTCCGTTGTTTTTAAACTATGGAATGACTGCCGCAATTTCAGTCAATTCATTTGTAAAAGAAAAGAATATTGACCTTCCGGAGATTTCTACTTACGCTCTGGATGTAAAAAATCACAGCGAGTTAGAGTTCTTTGATCAATTGGTGAGGAAAGATTATTTAACTCTCTACATCGGGCTTGAATTCATGTTCTAGAGGGTTTTCTTCCTTGGGTAATGATTCAATCATTTTTACTGCTTCGTCTACATAATAGTATAGATCATTTCCGGGAAGCGCCCCCATTTTGGTGTGCCTTCTATCTCTTGTTCTTCCTACTCGCACCACAACCATGTTGTGACAAGGAACCACCGCAATGTATTGCCCAAGGTGTCCAATCAGGGAATAAAAAGGAGTAGAATGCTGGTAATCCAACCAAAGTGAGTAACCATAGATGGGTTGTTCATTGGGAGAAAAGGCTGCTGTATTGGGAGATTTCATCAAAGCAACAAAACCTGAATCGATTAGTTGGTCTCCTTTCCATTTTCCGTCCTGTAAAATCAATTGACCTAGTTTGGCAAAATCGCGCGCATTGGAGTGGACACAGCAATACGCTTTTTCCATTCCATCAGGATTATCCAAGGCCCAATAAGCGGGAGTTCGCATTCCTAGCGGTTTCCAAAATTTCTCTGAAAGATAGAACGACAGTGGTTTCTTTGTGGCACGTGTAATCACAATCCCAAGTAATTGAGTGACTCCAGAAAGGTAATTAAACTCTTCTCCAGAGTTGTGGATAAACTTCCTGCTTAACATTTGCTCTGTTATGTCTCTTCCATAATAAGCCTTTGCCGTAGGATTAAGAGGTAAATAATAGTTCTCACTCCAATCGTATCCGGCTGTCATTGCAGATAAATCTCCCACGGTACAAAGACGAGCTAACGAATCGTCTTCGTATTCAGGTAAAAAATCGACAATCGATTGGTCTAGTCCTGAAATATATCCTTCTTCAATTGCTTTGCCCAACAACAGAGTGACCATAGTTTTGGAAACAGAAAATGAATTGGTCAAACTCGTGTCTGAGTATCCATTAAAGTAGTTTTCATTGAGGATTTCACCGTCTTTAATAATTAAAAACCCTGCAGATTGGTAGGCCTCCAACTCGGTAAGCAAGGTATCGGTAAGTGGAATGGAATTGTACCATTTACTTTCCTTCCACTCCTGAACGGTGCCATTCTCGATGATTCGAGTATCAAAATCCTGACGGTCGTCTATGTTGGCTGTTTTGTGTCCTTTTAGGTAGGTAAGCTGAACCCCCCTAAAAATATATTGGTTGTCGGTAGCGTAAATGATCAAAACCAAAATCGCTCCTAACACGACAATAAAAAGAAAGAGATTTTTGACCAGTTTGAATAAAAATTTCATTGAGATAGTTTGAGTATTATTCAAATATAACCAAAAAAAGCCATGGCTAATAAATTTAGCAGTAGACGAAAAAAAATGTAACTGAATTCAGTGATGACCTTTGGAACATTTCGCACATCACGTTACAAATGACTCATTTCAATAAGCCATATACTAATCGCTTAATCCGAGTAATCGGATATCGAACACGAGAGAGGCAAGAGGTGGGATTTTTTCGTGATCTCCCATCAATCCATGAGCAAGGTAATAGGGAATTATCATTTTGGCACGATCCCCTACTCTGAGGTAGGTAATTCCTTCGTGCAGTCCTTGCTCCACATTGTCTTTATCTATTTGGAAAGGTCTTGGCCCTGAAGATTGTGTGGTGTACAATTCCGTTCCATCGAGTAAAGAAATGGAATAGTCCACCATGGCTTTCATCCCTGGTTCGGCCTGTGCTCCTGTTCCATTTTTGTATACCAAATAATTCAGGCCCGATTCAGTTTCGATCATGTCCCATCCTTTTCGCGCAATAAACTGATGGATAAGTTCTTGTTCCTCTTGGTTCCAGGCTTTGTTCATGTCAGCCGTTTCGTTGGCGCTTGGTACTAGCATAGTTTCTGGTTTTTGTTGTTCCTCGTTGCACGAAAACAAAACCGCAAAAAACAAGACAAAAGCAATACTTCTTTTCATAATTACTGGGTTAACTGAGACAAAAACGCTGGAAGCTCCTTCTTTATTTTATTCACCGTTTCTTCTACCGAAAGTTGACTTGCTCCTCCCGCAGCGTTGATGTGGCCTCCCCCATTAAAATACATTTTTGAGAACTCATTCACAGGTATCTCTCCTTTGGAGCGGAAAGAAATCTTCACCATCTTATCGTCTTCCTTTACAAACACGGCTACATCGATACCCAACATCGAAAGCGCCATATTCACAAATCCCTCGGTGTATCCTTTTTGGGTATTATGTTTGACTAATTCTTGCTTGGTAAGGCTAATAATCGCTGTTTTTATTTCGGGCAGAACTTCTAGTTTGTTGTTGAGAGTGTACCCCAGTAATTTTAGTCTTTCCGGAGTATTTACGTCATAGATGGCCTCATGAATGGCTGAGTGATTGACACCTGCGGCAATTAATTGTGCAGCAATTTGGTGAGTTTTTTCGGTCACCGAAGAAAACCTAAAAGAACCTGTATCGGTCAAAATACCTGAGTAGAGGCAACTTCCCATTTCTGAACTGATAAGCCGAAGGTCATCGTTGGCTTCTATGAATTCGTACACCAATTGGCAGGTAGAACAAGAACGAGTGTCGGAAAACGTAAAATTAGCAAAATCATCGGGCTGTTGGTGGTGATCGATCATCACTTTGGTAGCTTCCGATTTTGTTAATAATTCACCCAGTTCCCTACCTACACGAGACTGCTCGTTGTAATCCAGGTTAAAAATAACCTCTGCTCGCTGAATGAGCTCTTTTACCTCAGAGGGATTCTTGTCGAAACACAAAATTGAGTCGGTTCCTTTCATCCACTTCAAAAAATTAGGAAAGCCATCGGGATGAATAACTTGTGATGTTATCCCTTTGGCAGCCAAATAGTGATGAAGAGCCAAAGTAGAACCTATAGAATCTCCATCCGGACTTTTGTGACCGAAAATTAAAATAGTGCTGGAAGTTGACAGTTTCTCGAATAACGCTGTCAATTTTTCTTTTTCGAAAATTGTGTTTTTCATACTCAAAAGTAAGGTTTTATTGAGGAGAATCCATACACCTCTTTAAAAAATCAACTTTTGCTCTGAGAAAAAAGTTGTAGTCAGAAAAAAACAAAGAAGAAATTAGTTTATGGCATCCAGTGCTTGGCCAATTTCTTCTATCAAATCTTGCTCGTTCTCTACTCCTACCGACAATCGAATGAGATTGGCGGTAATACCAAATTTCTCTTTGTCTTCTGGAGCTAACCCAATGTGAGTCATACTTGCAGGATGCTGGGCCAAACTTTCTGTGCTCCCAAGACTTACGGCTAGTTTAATAACTTTCAAATTATTTAAAAAAGTAAAAGCTTCCTTTTCGCCTCCCTGCACTTCAAACGAGATCATAGCTCCGGGTGAATTGTATTGTTTTTTATAAATTTCGTAAGTTTTGGAGTTTTTCTCTAGATTACCCAAATAAAACAAGGTTTTTACTTTGGGATGTTTGCTCAAATAGTTGGCTACTTCTATGGCATTATTCTGCTGTTTCTCCATTCGTATCATCAGTGTTTCAAGACTTCTAGAAAGCAGCCAGCAAGTGTGAGGATTTGCCATATTCCCCAAGAAAGTTCGTAGAGTCTTTACTCGTATCATCAGTTCTTGGTTGGCAAGAACCGCTCCAGCGATTAAGTCGCTATGTCCCCCAATATATTTGGTAGCTGAATAAACAACCAGATCCGCACCCAGCTCCATTGGATTCGACCAAATTGGTCCCATGTAAGTATTGTCTACCGTAAAAATCACGTCCTCTTCATTTTCTTTTGAAAACTCATTCGCTATTTCTTTGCACATAGCGATATCAATGAGTGCATTGGTAGGATTGGCGGGAGTTTCCACAAAAATGTGAGTCAATTTCTGCGACATTCCTGTTTTTCTTATTTTTTCAATCACCTCTTCTTTGGAATCTTTCGCATCAAAACAAACGGACTTCACACCTATTTTATCCAAAAAATGATGAATAAAATGATCAGTCCCCCCATAGTTGGGAGAACTATACAACAACAAATCTCCAGGTTTAAGGAACTCGAGTAGCACGGTAGTAATTGCCGACATTCCACTTTCGAAAATAGCGCTATCGTCACATTTTCCCCACAGTGAAAGTCGATTTTCTACAATTTCTAGGTTGGGATTATTTATTCTACTGTATATCAATCCTAGATTTTCATCTGCCTCTTTTTCTCTTAATCCGTAAGCCACTTCAAAGAAAGCTTTGCCTTCCTCGGCAGATTGAAACACAAATGTAGATGTCAAAAATACAGGAGGTTTTATTGCTCCTTCAGATAACTCGGGTTTATACCCATGAGACATCATTAAACTTTCTGGTTTGTAGTCTTTTGTTTCTTTCATTGTGTAAGTAAAATTGGTTCAAACAAAATTAATACATAAAGATTATTTTACCGACTAAAATAGAAATGTTAGAATATTATCCTGTATAAATCATTTTTTTTGGGTAAAAATGCTGATAAACTCAGTTATTTTGAATTAATTTAGGAAAATTTCCTGATATGCAGTTAGATAAAATCGACAAACAACTCTTAGAGCTTCTCCAGAACGATTCAAAATTGAACATCAAAGAGATGGCTGCTAAATTGAACTTAACAAAAACTCCCGTGTATGAACGAATAAAAAAATTAGAAAAAGCGGGCGTCATAGAGAAGTATGTTGCTGTTGTGAATCGGAAAAAACTGGCGGCAAACATGGTGGTGTTTTGTACAGTTACATTGGATAGTCAAAAACTTGAGCAAATCAATATATTTAATGAGGCAATTTCCAAAATCCCCGAAGTAGTGGAATGCTACTTAATGGGAGGATCGAATGATTTTTTGCTCAAAGTGGTAGTCAAAGACTTGAATGAATACCATTTGTTTTCCTCAGGAAAGTTGGCAGCCTTGCCCAATTTGAGTCAAATACGAAGTACGTTTGTTTTGAATGAAATCAAAAAATCGACCGTTTTTCCAGTTTCTTAGAATATTTTTTTCTCTTCTCCCCTGACTAATCGCTGGATATTTTTGGTGTGGGTAAGGATAATGAGGAAACTCATCACAATGGAAAACACGACTAAGGAGTGATACGATTCTGGATAAACAAACCCAACAAATAAAGGAAAGGAAACAGCAGCGACCATCGAAGACAATGAGACAATTCGGGTGGTGAATAACATCACTAAGAACACTCCGAAACAAGAAAAAGAAGCCTCTACGTGCAACGCAATGATTATTCCTAAGGCCGTAGCTACGCCTTTTCCTCCTCGAAATCCAGCAAAAATAGGGTAAATATGCCCAACGATTGCTGCCACACCAAAAGTAATTTGGGTGTTTACCGCAGGATTCGACAAAAAACTAGGATAAAAATAACGAGCCAAAACATAGGCGCAAAACCATCCTTTTATCACATCAAAAAGAAGAACTGGGATTCCTGCTTTGGCTCCCAGCACACGAAATGTGTTGGTTGCGCCAGCATTTCCGCTTCCAAAATCTCTTACGTCTTTTTGGTAGAATATTTTGCCCACCCAAACTGCCGTGGGAATGGATCCCAAGAGATAAGAAATAAGAATACACGCAATAAATTCTGCTGTCATGTTTGGTAAATTTTAGTCATCAAATCCGTCTTCTTTCACAAAATTATCTAAGAAAACATACGGTTTGGATTTGGAAGAAATGCCAAAATAAAAGTCTTCTTGACCTTTATCTCCTTTTATTTTTTTGTCTTTCGCAGGAATTGCTTCCAAGAGTTCCAGGTATTTTTTATCGGTAGAAAACGTGACTAACTCTCCATTGAAGTAATCGAAATAATAAAATGAATTTTCCTTGTATTGAATAAGTAAAGCAAACTTATCACCCGATCTTCTTTTTTGAATTTGAACAAATACTTTGCATCGTTTGAAGAGTTGATTTTCTCCTACTGTGGCCACATTGGCACTACCAGTAGATACGAATGACTGCAAATCATCGCTCCAATAAAAATTCAAATCAAATAAGGTAATGACACTTTTTAATTCTTCTGGGAATTTCATTATTCTTCCGTTAGTAAAAAGTTCATTATTTACTTGCTGAGATTTGGGACTTGGAATACTATTATTCAAGAATAACTCGTAATTCGTTTTGCTCAGTTGGATAAGTTCTTGTACGGGTGCATTGGAAATTTCTTGCGCCATTTGTGAAGTTACCAGTTCGTTGAAGGGAAAATTCACCTTCATCGTTCCATTCATTTTAAGCACAGTGTCTCGCAAAGTATTGTAGGTCATTTCTCCCACTACAGAAACACTAAACTGGTCGTTGTTTCCAAACAAGTCGAGAGAACCAATAGAGTTGAAACTACATGTTTCGTTGTCAAATCCTATGTAATTCCCAGCAGCTTTATTGTCCAATAGTTTTTGTTTCGCCCCAATTTCAAATAACCCTTTTTCTTTGTTGTAGGATAAGAATCCTTCGGACAGAGTAATGGCTTGGTCCGTTTCAAACTTCTTATCTGCCAAAAATGCCGTGTAAAAGGATATTTCCCCATCGTTGTAAAGGGTGGGTCCAGAAACTTTATTAGCGAAAGTTTCGCCCAACGGAATAATAATTTTGTTGGTATCCACAATCGCCTGAAACTCGATCCAATCCAATTCCAATTCTTTGCAATTTGTCATTACTTTGGTCTGACCATTGTAGGTAGCGCCAATATCAGATCCCTTAATCATAATATCTCCGTAATACTTGAACTGAGGACTAAGATAGAAGTTAGAATCCATAGAAATTTTTCCCTTCGCTACAGTGATTCCCTCTTGATTGGGCTCAATGTTATCAAAAAACACTTTACTGTTAATTGTAGGATCGTTGGATACGATATAGTTTCCATTAGCCAAATATTCTTGGCTTGAAAAAACACTGACTTCTACTTTGGTAAATCGGTGATATTGATTGGTGAAGTTTGCCAGTATCTGAGCATTGAATAAAACGGGCAACTCCGCCTTTTCTTTAATTTTTACTTTTCCTTCGAAAGGAATAATACGTGAATCTGCCACCACAATGTAGGGCACTTTTTGACAAAGCAAAATATTGCTATCAATAAAATAACGTGCATATCCAGAGAAAAAACCTAGGCCTTTTTGTTCTTTCAGAGAGGAGATAAAATTGGGTTTGAGATTTTTGTTCTCATCATAGTTCTGAAAATTTGCTGTGTCAATTACTTTTTTAAAATCCATCTGATTGTTATCCATAAACCAATCAAACTCATCGGTGGTAGCTGTGTATTTATTGGCAGGAAAATCGATAGTTGCAATTCCATTGTTTGCCACGAATTTTCCAAGTCGTTTGGTAAAGTCTAGTTCCATTTTCATGTTTCCAGCTTCCAGAGCCGGAGGATCATTCACTTCCTTCCCTTTCAAGGTAAACTTAGATTTGTTCGCTTCCAAGCCGTTTTGAGCAAAGCCAAATTGCGCTGAATTTACTTCTATTCTATCGGACAAAAATGTACCCGAACCGGTCATTCCCTCTTTCTTGAGGTCCAGAATGTGATCCAACAGGGACTGGGTCAGGGCGGGGTTGAC
>JALRIS010000180.1 GCA_023255335.1 Flavobacteriales bacterium | reverse complement strand
GTGTGTTATATCCATTGTTTGTTTTATAAATATACAAATAATTTATTGATAACAAGTGTGTTGCAGTTTGTTGGAGTGTGTGTTATCTGTGAACAGGTTCACTTGGTTATTGCGCTGTTTTCTTGGGTTATCATATTTTTAAGCTTTCTTTCCTCCTACAACAAGCGAGTTTTAACCTCCAAGCTCCCATGTTTCATTGGCTATCCTATTTTTCAATATCGCTAGTTAGGTGGCATCACAAGTTTTATCTGTGTTGTAAGTAAGAGTGTATCTACAACTTAGCCCCAAGTATGCTTCCTTCCTTTATCGCCCTTTGCGCATCAATTTTTTTGGCTAATTTTCCTCCGCCTATCAAGTGAGCAGATTTGCCAGAGGCAATCATCTCTTCATACAAGTGGTTTACACTTACTTGCCCAGCACATACCACAATTGTATCAGCCTGAACAAAGTGAGGTTCGTTGTTCACGGTAAAATGAATTCCTTTGTCGTCTATTCTGTCGTAGGTGACTCCGTTAATCATCGAAACTTGTTTCATTTTGAGTGATTGCCTATGAATCCATCCGGTCGTTTTTCCTAAATCTTTACCTACTTTTGTTTCGCTTCGCTGGAGCATTGTTATTTTTCTTGGAGAAGGGTGAGGAGCTGGTGCAATCAACCCACCTCGTGAAGAATTGGTAGGGTCAATTCCCCATTCCTTCAGAAATAATTTGGGATTCAAGGAAGGCGATTCTCCCTCATGAGAGAGGAATTCTGCTACATCAAATCCAATGCCGCCTGCCCCAATAATCACTACATTTTTGCCCACTGGTTTGTTGTGTTTCAGTACATCCTCATAATCCATTACTGTATGGTTGTTCATCCCTTCTAGGGAAATGGATCTTGGTTTTATTCCGGTTGCAATGATTACTTCGTCATAGGCAAGAAGCTCTTTGGCAGTAGCTTTGTGGTTCAAGATTAACTGAACAGAATGAAGTTCTAGTTGCCTGCGAAAATACCGAAGAGTCTCATAAAATTCTTCCTTGCCAGGGATGAGCTTCGCGATATTAAACTGACCGCCAATCTCTTTTTGTGCTTCAAATAAGGTAACTTGATGTCCTCGCTGTGCGGCTACAGTGGCAGCTGATAGCCCAGCCGGTCCCGCACCCACAACCGCAATTTTTTTGGGAGAGTCGGTGGGAGTGTAAGTCAAGATAGTTTCATGGCAGGCTCGTGGATTTACCAAGCAACTCGCGGTTTTTTGCTTGAATACATGGTCCAAACAAGCCTGGTTACAACCAATGCAGGTGTTTATTTCATCTTCTCGGTTCTCAATTGCCTTGCGAATAATTTCTGGATCAGCCAAAAAAGGACGAGCCATCGATACCATGTGCGCGTGTCCGTTTGCTAATATTTCCTCCGCTTTTTCAGGAGTGTTGATTCGGTTTGTTGTGATAAGTGGAATGTTAATTTCATTCATCATCTTTTGTGTAACCCACGAAAATCCCCCTCGCGGAACCATCGTGGCGATGGTTGGTATGCGGGCTTCGTGCCACCCAATTCCTGTATTGATAAGCGTTGCTCCGGCTTTTTCTATTTCTTTGGCAAAGAACACGGTCTCCTCCCATGTGTTTCCTTCCTCCACCAAATCAAGCATCGAAAGTCGGAAAATCAGAATGAAATTTTCGCCAACAGCTTCTCGTGTCTTCCTAATTATTTCTAACGGAAATTGAATTCGATTTTCGAAACTACCTCCCCACTTATCGGTTCTTTTGTTGGTTTTTGCCGAAACAAATTCGTTCAATAAGTACCCTTCAGATCCCATGATTTCCACTCCATCATAATTCGCGTACTTGGCTAGTTTGGCTGCTCGAACAAAATGTCGGATCGTTCTGTGGATTCCTCTATTAGATAATTTCCAGGGTTTAAAAGGGCTTATGGGAGATTTTATAGCACTCGGTGCAACAGCCAGCGGGTGGTAGCCATATCTTCCTGCATGTAATAGTTGCATGCATATTTTTCCCTCATTTTCGTGCACAGCTTTCGTAATGATTTTGTGTTTGCGTGCTTCTCTTTTACTCGTCATTTTACTCGTAAATGGAGCAGTCCATCCTTGTCGGTTTGGGGCAATTCCTCCTGTCACTATCAGGCCTACTTGGCCTTTTGCCCGCTCAGCAAAATAAGCCGCCATTCGCTCGTAGCCATTTTTTTCTTCCTCCAATCCTGTGTGCATTGATCCCATGATTACTCTGTTTTTTAGAGTCATGAACCCCAAATCTAAGGGTTCGAGTAAATGAGGATAGCGCAAGGTTGTCATAGTTTAGTATATTTGTCGATTCTTGTACTAAAATACATTAATTCTAAACCAATGAAAAGAGACAACAAAGTATTTATCACCTACATTCTCGTTCTGTTAGTGTACGGTGCAAGTTATTTGCTTACTGCAGGTAGTTTTGCTTTTTCGCCAGCTTATTCGGATTTTGGGTTGGGTATTATTTCTATTGGGCTATTCTTCAATAAAAAGATATCGAAATATTCATTTCTGCTCATTGCTTTTGCTTTCAGTTTGTTTTATCTCATTGCCGATAGGCAAGCATTTGTTCTGTTGGATAGAGGCGGCTTTTATCTGCTGAAGAATATAACGCTCATTGCTTTTTCCCTTCTTTTGATGTGGGATTTGAATAAAGGTAGATACCGAACACTGAGGTTTTTCTTGTGGTGTTTGGCACTCGTAATTATTGGTTTTTTTGCAGCACGATTTTCCAATCAAGATTTTGCTTTTAGTAAGGAGTTTACCTTTTATAAAAACGCCATTTCTTTTTTGCTTACTTCCATTATTCTTAGTCTCAATGGTGCAAAAAGTACGCTCTCTGTAGGGCTAAAACGAATGATTATTGTCGTTGGGTTGTCTTTCTTTATTGAGATAGTCTCCTATTTGATTCAAATAACACTATAACCTGAAAAAAGAGTATTGGACTAGCTGGGCATTTCGTAAAACGAGAAACTTAAGTTTCCGTAGTTTCTTGTTTCTACAAAATTGGGATGGTCTTTCGGAAGTACATTTTTTTGATGCTCATACACCAAGATTCCTCCAGGTACTAGCAGGTTGTTTTCAAAAATTAGTTGTGGAATTTCAAATCCAGCTTCCATGGAGTAGGGTGGGTCTGCAAAAATCAAATTAAACTGTCGGCTGCAGGTTTTTAGGTATTTGAAAACATCGAGTTGAATCGTGTGAACAGAGTCGAATAAGTCCATTTCTTCCACCATTTTATTGATAAAATTTATGTGGTTTCTCTCTTTTTCAACCACAGTGATATCCTCACAGCCGCGCGAAGCAAACTCCAACGAAATACTTCCTATTCCCGCAAATAAATCAAGCACAACGAGATCTTCAATGTCAACTTGGTTGTTCAGAATATTGAACAAGGCCTCTTTGGCAAAGTCGGTGGTAGGCCGTGCCGTAATGTTTTTTGGTGCTTTAAATCTTTTTGACTTGAATTTACCTCCTATAATACGCATGAATGTTGTTTGTGAAGCGTGAAAAATTGATGTCTGGCTATTGCATTAAGTTGACTAGCCTCTATGTCATTAAAGGTAATATTTTCTTGGGGAATAAATTGATTCCAAAAAGACAACGTCTCACCTTCTTTGAAAATTTCTCCCGAGAGTTGAAATTTGGTTGTTCGTATATCTATTACAAGCTTGTCCATCACCAACCCTAGGTAATACATGGATTCGTCTTTGTTTTCAAATTCAAATCGATTGAAATAGAGGAGTTTTTTGTCTTGTTTTACTACTATTTCGTAAGAGTTTGGAGAACAAAAATTGACGGCTACTCCATCCACTAGTGAATCGCACAGTATGCTTGAAATATGCTTGATCTGAACAGTTGGAAATTTTGCTACCAATTGAGTTTCCATTTCTGTATTTATTCCAAAGCATGTAACGATATCTTGAGTAAGAAACGAATCACGTTTCACTTTGTACTCGGGGCCAAGCGAAACAACTTGACTCAAATAAGATTCCTTGTGTTCTTCTTGATACAGTGCCTTGGGCACAAGCGAAAAGAGTGAATTTTCCTTGGGCAAACTTTGCCATAATTACACCCTTATATTACGGCGTTCT
>JALRIS010000173.1 GCA_023255335.1 Flavobacteriales bacterium | reverse complement strand
ACTTAGCTGCACGACGTGGTGCGCGCTCTGCCGGAGCCGAGGTGGTTGATTCTGCCGACTCGGTTGCAGGCTTTGCTGCGCGGGTGCGAGTGGTCTTTTCAACCAATCTTCATTCTGATGCTTTTTATCCAAAACTTTTTTAAAATATTTTTTTACTAAGTTTGCATATGAAATATTTTTATCCAACCCTAAGAATCCACTTGCTATTTGAGTATCGAAAAATGGTTCAAAATAATACGATCGAGGTCGATTAATTCTGCGAGAATAACTCAACAAAAATTCATCCTTTTTGGAGAATTTATAGGAAAAATGTGCTGAAGGAAAAAAGTCTATTCTATCTACCGTTTGAGAAGCATTAGGTATCATCGTTGCTTCTATTTCTCTGTGAGTATATTCAGCCCTTAGTCCTATTTGATACCCTAGTTTTTTCTTTTTTCCTTTAAGAAGGGTATAAGCCGCATGAATATTTCGATTGTATTGTACATCGGTCGAAAACAAGGGTTGACGAATGTCTTGTTCCAAGACAGGATCATACTCAAAATTGTCTCTATCGTCCTTGGCAATTCCAAATTGAGCTTGAAGCCCCATTTCCCACACCATCTTGTTTTTAAGAGTTTTGTGGTAATCTAAATCCAATCGAAAGACATTGGATGGTCCAAACTCAGTTCCCAAATTTCCACCAATCTTTGACCCATCGCCATCAAAAAAATCATTGTAACTATACTCATCTACGCTACGTAAATTATAAATCCCTTTTATATTTAAATAATTACTTCCGTCTCTCTCGATTAAATACCTGTAAGAAAGAAAATTAGAAACACTTGTTACGGTTATATCTCCTCGGTACCTATTTTCATATTTCCTGAGTAAGGAATCATTGATATACTCTTCAAAAATTGAATTATCATAGGGTTTCATCAGTCTTTTTCCGAAGGTAGATCCCACTGTAAAAATGTGAGAACCATTTGGAGTAAAAATCCATTCAGCTCCAGCTCTTACTCCGCCCATTTTCCATGAGGCTTTTCCATTTTGCTCCACTGTGGTTTGGTACTCACCAAAATCCGAAATCCGTTCTTCTGTAATATCGCTAGGTGAATTACGCTGGTTATAAGCCACATTCACATTTAGTGTATGTTTTTTGGTGCTATAATTTAAGGCGACATCTCCTCCGTATCTTTCAAAATTACCCCCGGAAACATTCGCCAATAAACTTACTCCTTCCAACTTCTTCTTTTTGGTGATAATATTAATGATTCCTCCCACTCCTTCCGCCTGTTCTCTTGCTGATGGATTAGTAACTATTTCAATACTCTTAATCGTACTAGCCGGAATAGATTGCAGCGCATCAGATGCGTCCATTGCTGTGGGTATACCATTGATTAATAATTGATAAGTAGAACTACCACGAAGAGTTACATTCCCTTGAGCATCTACCTGAATGGATGGAGTATTTTGAAGAACTTCTACGGCAGACTGACCCACGGTGGTAGTCATATTTTCTACGTTGACAACTTTCTTATCTATTTCATAACTTACAGTAGGAATGTCTCCTCTAATGGTGACCTCTTTCAAGTTTAGTGAGTTATTTAGTTTTAACTCCTTTAAGTTGTACACGCTTTTTTTCTCGCTTACTACAATATTGTCGAACACTTTAGATTGATAACCAACAAAGGAAATAACCACATAGTAGTTACCTGGTGATACGGAGTTGATTTCAAATTTACCTTTCTGTCCAGTAATCGCTCCACCAGCCACCGAACTGTCTTTTTTTCGATACAAGGCAACACTCACATACTCCATGGGAGCATTGGAAACTGAATCAATTACAGATCCGTAAATGAGTCCAGAAACGGGCGATTCTGCGGTTTTTTGTGTGAAACTCAGAAATGGAATGAAAAAGAGAAATAAAATTGTAAGTCTAAACATTGAAAATTCTAATTTAAGTGCAAATTTACCTATTTTTGGACAATATAACACGGAATCATATGAAGATTGGAATTGTAAAAGAAACTAAAAATCCACCAGACAAGAGAGTCCCACTATCCCCCAAACAATGCAGCACCCTTTTGGAAAGATTTCCACAGGTAAAGTTAGTTGTCCAGACGAGTGATATCAGAGCATTTTCTGATACTGAATATCAACATGAAGGAATCCAAATAGTGGAAGATGTTTCTGACTGCGATGTACTAATTGGAGTGAAAGAAGTGAAGAAAGAATTTCTTTTACCTAACAAAACCTATTTTTATTTTTCTCATACAATAAAAGAACAGCCTTACAACAGAGACTTGTTGAGAATTATGCTTGACAAGAATATCCGAATGATCGATTATGAAACCTTAACGTATCCAGAAAAAGGAAGAATTTTAGGGTTTGGAAGATACGCGGGAATCGTAGGTGCATACAATGCGTTCCTGGCATTAGGGATTAAATTAAATTCGTATGAATTAAAACCTGCTAACAAATGCAAAGATTATAAAGAGTTAAAGGACGAGCTAAAGAAAGTGAATCTTCCACAGGATTATAAAATTATTATCACAGGAGACGGAAGAGTTGGAAAAGGAGCGGAAGAAATAATTCATGCCTTACATATTACCAAAGTGGCACCAGACAAGTTTGTTTCTGATACTTTCGATAAACCGGTTTACACTCAACTCTCCGTAAAGGACTACAACAAGAGGAAAGATGGTAATCCATTTACGAAAAAAGAGTTTTATAGTTTTCCTGAATTATTCGAATCTAATTTCAAACAATTTTCTTCGCAAGGAGACATGTATATAGCTTGTCACTATTGGGACTCCGAGGCACCATTTATCTTTTCGCGAGAAGATGCAAAGTCGCCAGAATTCAGGTTATCACTAGTTGCGGATATTAGCTGCGACATTGACGGTCCGGTGGCTTCTACCTTGCGACCTTCTACAATTGATGAGCCTCTTTACGGGTATAACCCTGATACTGAGTGTGAAGTAGATTTTATGGATAACAATGCTATAGGTGTAATGGCTGTAGACAATTTACCTTGCGAACTACCTCGAGACGCTTCAGAAGATTTTGGGAATGAATTGCTTACAAAGGTATTACCTAGTTTGATTGAAGAAGACACAGACACAATTATCCAAAGAGCTACAATTTGTGAAAATGGGAAGCTTACCTCCTACTTCGATTATTTACAAGATTATGTGGATGGGGAAAACTAGTCGCCCGTTTTTTGTAATCAGCGGTTAAAACACTGTAAATCAAGAGTTGTTTTTTTAATAAATTTGCTCAAATCCTCTCTACATGAGGTTTTGAGCGTAACTAGAGGAAGAATTGAGGTGGTTGACTAGTACATAAAAATTATCACCTCCAAAACCCACTCCAAGAAGGGAAATAAAAATTAAAACAAATATCGTTTTTAGATAAAAACCTTACTTTTATAGCGAAGAGAAACTACAGACTAAATATCAAGGACTAAAGACTTCGAATAAATGAACAAAATACTAATTGCCAACCGAGGAGAAATAGCATTGAGAATCATGCGTTCTGCCAAAGAAATGAACATAAAAACCGTAGCGATATTTTCGGAAGCTGACAGAAATGCTCCATTTGTGCGGTATGCCGATGAGGCTGTTTGTGTGGGGCCACCACCAAGCGCAGAGAGTTATCTCCTGGGCGACAAAATCATAGAGATTTGTAAAGAACTGAATGTGGATGGAATCCATCCTGGGTATGGATTTCTGTCCGAAAATGCCGAATTTGTAGAAAAAGTAACCCAATCTGGAATTACATTTATTGGACCTTCACCCAAATCAATTGAACTGATGGGTGATAAACTGATGGCAAAAGATACCGTAAAAGGCTACAACATCCCCATGGTTCCAGGAACTGATCATGCGATATCGGACATTCCTGCAGCTAAAAAAATAGCCCTAGAAATTGGATTTCCTATCTTGATAAAAGCCTCTGCTGGTGGTGGTGGTAAAGGAATGAGAGTGGTAGAAAACGAAGCCGAATTTGAAGAACAAATGGATAGAGCTGTGTCCGAAGCGATTTCAAGTTTTGGTAATGGAGAGGTATTTATCGAAAAATATGTAGGTTCGCCAAAACACATCGAAATTCAATTGATTGCGGACACGCATGGCAATGTAGTGTTTCTATTTGACAGAGAATGTTCTATCCAAAGGAGACATCAAAAAGTAATAGAAGAAGCTCCCTCGGCATCGGTGCCAGACGACCTAAGAAAAAAAATGGGGGAAGCTGCCTGCGATGTGGCTCGTAGTTGCGAATATTACGGAGCTGGTACAGTAGAATTCTTGATGGACGAAGACAAGAATTTTTATTTCTTGGAAATGAATACCAGGTTGCAAGTAGAGCATCCAGTAAGCGAAATGATTACGGGAATAGACCTAGTAAAAGAGCAGATAAAAGTAGCAAGAGGCGAAAAACTGAGCTACAGCCAAGAAGATGTATCAATCAATGGTCACTCGCTCGAAGTAAGAGTGTATGCCGAAAACCCAAGAAATAACTTTCTGCCCGATATTGGAAAACTCATAACTTATCAAAGACCGCAAGGAAATGGTGTGAGAGTGGATGATGGACTAGAGGAAGGAATGGATATTCCTATTTATTACGACCCCATGATTGCCAAGCTTATTACTCATGGAAAAGACAGAGAAGAGGCTATTCAGAGAATGAACAAAGCCATAGATGAATATGAAATAACAGGAGTTGAAACTACCTTGGACTTTTGTAAATACGCCATCAATCATCCAGTATTCAAAGATTCTAGTTTTGATACTAATTTTGTAAAAAATTACTTCACAGATCCTAGCGTCCTTGATAATCACAACGAAGAAGAAGAAAAAGTAGCTGCTATTTTTGCTGCTCTCGAATTTGAAAGTAACAAATCTACTCCTACCTCATTGAGTTCTGCGGGTAGCATTTCTCCTTGGAAAAAAAATCGCACTTCCATTCATTAATTTTGGAATCATTCTTGTAATACCCAGTTTATGAAAAATATCTTTTTTTATACCTGGGTATTCCTTTTTGCCCAGTTCTGCTTTGGTCAAGAAAAAATTCCTATTACGGAAATTCCTGATACGAATAAAAGAGCAATGTATCTCATTGAACAAGGAGACACAATACCGATTTTCATCCTGAAAGAATTCAATTACAAAGATCCCAATTTTTCGAGAGAATGGAATAGGACGGTTTTTTTTGCTCGAAGAATGTATACCTATGCCAAAATAATTGATTCGATTGTGGAAGAACACGAAAAACAACTGGCAGAGATAGAAAAATCAAACAAAAGGAGCTCCAGGAAACAGCGGAAAGAGAACAAGCAATTGAAAAATACGTTGTGGGATGAGTACGCTTACGAAATTAAAAACCTAACGAATGTGAGAGGTGATTACCTAACCAAGCTGGTATACCGTGAAACAGGAGTTACCTGCTACGAGTTAATCAAAAAATACAAAAATGGCCGAACCGCTTTTTTTTGGAATTCTGTATTGTGGTCTTTTGGCAGTACCAACCTCAAAAACGAATTTGATCCCAAGAAAGATTGGATGTTGAAACTGGTTGTGGAAGAAATTGAAAAGGGAAAGATAAGAACTCTTAGTAGAAATGAACTTATTCAAGAAATAAAAAGACGCGAAGAGAGAGAAAAGAAAAAATAACGTAACATAAGTAACAAAAGAATACGTCCTCACCGCCTATCTTTATAAGTAAATACTGTGTATGAACTACAAAATTTTACTTCCACTTATCTTTTTCGGTTTACTATTTGCCTGCTCTGGAAATAATTCATCAACAAAGAACACTTCTCCCTCCGCGATCGGCAAAAAGTTATTAATTGATAATTGCGGAGCTTGTCACAACTTACCAAGTGGGAATCCCACGGGTGTGGCTCCCTCATTTTTGGCTATCAAACAAAGCTACAGCTCAACTTCTTTAGAGCAATTTCAAGAGGATATGATACAGTTTATTGCTCAACCAAGTAAAGAAGGCTCAAAAATGAAACAGGCAGTACAAGAATATGGACTTATGCCAAAAATGGGTTTCAACGAATCAGATATTCGCTCCATAGCTAATTATCTTTACAACACAGACTTAGAAAATTTTGAATCTCAAGAGAATGACTCTTTGCCTGAAAAGGTCACAATTAACGCACTTGAGGAAAGAAAACAACTTGCTTTGAAGACAAAGTCTATATTGGGAAAGAACTTAATGAAAGCGATAAAAGAGTATGGACCTGAAGGAGCCATAAGTTTTTGTAATGAAAAAGCATTGTTTCTTACCGATAGCATGGCCCAGGAGTTACACGCCAAGATAAAAAGAGTCACAAACAAACCAAGAAATAGCCAGAATCAAGCAACTGAAAGAGAGATTTTAATATTAAACTCTTTAGGGTTAGCTGAAAATGCAGGCGGAATGCTAAAACAAGTTGAGGGAAAAAAAATTGGATATTTCAAGATAGAAACGAATGAAATGTGCCTCAAATGCCATGGGAATTTAACAGAAAACATCTCAAAAAAAACTGCCGAAAAAATTTCTCAACTCTATCCCAACGATCAGGCAATTGGATATAAATCAAATGAATTACGAGGAATGTGGGTGGTAGAGTTATTGGGAAAGTAATGAGAAAAAAGGTGTTGATAAGATTCCCCTACACCCTCCTATTCGAGCTCTTTTTTCAATAATTTTGAAAGAGATAAAGTTGAATAGAAAGCTATGTTAAAAATTGGGGTTGTTGGTGTAGGAC
>JALRIS010000006.1 GCA_023255335.1 Flavobacteriales bacterium | reverse complement strand
GGATAAAAACCTTTGTGTTCTCTCTCTAGACTTTTAGTGGTGTTTCCCCACCAAAATTCGGCTATAGCAATGGGTTTTAACTCATTATTAAAAGCATATTGCAGTAATTTTGGAGCTGCACATTCGCCAGTTGCAGCAGGCGGATTGCCATATTCTGATCCAGCAAATATAGTAGCTACATTTTTGGCTTTACCATATTTATTGGTAAAAATATAGTGTTCAAAAAGCCATTGTTGCAAATCGTGAGATTTTTGTTTTCGGAGTTCGGTGAGTTTTGTTATTTCTTTTGGGTCGGTGGAATTTTTGATTGTTTTACCAATCTCAGTGAGCTCTGTCATTCCCTTGGTGAGGTAAAAATCAGTTTTACTTTCATCAAAAACAGAAGGAACAAACCTTTTACAAGTTTTACCTCCTGGAAATACGCCCGACATAGTACCTAAATATCCCAAACTCCCGTCAAGTTTTTGTATAACCAACACTCCGAACATTTTTCCTCTTTGGATGCTAAAATCGTATTCCCAATTCTTAGATTCAAGTTCAATAAACTCTTGAAATTCGTTAGCTGCAATTCTTCCAATTTCCGGAATTTCCAATCCAAAAGGATTGTTTAATCTATTTGGAATAGGAGTTTCAGAAACATCTGTATTAAAATTGAAAACGAGAGAATTGTTCATTTTTCTGCTAAGTAAGTCTACAAAGGTCATCAAAATTTACTAATCCCTATCCAAATACCTTCTGGAAAAACCTTTATCTTTACTCCATGCCAAGAATTGATTCTTTTTTATGGTCGGTGCGGTTGTACAAAACCCGAAGTAAGGCCACAGAAGCGTGTAAGAAAAACAGAATTTTGATCAATGAGTCAGAAGCAAAACCCTCTAAGGAAGTTAAAAAGGGAGATGTAGTGATGATAAAAAAATCTGGGATAAAATTCGAGTACAAGGTAATAGAAGTTTTGTCCAAAAGAGTAGGAGCAAAACTGGTACCCGACTACCTTCAGGACATTACCAAAATAGAAGAAAAAGAAAAACTGAAGCTTCAGCAATTGGCCCAAAAAACTTACCGAGACAAGGGAGCTGGAAGGCCTACAAAAAAGGACAGAAGAGACCTTGAGAACTTTTTGTAAGCGGCAAAATTATTGTGTAACTTTAGGTAGATCCTAAACCGAAAAAACCATGAGCAATAATTTTGAAACAACTTGGAATAAAAAAGAATTTAAAGCCTATACGTTACTTTACTGCAGTCAAGTAGATTTGGAAGAATCCAATGCCGAAAGAGGATTGATTGTACAAAAAGTGGGCAAAGAAAACTACAATCACATTTACCAAGAAATAGAACAAGATAACGATTACACGCGAGTCCAAAAGATATTGGCTGCCTCCAAAAGATTGGACTACAACACCGAAAAACTACTTAAAGATATGAGAGAGGTTTTTTTCTCGGACATTGAGTTTGATGAAGTAGAAAAAGGAGTGTTGTTATTACTGAAAAAACTGCTTAACTAAGGACTTACTTTTTATTTAAGATGTTTATTGAGTAATCCCAAACTAATTAGCACAGCCCCTATAAATACGAGTTCGAAATAGGCGTGAAAAGAATTGCTCAAAACAGAACGAGTAATGCCATATCCCATTGCCAGTAACCCAACTACAAATGATAGAAGATGAATAGTTTTTAT
>JALRIS010000222.1 GCA_023255335.1 Flavobacteriales bacterium | reverse complement strand
ATGTTGGAAATGGCAATTGTTGAAAACATACAACGTCAGGATTTAAATCCGATTGAAGTAGCGATAAGTTTTCAGAGATTGCTTGATGAATGCGAGCTTACGCAAGAAGAATTAGGGGAGAAGGTGAGCAAAAACAGATCCACCGTAACAAATTACTTGCGATTATTAAAACTACCTGACGTGATTCAATTGGCTCTTTCGAGCAAAACAATCACCATGGGACACGCACGAGCCTTGTTGGGGGTAGAAGATGAGGTAACGCTCATTAAGTTTTATAGAAAGGTTGTGGATGAAAAACTTTCGGTAAGAAAAACAGAAGAACTAGTTCAAAACCTGAACAAACCCAAAGAATCGAAAGGAAAAGCATCGAGGTATGTGCTTTCTTATGAAGAGCAAAAATTGAAAGAGGAAATCTCAAGACAGTATGATTCGAAAGTAGCAATCACTAAAACTAACAAAGGAAACGGAAAGATTACCATTCCTTTTGTGGATCAAGATCACTTAAGAAAGATTTTAGATTTACTTAACTAAAATCTCCATGAAACCTAGAATTTTCGTACTTGTTATAACGTTACTTGCAGGAGCATCCAACAGTTTGGTTGCACAAGAACGACTAGGATTGTTCGCAGATTCGGTTCACTCTCCCAAAAAAGCCACTTTTTATTCGGCTGTTCTTCCTGGGTTGGGGCAAGCTTACAACAAAAAGTATTGGAAAATTCCCATTGTGTATGCTGCAATAGGAGGATGTGTTACGGCCGCAGTAATCAATCATCGAGAATTCAATTCTATGAGGGGTGAGTTGCGCTTTAGAGAGACCAATTCTGGTTCTTTCCAAAAGGCGGAGTTCATGCGTTTTGACGACAATCAACTACTCGAATTTTCCGATTATCACAGAAGGTGGCGAGACAATATGATAATTATTAGCGCCTTGGCTTACACATTAAATATAATTGATGCCAATGTAGATGCACATTTATTTAATTTTAATGTCGATAAAAACTTAAGTATGGCGGTTCACCCCAAAGTGGGATTTACCTCTTATAACCAAGCCTATTCTGGATTGAGCATTACTATGAGATTCAAGTAGAATCATTCTTTTTCTACTTTTTGTCCTTCGATAGGTGCAGAGTTTTCTTCTTTTAACTCTTTATGAGGTAGAACCTCTCGTTCTGGAGTAGTGTCTAGAACTTTTTTGTTTTTTTCTACTTCGTTTAAGATCCATTCTAGTTCGGTATCTATGCCTTTTTTTCTGTGTGAGAGCGTTGGTAAAATCGTAATATCAGGAATTACCCCCATACCATCAGGCGATTCTGTGTAAGGAGCTTTGATCATTCCAAGACCAAACTGCACCACAATTTTAGAGTTGGGAAGTTTTATAGGTTTGAAAACTCCGGCCACAGTTCCGTTAAAAGTTCCACCCGTTTCTTCTCCCACAATAGTTGCTCTGCCAGATCCTTGTAAATTACTCGAGATGATAGAGGATGCAGAGAAAGAATTACCATTTACCAATACATAGACTTTTCCTTTAAAAGCATTTTCTTTTGGCTCAGTTAGTTTACTTGATTTCATTTTATGGTAAAACACACCATTTTTCTTTTTGGATGTAGATTTCTCATAAGCATACAAAAAAGGCGTTACAATACTTTTAAGAAGGATAAGTACCGGTTGATTGTTGGAGCTCCACAAAGCATTGGTTCTTGGGATAGCGGTATTTGCCTCCATGGGCTCAATGGTTATGAATTTTTCCAAGGCTAAGTATTCCATCAAATAATGGATTTCGTTTAGCCTTCCTCCCAAGTTGTTTCGCAAATCCAAAATAACAGTGCTCGAGTTGGCAGAATCTACATACTCAAAAAATTCATCGTACAATTCATTAAAAGGACCATTCACAAACCCACGAATTTTCAAGTAGCCGACACTCGAGTCTTTGAAAAACTCGTAGTTCCTCGTGAATCTTTTCGTCTTTTTGTCATATCCACGAATGTGATTCGGTTTATTTTCGTCTTTTTTCTTCGTTAAAGAATCGCTTTCTTCTGTTTTCTCCTTTTCTTCTTTCTTCTTTTCTTCCTTTTTATGAATACGCTTTTTATCCAGTTTTGTGGAGTCTATTTCTCTGTAAAACGTAGTATCGAACACAGAATTATTTACTTTTAACGTTAGCGTAACTGAATCAAGCGTTGGGTTTTCTATCCTGTAATAAGAGGGAAGAAACAATCCTTCTCGTCTCTCGTAAAAGGAAGTATTAAAACCATCGCTAGACCTTAGGAAATTGTATTTATTCAGCAGTTCTTTTACTTCAAATGTATCGATTTTAAGAAGTTCAGCGTATTTCAAAGTTTTAATGGAGTCAAACACATCCGAAACAATTATTTTGTCCTCAATTCTTTCAAATTCTAGCTTGGTAAAGTCGTTTGTTGTGTACTTAAATCTTTTTTCATACTCTTCTTTTTCGAATTTTTCCAAAGGAAAATTTACCGCATTGTGACCTTGTCTGATTTCAGAAACTAACGGAGAAAGAATAAAGTAAAACTCTTTGCTTGTGAGAGGTTCGGTAATTGAGTTTTTTATACTGTCAACTTTTCTGTTCAGTTCCTCCTTCGAAATAAACCAATACAGATTGGGGTGAAGCTTTTCAATTTTTTTGAACGTAAAATCGATGTCTTTTCTAATCGCCTCGACAGAGTGTTTGGTGTTAATTGTTTCATTGTATTTTTTGACCGAATTACAGTGAGTAAAAACAAGTGTAACAAAAATGAGTGAAAAAAACTTGAGGTAGGTTGTCATAACAGAAATAATTGTTTTAGTAAAAATAGGAATATCCGCGAGAATTTATCAGAATATCTCCAATACTCTTAACTTTGTGTGAGATTAAAAGTAAGTTGTTCATCATCCACAAATTGATAAAAAATGAAAATAGCATTGTTGGGATACGGAAAAATGGGGCAAGAGATTGAGAAAGTAGCACTTTCAAAAGGGCACACAATTGTGTTAAAAGTATCTTCAAAAAACGCAAAATTTAAGAGTACAGAACTAAATAAGGCAGATGTAGCAATCGAATTTAGTAAACCAGAATTTGCCGTCTCCAATATCGAAAAATGTTTTGAGGCAAATGTCCCCGTGATCGTAGGAACAACGGGTTGGTACAGTTCATTTGAGGAGGTGCAATCTATGTGTGTATCAAAGAAACAATCTCTTGTGCATGCTACTAACTTTAGTATTGGTGTCAATTTGTTTTTCAAACTCAATCAAGAACTTGCCAAACTTATGAATCCTCACAAGGAATACAAAGTGGAAGCAGAAGAAATTCATCACACCCAAAAACTGGATGCTCCCAGCGGAACAGCAATTTCACTGGCCGAACAGATTATTGCCGAAACTGAACATAAAAACTCTTGGGTAAATACCGAGTCCTCAACAGAGGATGAACTCTCAATCATATCCAGGAGAATAGATGAGGTTCCTGGAACTCACTCAGTATACTACAAATCTACGACTGATGAAATTGAAATTAAGCATACTGCTCACAACCGCAGTGGATTTGCAGGTGGAGCAGTCTTGGCGGCTGAGTGGATAGTCCAAAAGGAAAGTGGAATTTATACCATGAAAGACGTACTTTCGTTTTAAATAATCGTCAGTTAAACAACATGGAATTAGAAAGAAAAGTAGAGAACAAATTAGGCGCACTCAGATCTGAACTGAGAAATCACAAATTGTACACTGCCTTGGGTAGTTTGGATGATGTTAAAATTTTCATGGAGAACCACGTGTTTGCGGTTTGGGATTTCATGTCATTGCTCAAATCTATTCAGATTGAACTCACCTCTGTTACTGTGCCATGGGTGCCAAAAAAGAACGGTAAATTGGCACGATTTATCAATGAAATTGTACATGGGGAGGAAAGCGATTTGAATGAATTAGGAGAAGCCAAAAGTCATTTCGAAATGTACTTAGATTCTATGAGTCAACTAGGAGCAGATACTAGTAAAATTGATAATTTTATCACCAAAATATCACAAGGT
This sequence comes from Flavobacteriales bacterium, assembly GCA_023255335.1. Lineage (GTDB taxonomy): Bacteria > Bacteroidota > Bacteroidia > Flavobacteriales_D > CAJJDF01 > CAJJDF01. The sequence continues at coordinate 1,332 of JALRIS010000222.1, read as the reverse complement.
GAAGAAGTGGAAAAAGCACTAAACTCCTTAGGGTTGCACTCGAATGTAGTCTCTTTTGTTTCGTATAGTTTTGAATTAATACGCACCCGAAAACCACACCTCATTGCTTCTTCCTTCACCTTTGGAAGAGAAGATATTATTCCTGATATGTTTGTAGAATTACTCAAGCAATCGGACCCAAAAAATGAGAAATACACCAAATTAAGTTATTACTTTGAAAGACACATTGAGCTAGATGGCGATGAGCACGGTCCATTGTCGCTAGAAATGATGAAAGAGCTCTGTAACAATGACCCAAATAAATGGGAAGAAGCCATGGAGGTAGCTCAAAAATCTCTTGCCCACCGAATTGGTATTTGGGATGCTATTTACGAACAATTAGTCCAAGTGAAAAATCTTGAGCTAGCATAAATTTGCCTATGTCGTTGCCAACATGTTACCAAGGTTCTGTTACCCAATTCGACTCAGTTTTATTGAGTTTCGGTAAAAAATGGACCAATATTTATATTTTGGCGGACGAAAACACCAAAGTAGATTGTTTGCCAATACTCCTCGAGCATTCTCAAGAATTACAGCAGGCAAACTTATTGGTATTGGACCCAGGAGAAGAAGCTAAAACACTGGAAATTGCCGAATCGCTATGGAGTTCTTTGTTGGAGACAGGAGCAGACAGAAAATCTCTGGTAATAAATCTTGGAGGAGGAGTAATTACCGATTTGGGTGGTTTTGTGGCTTCCACTTTCAAACGAGGAATTGACTTTATTCATACTCCTACCACGTTGCTCGCACAAGTAGATGCAGCGATCGGAGGAAAAACCGGAGTAAACCTCGAGTATTCTAAAAATCAAGTAGGAACCTTCGCTCATCCACTTTTTGTATTTTCATTAGCAGCCCATCCTAAAATTGGATCATCGAAAAAATAACTGCTCACTGTACTAATTTTTTTATTAATAGAAATCATAACAGTTATATTTGCATCCATCTTTATTTTTTGATCAAGAAATGAATGTTTAATTATTCTTTTAGTAAGTTTTTTTAGTTGTTAGATGTTCACCAATTTATGAATATTCTCCAATAATATTAAACTTAATAACCATCATTGGAATGACCACAGCATTTTTTGCTGCTACAGTTGCATTGGTTCAAACTGATATTAAAAAAATAATTGCTTATTCTACATGTAGTCAATTAGGTTATATGTTTTTTGCAGCTGGTGTAGGCGCTTATAATGTTGCAATGTTTCATTTGTTCACCCATGCTTTTTTAAGGAAAACACATGGCAATATTAAACGCACAATTAACAACAGCAGCACTAGACATTATCGATCAAGT
>JALRIS010000195.1 GCA_023255335.1 Flavobacteriales bacterium | reverse complement strand
GAAAAGAATTTTTAAAAAAAGCCCTTCTCACAGGAGTTGTAGGAGCTCTTTCTCTTAGTTTATTAAAACCTAATACAAAACAATCAACATCTACCCACGATCGCTTAATTGACCAGGTAGGATTTAATCATTTACCTACTAAAGAACAAATAACTATGAAAACAGTAATTCACAAATCAGAAACAAGAGGATTAGCCAATCATGGATGGCTTCATTCAAGACACACGTTTAGTTTTGCTAACTATTACAACCCCGAGAGAATGAATTTTGGTGTTTTGAGGGTTCTGAATGATGACCAAGTAAAAGAAGGAATGGGATTTGGGACTCACCCCCATGACAACATGGAAATCATTTCGATTCCTCTCGAAGGAGATTTAGAACACAAGGACAGTATGGGAAACAAAGCCATTATCAAAGAAGGAGATGTTCAAATTATGAGCGCGGGGACTGGTATTACCCACTCAGAATACAACAAAAATAAGGACAAAGAAGTAAAATTTCTTCAAATATGGGTATTTCCTAAAAAGAAAAATATCGCTCCTCGTTACGATCAAATTTCGATCAAGGAATTAGAGAAAAAAAATAAATTCTATCAAGTAGTATCTCCTTCTCAAGAAGATGACGGAGTCATGATTAATCAAGATGCTTGGTTTAGCCTTGGTAAATTTGAAAAAGGAAAACTCGATACGTACACACTGAATAAGAAAGACAATGGTGTGTATCTTTTTGTTTTGGAAGGAGAAATAGAAGTGGCTGGAAATTCACTTTCTTCAAGAGACGGGATGGGAATATGGGAAACCAATGAAATTACAGTAAAAGCAAGTACAAACGCTCGTGTGCTACTTATGGAAATACCAATGAGTGTCTAATTTTAACCTAACATAAAAAATATACAACATGGAATTAATCAATCAACTAAACTGGCGATATGCCACAAAAAAATTCAATCAAGAAAAAAAAGTTTCATCAGAAGACTTAGAAAAAATAAAAGAGTCTATCCGATTAACTGCCACTTCTTATGGTTTACAACCCTTTAAAGTGATTCAAATTGAAAGCAAAGAGGTAAGGAAAAAATTACAACCACTGGCTTGGGGTCAATCTCAAATTACGGAGGCTTCTCACCTATTCGTTTTTGCCAATCAATTACAAGTATCTGATGAAGACGTTGAAACGATGATGAGACTAAAAGGAGAGATAAACAACATTGACTATTCAAATTTGGAGGGCTACACTACCTTTATCCAGGAGAAAATGAAAGAAAAGCAAGGGGAAGACATGATACACTGGACAGCCAAACAATCATATCTTGCTCTTTCTTCTGCTCTTATTGCTTGCGCGGAACTAAAAATAGATGCAACTCCTATGGAAGGATTTGAAACTGACAAAGTTTCAGTATTACTAGGGCTTGAGAAAGAAGGATTAGGAGCCAGCGCATTATTGGCAATTGGGTACCGACATGAGGAAGACCAATCTCAACATGGCAAGAAAGTAAGAAAAGCCCCTTCCAACCTATTTAGTGTAGTATAACTTAAATAAAATAAGAAAAACAGAGGGAATTTGAATGAATCAAATTCCCTTTTTTTATAGCAGGTTATTCTTTTCACAAAAAACGAAAAGAAAGCAAGGTATTTTCTAAATAAAAACTGTAAAACATTGGATAAACAAAAATGATTTTCTATTTTTGCAGTTCGAATAATAAAAATTAACTAATTATGTACGCAATTGTAGAGATAGCAGGGCAACAATTCAAAGTTGTGAAAGACCAAACTCTTTACGTTCATAGATTGCAAGACGAAGAAGGTAGCACAGTTACTTTTGATAAAGTTTTGATGATCGATGATAACGGAAAAGTAAAGCTTGGCGCCCCGGTTATAGAAGGTGCTTCAGTAAAGGCGAAAGTCGAAGAACATCTGAAAGGTGATAAAGTAATCATCTTTAAAAAGAAAAGAAGAAAAGGATATAAACTAAAGAAAGGACACAGACAGTATCTAACGAAACTGACTGTAGAAGGAATTTCATAAAAATTATAAGACATGGCTCATAAAAAAGGTGCGGGTAGTTCGAATAACGGAAGAGAATCAGAATCGAAACGATTAGGTGTTAAAATCTTTGGTGGTCAAGCTTGTGTAGCTGGAAACATCATCATTCGTCAAAGAGGAACAAAACATCATCCTTCTACAAACGTAGGAATGGGAAAAGACCATACTTTGTTTGCTAAAACTGATGGTATTGTCACTTTTACGAAAAAGAAAAACAACAGATCGTTTGTGTCTGTGGTTCCTTTCGAGAACTAACTTAAAAAATACAAGTAGTAAAAGCATCTCTTTCTTTAGAAGGAGATGCTTTTTTTATGGATTGAAGATTTCTCGTCATCATAAATTCTGATACGAGTAAGTTAAAAAATCACTGAATAAATTATATCTTTGAAATATGGAACAAGGAGAAATAGTTGTATCAATCGAACACGGTAAAATTAATTACGAAGGCCACGAAGTATTGAATTCTATTGATATTGAATTACGAAAAGGAGAATTCGTTTACCTCATTGGAAAAACCGGTAGTGGTAAAAGTTCTTTGCTAGATGCAATCTATGGTGAAATCAAATTATCGGAGGGTAATGCGACAGCAGTGGGTTTTGACTTGATGAAATTAAGAACAAAAGACATTCCTATGCTTCGCAGGAGAATCGGAAATGTTTTTCAAGATTTTAAATTGTTATATGATCGTACCGTGTACGAGAATTTAAGATTTGTACTCGAAGCAACCGACTGGAAAGGGAGAAAAAAAATAGACGAACAAATTGAAAAGGTATTGAAAATGGTTGGAATTGTTGGAAAAAACGACAACTATCCCCACCAATTATCGGGAGGAGAACAGCAAAGAGTATCCATCGCAAGAGCCCTACTGAACGAACCTGATTTGATTATTGCTGACGAACCTACTGGAAGTCTTGACCCCGAAACTGCCAGAGAAATCATGGATCTCCTTATTAACATTTCTCAACAAGGAGTAACAATCTTTATGGCTACTCATCATTATAAAACCATTGAAACCTATCCTGGAAGAATTTACCAATGTGTAAACAAAACAGCACAAGAAATGGCTATTAAATATAGCTAATAAAGGTATGAACTCGTACTTACATAAAACCGTGTGGATTACCGGAGCCTCCTCTGGAATAGGAAGAGCACTGGCAATTGAGTTTTCTAAACAAGGAGCTAATTTGATTTTGTCTGCCCGCAATAATGAGGCTCTTATCGAGACCAGATCATTGTGCATGGATATAAAAAATGTAAAACTCCTGCCACTCGATTTACAAAAAAATGAAAACTTTGAGGCTGTAACCCAAGAGGCTATTTCTCTGTTTGGAGCAATTGATGTATTGATTAACAATGGAGGAATTAGTCAAAGAGGATTGGCAGTAGAAACTTCACTAGACGTTGATAGAAAAATCTTTGAAATTAACTATTTTGGTACGATTGCACTCACCAAAGCCATCCTCCCCTATTTCATCGAAAACAAAAAAGGACAAATTGCTGTTACTTCTAGTGTGGTTGGGAAATTTGGATCACCTGTACGAACGGCTTATTCTGCCTCAAAACATGCATTACACGGTTTTTATGATAGTTTACGAGCCGAGTTACACTCCTATAACATTGGCGTAACGATTGTTTGCCCGGGTCCTATCAACACTCCAATTTCTGAAAATGCACTCACCGCCACTGGTGAGAAACAAAACAAAAAAGACGAAGCGATAGCCCAAGGAATGAATCCGCAGGTGTTGGCAAAAAGATACATCAAAGCATTGAAAAAAAATAAGCGTGAAGCTTGGATTGGAAAAAAAGAAGTTTTTGCGATTTACGTAAAAAGATTTTTTCCAGGGCTATTTGCACGCATCATTAGAAACGTAAAAGTAACTTGAAAAACAAAACATTAATAAGTATTGTGGGTCCTACTGCAATAGGCAAAACAGCCTTATCCATAGAATTAGCAAAAGCATACAACTGCGAAATTATATCAGCGGACTCTCGACAATTCTTTAAAGAAATGAGCATCGGAACCGCAAAACCTACCCCCGAAGAAATGAACGGAGTAGTTCACCATTTTGTAGATTGTATATCCATTCAAGAATTCTATACTGCTGGTCAGTTTGAAAATGATGTGATATCGAAGCTCAGCGAGATATTTGAAAACCAAGATATTGCCATTATGGTTGGGGGATCTGGTTTGTACGTAAATGCAGTTCTTGCCGGAATAGACGAAATCCCAAGTGACTTGGAACTACGAAATCAACTGAACCAAGAATTAGAAGAAAAAGGATTGAGACACATGCAGCAGAAGTTAAAAAAACTCGATTATGAGCACTTCAAATTTATGGATAAACAAAACCCACAGAGATTGGTAAGAGCTATTGAAGTGTGTCTTACAACAGGAAAAAAATATTCTGAATTGAGAAATCAAACTGCTAAAAAAAGGGAGTTTGAAATTATTCAGGTAGGAATCACAGCGGATAGAGAAGTTATTTACGATCAAATAAACCAGCGAGTAGACAGCATGGTAAAAGACGGCTTAGTGGAAGAAGTTACAGGGCTTTTTGCTCAGAAAGAATTAAATTCCCTAAACACAGTTGGGTACAAAGAAATATTCCGACATCTAGAAGGCGAATGGGAGCTAGACTTTGCTATCGAAAAAATAAAACAAAACACCCGTAACTTTGCCAAAAGACAACTTACCTGGTTCAAGAAAGACGAAAAAACAACTTGGTTTGACATAATGAACGAAAAGGACAAATTGGTTCAACACCTTGAAAAGAGCTTGAAGTAAATGATTTTCAAGGAACCTATTGATATAAAAATCCCTGATGGAAAACTTACCTTCCATGAGGGATTTTTTGATTTGAAAGAAAGCCAAGTGCTTCAATCAAGGCTAATAGAAACTATCGAATGGTCTCAAGACGAAGTTATTGTTTACGGAAAAAAGCATAAAATTCCGAGACTAAATGCCTGGTACGGAGAAGAAGGAAAGGCCATGACCTATTCGGGATTGACCTTAGAGCCGAAACCTTGGACAGAAGAATTAATTCAGATAAAACAACGAATAGAAAAAACCACTGGTTATACGTTCAATAGTTGCCTTCTTAATTATTATCGAGATGGAAAAGACGGCATGGGCTGGCATCAAGACAATGAAAAAGAACTTGGAAAGAATCCGGTTATCGCTTCTATTACGTTTGGCGAAACTCGGCCTTTTCAGTTGAAGCACATTTCCAATAAGGAACTAAAAAAAATTGACATTCCCTTGACCTCGGGAAGCTTACTAATTATGGCGGGTGAAACCCAACATTATTGGAAACACCAGATTCCAAAAACAACACGCACCCTCAACCCACGACTAAACTTAACCTTCAGGAAAATTATCTGACAACTAATTAACAACGACCGGTTAACTCAAATATGCGAACAATTCCTGTTGTTTCAAAAGGTTCAATTATCTTTAATTATTAAATTATTTTGAATGAAAAAGAACATCGCCATAGTAGCTGGAGGATACTCTAGCGAATTAGAAGTTTCGCTAAAAAGTGTGGAAACTATCTACCAACATTTACCTAACGATAAGTACGAAAAATACGTGATAATCATTAACTCACAAGGATGGAACGTACGAGTAGATGAAGCACTGTTTCCCATAAATAAAAATGATTTTTCATTCGAAATGGATGGTAAAACCCATTCTTTTGACTGTGTGTATCTCACCATTCACGGAACACCGGGCGAAGACGGAAAACTCCAAGGATACTTTGATATGCTGGGTATCCCATACAATTCTTGCAACAGTAAAACCTCTGCACTGACCTTTGACAAATGGCTGTGCAATCAAGTTTTGGCTAACAATGGAATCAATGTTTCTAAATCTATCCTCATAAATGATAGAGCATTTTTGTTCAACTCAAAAAAAATAGTGGAAGAGCTAGGACTACCTTGTTTTGTGAAACCAAATGATGGAGGAAGTAGCTTTGGGATTTCAAAAGTAAAGGAAGAACTTCAGCTTATCCCTGCAATAAATCGTGCGTTTGCCGAAGGAAATGAAGTGATGATAGAAGCATTTATGGAAGGGAAAGAAGTGACATGTGCTTGTTTCAAATCAGATAAAGAAATCATTGCATTGCCGCTTATCGAAATTGTGAGTGAAAATGAATTTTTTGATTATGAGGCCAAATACGAAGGAAAATCCCAAGAAATTTGCCCAGCCAGAATTGAAGATGAATTGAGAGATAAGGTGCAAGAAATTACCAAAAAAATCTACGCACTTTTGGGATTGAAAGGCATTATACGCGTTGACTTTATGCTAGTAAAAAACGAACCTTATGTGATTGAAGTAAATACTGCACCAGGAATGTCTAGAGCTAGTTTGGTGCCACAAATGGTTGAAAAATATGAAAAAGCATCTCTCGCAGAGGTATTGCATACGGTCGTACAAGAATCCATGAAACCAGAGTATTAAACTTGTATAATCTCAAAAACTTTTAGAAGACTCTCAGCCCCATAATTTCCATAATAATTGTACATTAGTCTTCTTATTCATTCTATTTCTAACAAATGAAAAAAATACTTGTTCTTATTGTCCTATTGGGCACCCTATTTGGATGTAAAACAGATTTCGAAATAAACGCGCCTTATGATCGTATTCCGATAATATACGGTGTATTGGATCAGGGAGTAGACACTCAATGGATTAAAATCAATAAAAGTTTCTTAGGAACGAACAATC
>JALRIS010000068.1 GCA_023255335.1 Flavobacteriales bacterium | reverse complement strand
CAACGCACGCTGAATAGGAAAACTAAAGGCAATCACAGGAAAAACAGTATCAAACTGTTTGTTTTCAAGTTCTCCGTAAGCCAATTTCAAAGTCTCACCCGTCACAAATGGAGCGCATGAGTACAAACAACAGACACTATTAAATTGGGTATTCAACCCTTCTTTGTATTTCAAAACAACCTCTTCTATGACATCAAAAGTAGTCGCGAAATCGTCCGAATTTTTTTCTGATCTTAAAAATGGAACATTCGCTCCGTATTGCTTTGCGATTTCCGCAATTTCTTCATCATCTGTGGACACCATCACTTCCTCAAACAAACCCGATTGGAGAGCTGCCTCAATCGAGTAAGCAATTATGGGTTTACCCAAAAAAGGCTTAATGTTTTTACGAGGAATTCGTTTGCTTCCTCCACGTGCTGGTATGATGCAGATATTACCCATTTACAAAGTTTAGTACTTCTTGTATAACATACTCTTGCTCATCTGCCGTCAAGGTTGGATACATTGGCAAGCTGATGCAGTGTGTATAATACTTTTCTGAATGGCTCAAATCGGCCTCTTGATACCCAATATTTTTGTAATACGGTAAGGTATGCACAGGAACGTAATGTATTTGCGCCAAAATTCCTTTTGAATGCAAATAATCGTACAATTCTTTTCTGTTTTCTACCTCGATAATAAACAAGTGGTGTGCATTTAAAGCATTATTTGGTAAGGATTGGAATTTGATTTTTCCTTCAAACGCTTTTTTGTAAGCCTCGGCTATTTCATTTCTGCGGGCTACGCCTTGTTCATTTTTTGCCAATTGGGTTATACCCAAAGCCGACTGAAAATCGGTCAATCGGTAATTGAATCCTAGCTCCACCATTTCGTAATACCAACCGCCATGGTTTTCTTCCATGTTTTCTTTGGTGATTCCGTGAGTTCTGAGCAACGATAATTTTTTGTATAACTCTTCGGAGTTGGTGGTGAGCATGCCACCCTCGCCACACGCAATATGCTTTACTGGGTGAAAAGAAAACACACCAATGTGGGCGTAATTTCCATTTCCACAAAAATTCTTGTCGCCTTTGGAGTCGATAAAATAACCCCCTGGCGCATGACAAGCATCTTCTATTATCCACAAACCATGTTCGTCCGCTAGTGTTCTAAATTCTTCCATATTTACAGGTAATCCTGCAAAATCTACTGGAATGATTCCTTTAAAAAATCCTTTTGGTTTGGACTCGATCAGATTTTTTACAGAATTGATATCCAAAACGTAAGTGTCTGGATTAATATCAGCAAACCAAACCTCAGCTCCTGCATATCTTACACAGTTTGCCGAAGCAGCAAAAGTGATGGGAGTCGTAATGACTCTGTCCCCTTTTTGCAAACCTAACGCAAGCACCGATAAGTGTAAACCAGAAGTAGCATTGTTTACAGCCACTGCATACTTGACTCCCACGTATTGGGCAAATTTTTGCTCAAACTCTTGTACTTTTGGTCCTTGGGTAAGATAATCAGACTGTAAGGTACTGATTACTGCATCTAGGTCATTTTGGTCAATATGTTGTCTGCCGTAGGGTATTTTTTTCATTAGGCTTCGAATGTTGAATCTACATGTTCTTTTATCAGCGTTCTCAAAGAATCTACTGTTTCCCACTCTTCGTTTTCGCCAGAATTGTAAGTAAATCCTTCTTGTACTTTTTTGGCATTGAGTTCTTTTACAAATTCATCCAAGTTCCATCTAGTTACACTTGGCAGAATGGTGTAATACTTTCCTAAATCGTAGGTGTAAAAAGAATCTGAGGCAGTAATCATTTCTTCGTGAACATAATACCTGTATGTAGCAGTGCCACAATTTTGAGCTACATAATGAATTGCAGCTGAACCAGATTGACCTACTGGAAGTCCTGAAACAGGATTGAATTGACTATCAAAAATAGTTAATGGATCAGG
>JALRIS010000065.1 GCA_023255335.1 Flavobacteriales bacterium | reverse complement strand
CTTCTATAGTTCCTTGATTCTCTTCTATATTACCCCAAACCAATGCTATATATTGGCGTTCGCTTGTTTTTTCGGCAAAATCTAATCCATTTCCTGCATAGATTATCCCCCTCGATGAGTTTACCAAAAGTCCAACGTTGTTATTCATTCCATTTTTCACAACCTCTTCGAGACTTCCACCCTGTGCCCCAACTCCTGGAACTAGTAAAAAATGATTGGGTACTATTTTGCGTATCTCAGCTAGTAGAGCAGGTCGAGTGGCTCCCACCACATACATAGTGTTTGCTTCATTTCCCCATTCCTTTGAAGTAGAGAGTACTTTTTCGAACAAGTATTGTCCGTTTTCAAGTTTTTGTAATTCAAAATCATCCGCTCCTTTATTAGAGGTTAATGCCAACACAATCGCCCATTTGTCTTTGTGCTGTAGATAGGGAGTTACTGAATCGCTGCCCATGTAGGGTGCAACTGTTACTGAATCAAATTGAAAGGTATCGAAAAAAGTGTTGGCGTAGTACAAGCTAGTATTCCCAATATCACCTCTTTTTGCATCCGCAATAGAAAAATGTGTGGATGGTATGTACTCTATCGTTTTTTGTAAGCTATCCCAACCTCTTGTTCCTAGCATTTCGTAAAAGGCGATATTTGGTTTATAGGCGACACAATGTTCTTTAGTGGCATCAATAATAGCTTTGTTGAATTCAAAAATTGGATCCTCCGTTTCTAACAAATGAGCAGGGATTTTATCTAAATCTGTATCCAATCCTACACAAAGGAATGTTTTTTTCTTTTTTATTTGAGATACTAATTCTTGGTAGTTCATTGTTTATACTCTTTGTTTTTGTAATGAATCCTATGGGCTGACTACTTAAGACATAGTTAAGCTTCTGCTCCTTCCTTCATTTTTTCGGCATTGTCTGCTAGCTTCAGTGCTTCTGATATTTCACCTATATCTCCGTTCATGATGTTAGGAAGATTGTATAAAGTTAGGTTTATTCTATGGTCAGTAACCCTTCCTTGAGGGTAGTTATAAGTTCTAATTTTTGCAGATCTATCGCTGGAAGAAACCAGTGATTTTCGGGTGGATGCATCGTTCTCTAACTTCTTTTGAAGTTCTATTTCGTAAACACGTGATCTTAATACAGATAGAGCTTTGTCGTAATTTTTAAGTTTTGATTTTTGGTCTTGACATTGAGCAACTACTCCCGTTGGGATATGCGTAAGTCGGATGGCAGAGTAGGTGGTGTTTACAGACTGTCCTCCTGGTCCTGAAGAGCAATAGGAATCCACTCTTAAGTCAGCTTTCTTTATTTCAACGTCAAATTCTTCGGCTTCTGGCAACACAATTACCGAGGCTGCTGATGTATGGACTCTTCCTTGAGTTTCTGTTTGGGGAACTCGTTGAACTCGATGAACTCCAGACTCATATTTCATTTCGCCATATACGTCTGCTCCTGATATTTCAAAAATAATCTCTTTGTATCCTCCGTTAGTTCCCTCTGCTGTATCAACAACTTCTACTTGCCAGTTTTTGGAAGAGGCGTATTTAGTGTACATTCTGTACAAATCTCCAGCAAAAATACTGGCTTCGTCTCCACCTGCCCCAGCTCTCACTTCTACTACCACATTTTTCGCATCCTCAGGGTCTTTGGGTATGAGCAATACTTTTATCTCTTCGTTCAAGGCAGCTAATTGATTTTCACAATCTGCCAATTCTTCTTTTGCCATTTCTACAAAGTCCGAGTCTGTTTCATTCTTTATTATTTCTTTATTGGAGGTAATATTTGAGGTAAGACTCTTCAGTTTATCCAATGCTTTTACTATCTCCTCCAAGTCTTTGTATTCTTTGGTGAGCTTTACATAAAGCTTCATGTCTGAAATGATCTCTGGGTCAATAATTTTTTTTCCAATCTCTTCCCATCTCTCTTTTATTAATTCCAGTTTACCTATTAAGTTTGACATGTGTGTTGTAATTTTTTTGTATATTTTCCAAAAACTATTGGAGGTGTGTTTGGTCATTTTTTATCCATGATAGACAAATTCACCAAACTCCGATTTGATTGTTAATTGTTTTGAGTACCCTTTTCTTATGTCACTATTGTTTTCAACGCGCCCGATAATTTTGGCGTCCACTTGAAATGATTCAGAAATTTCAATTATTTCATTGGCAATATCCTCTGGCACGTATAATTCCATTCGATGCCCCATATTGAATACTTTATACATCTCTTCCCAAGACGTTCCAGATTCTTCTTGAATCAATTTAAAAAGAGGGGGAAGAGAAAACAGGTTGTCTTTAATTACATGAACGTTGTCACAGAAATGCAAAACCTTTGTTTGTGCACCTCCACTACAATGAATCATTCCATTTATTTTATCTCGATGAGAATCAAGAATTTTTTTTATGATGGGAGCATAAGTTCGTGTTGGCGACAAAACAAGCTTTCCTGCATCAATTGGGCTGTCTTCCACCGAATCTGTTAGTTTTTTATTCCCTACATACACCAATTCTTCAGGTACTTTTGGATCAAAACTTTCTGGGTATTTTTTTGATAAATAGTTGTGAAATACATCATGCCTCGCAGAGGTGAGTCCGTTACTTCCCATCCCACCATTGTATTCTTTCTCGTAGCTAGCCTGTCCGAAAGACGAAAGTCCCACAATCACATTTCCTGGTTGAATATTGTTTTCAATCACTTCCGTTTTTTTCATTCGGCAAGTAACCGTAGAATCCACAATGATTGTTCTTACCAAGTCTCCCACGTCTGCTGTTTCTCCACCCGTAGAATAAATATTAATTCCCCATTTTCGTAAATCTGATAGAAGTTCTTCCGTTCCATTGATAATGGCTGATAGCACTTCCCCTGGAATTAGATTTTTGTTTCGACCTATGGTGGAGGAGAGCAAAATATTGTCAGTAGCCCCAATACAAAGTAAGTCATCTACATTCATAATCAGTGCGTCCTGAGCAATTCCTTTCCAAACAGATATGTCTCCAGTTTCTTTCCAATACATGTAGGCAAGAGACGATTTTGTTCCTGCTCCATCTGCATGCATCACAATGCAATAATCTTTGTCGTTACCGAGGTAATCAGGAACCACCTTGCAAAAAGCATTAGGAAATACTCCTTTGTCTATTTTTTTAATTGCTGCATGCACATCTTCTTTGGATGCGGATACGCCTCGTTGGTTGTATTTTACGTCTGCCATCTACTTGGTTTTCTTAGCGTTTTTTTCTTCTCACAAAAGTAAGGATAATTAAGGAATCAGATTCTCACTAGCGCTTAAAAAAAAAGCACCCCGTTTTGTGGAGTGCTTTTTTTGAGAGTGTCTAATTTTATTTTTCCTCTTCTTCGTCTTTTATTACTGAAAATGTTGTTCTTCTGTTTAGTTGGTGATACTTCTCAAATAGGGCGTTATTTGAGTTTTTCAAACCGGTAATCATGTCGCAATCCAATGTCTTTTCAACCCCTCCTTCGTTGATTACTCTTGGCTCAGACTCTCCAAATCCCTTGGCTACGAGTCTACTCTTATCAATTCCTTTAGAGATTAGGTAGTCCACACAAGTTTGTGCTCTTCTTTGCGATAGCTCTAAGTTTCTTTTGTCCGAATCTCTACAATCTGTATGCGACTCTAACTGCACTCTAATGGTAGGATTGTCAATCATAATGTTATAAAGGAATAACAAAGAATCTTGAGAGTTTACCTTGTCATTTACTAATAAGGTTGCTTTTCCAAGTGGGTATTGAACTTCAGGCATAATGATAGGTTTACAACCAATAGCACAAACTAATTCCACATCTTCATAGAAAGTTTCGTTGCAATAATCTCCCACAGTTGTTCTTTTAGATTTTCTAGTCAACCAGAACTTTTCCTCTGTTTTGTGAGAGTACTCCAAGGTATAATTTACGTCTTTGTTTACGTATCTTCCAGTCCCTCTTTTTCCAAATTCGAAGTTTCCTTCGGAGTCCGTTTTGATGGTAGCCGTAGAGCCATCCGAACCAGTAAGAGTAACAGTTGCTCCAACTAGCGGCTCTTTCGTGTCTTGGTCTCTTACTCGACCTTTGATAGTCAATGCACATTCAGGTAAGTCAAATTTAAAAATATCTGATTTTTGATCCATTTCGTTTTTACCTAGTCTGCTCGAAGAGAAATATCCTGAATTCTCTCCTGTTCTCCCAAAAATTATTCCGTGGTCGTCTTTCGAGGAGTTGATGGGAGTTCCCATATTCTCTGGACGAGTCCACTTGTTTGAAGTTCCAATTTTCGTTGCTTTAAAAATATCTAATCCTCCTATTCCTGGCAGACCATTGGAAGAAAAGTAAAGCGAACCATCTGCTCCAATTGTTGGGAATTTTTCATCTCCAGCGGTATTAATAGCTGTCCCTAAGTTTTCTGGTTTCCCCCATTCTTTGGTTCTTTTGTTGTATTCTGCAATCCACAAATCTTTACCTCCTCTACCTCCAGGCATATCCGAAGAAAAAACAATAAAAGTACCTTTTCTATCGGTAGCAGGATGACCCACTGAGAAACCTAACGAATCAGTCAATGGAATTCGAATTGGATCGCTCCAATTTTTTCCTTTTTTGTCAGCCGTGTAAATTTGGCACCCACTTACTTTGTTTTTTTCTTTTAAAAAATTGTAATTTATTTCTAATTTACTTTTAAAAATATCAGTAAAATATAAAATAATATAATAATTGTTTATTATTTTTTTTAGGTTAGGATTTAAAGTAATAGTACGATACTTTTTAGTTTTTTGTTCTTGAATTCGGATTTTATCTTGGTTTAAATCTTCCCACCTCAATAGTCGTATATCTGAATTACGCAACCCGCTATAAATAGCTA
>JALRIS010000029.1 GCA_023255335.1 Flavobacteriales bacterium | reverse complement strand
GGAACTAATCAAGAACCAAGCAAAACTAGAACTTTCGGAAGAGTCACGAAATAATGTCTTAAAATGCCGAGCTTATTTGGACAAAAAAATGGCTTCGGGTGAAGAGGTCATTTATGGAATAAATACAGGTTTTGGTTCTCTTTGTAATACTGTAGTTTCTGCCGAAGAGTTAGGGGAATTACAACACAACTTAGTAATGTCTCATGCCTGCGGATTAGGGGAAGAAATCCCTCAAGAAATTGTGCAAATTATGATGCTGTTGAAAATTCAAGGGCTGTCTTACGGTCACTCAGGAATTTCAATAGAAACTTTAAGTCTTTTGATTGAACTGTATAACAATCAAGTATTTCCAGTAGTTTACTCTCAGGGAAGTTTGGGTGCAAGTGGTGATTTAGCACCGTTGGCGCACATTTCTCTTTCGCTTATTGGAATGGGAGAAGTATACTACAAAAATGTTCGAAGAAATTCTGCCGAAGTGCTCGCTGAACTTGGTTTAGCTCCGGTTCAACTTCAATCTAAAGAAGGGCTGGCGTTGCTCAATGGAACGCAATTTATGCAGGCATTTGGTGTGTATATGCTTATGTATGGGAATAAGTATAAGTCTGTATCCGATTTAGTTGCTTGTGTGTCGCTAGAAGGTTATAACGGACATAGCTCTCCCTTTAATCCACTTATTCACCAAGTAAGAAATCAAAAGGGACAAGAAGAAACTGCAAAAAATGTACTCAACTATTTAGAGGGAAGCGAAATATTTCATGGAGAAAAGATGGATGTTCAAGATCCCTATTCATTCAGGTGTATTCCTCAAGTTCATGGAGCAAGTAAAGATATGATTGATTACGTGACTGGGATATTCGAAACAGAAATCAACTCAGTAACCGATAATCCTACCATTTTTCCTGAAGAGGATTTAATAATTTCCGCAGGAAACTTTCACGGACAGCCATTGGCAATTGCACTGGATTCGTTGGCTTTGGCTTTTGCTGAATTAGCGAGTATTTCTGAGAGAAGGATCTACAAACTTATTTCAGGAAATAGAAAGCTGCCAGCGTTTTTGGTTAATAACCCCGGGTTGAATTCAGGATTTATGATTCCACAATACACCGCGGCTAGTATTGTCAGTCAAAATAAACAATTATGCACGCCTGCTGTAGTGGATACAATAGATTCTTCTAATGGACAAGAAGACCACGTGAGTATGGGAGCAAATGCTGCCACCAAGTGTTTCAAGGTGTTTGCCAATTTAGAAAGTGTTTTAGGAATTGAATTATTGGCAGGGTTTCAGGCTTTAGACTTTAGATCCAAAAAATCATCCGACAAAGTGGAAGCGCTAAGAGAAAAATATCGCTCTTCTATACCGTTCATTGAAAATGATGTAGAAATGCACGTAGAAATGAAAAAATCAATTCGATTTGTACAACAATTAGTAAGATAAAATTATGAAAGAGATTATAGAAAAAGCTTGGGAAAACCGAGAATTATTAAAAGACGGAACAACAATCAGAACCATAGAAGCGGTGATTGAAGAAATTGATAAAGGAAGACTAAGGGTTGCTGAGCCACTAGAAAATGGCGATTGGCAAGTGAATGAATGGGTAAAGAAAGCGGTGGTGATGTATTTCCCTATCCGAAAAATGGAAACTTTGGAAGCTGGACCCATGGAATTTCACGACAAAATGGCGTTGAAAACAAATTATGCGGAGCTGGGTGTAAGGGTAGTTCCTCATGCTGTAGCTCGATATGGAGCTTACCTTGCCAAAGGAGTTATCATGATGCCAAGTTATGTAAATATTGGAGCCTACGTGGATGAAGGTACAATGGTAGATACGTGGGCAACTGTTGGTTCTTGCGCACAAATAGGAAAAAATGTTCATTTGAGCGGTGGTGTTGGAATAGGAGGTGTTCTCGAACCCTTACAAGCAGCACCTGTAATTATTGAAGATGGTGCTTTTATTGGATCGAGGTGTATTGTGGTAGAGGGAGTAAAAGTTGGGAAAGAGGCTGTGCTTGGTGCAGGGGTGACTCTCACAAAATCGACTAAAATAATTGATATTACAGGGGAAACTCCTGTAGAATATAAAGGCGAGGTGCCTCCAAGAAAAGTGGTGATACCGGGATCGTATCCTAAACAATTTCCATCTGGCGAATACAATGTTCCTTGTGCACTTATCATCGGTGAAAGAAAAGCGAGTACTGACCTCAAAACTTCCCTGAATGATGCCTTGAGAGAAAATGACGTAGCAGTTTAATTTATGTTCGTCCAAGAGAATAGCTTAGAAGCAATCAAAGAGTATTTTTTTAATTCTCTTTTGGAGTTGTATCCAGAAAGGGAAGTGGATTCTTTTTTTTATCTACTTTCAGAGCATTTTCTTGATTTATCTAGAATTCAAACGCGCCAGTCGTTAAGTAGAAAATTGTCTGAGTCTGAATTGTTGAAGTTCCATTATGCTCTCAAGAAGTTAAAGGATTTTGTTCCTATTCAGCAAATCACGGGTAGTCAGTTCTTTTACAATCACACTTTTTTAGTATCTCCAGATACCTTAATTCCTCGCCCCGAAACAGAAGAGTTAGTAGATTTAATTGTAAAAAACAACACAGAATTTGACGGACGTATCTTAGATATTGGAACAGGTACAGGCGCCATTGCCATATCGCTGAATTTGGCATTACCCAATTCTTCGGTTACTGCTTTTGATGTTTCTAAACCCGCGTTAGAAGTAGCTCAGAAAAATAATTTGTTGCTCAATTCTTCAGTGGAATTTCTGCTAGAAGATATTCTTTATCCTACCTATAATGGAAAGCCTTTTGATATTGTAGTGAGCAATCCACCCTATGTATTGGACAAAGAAAAGTCTCAAATGGAGAAAAATGTACTAGAGTACGAACCTCATTTGGCTCTGTTTGTAAAAGACGAAGAGCCTCTACTTTTTTACAAGGCCATCGCTAATTTTTGTCAATCTAATTTGGTGAAAGGTGGGAAACTTTTTGTTGAAATAAACGAACAATATGGAAACGAAACAAGTGAGTTTTTCTCATCGCATGGGTTTGATTCCGTTCAAATACTAAAAGACCTGAATGGGAAAGACAGAATGATTTCAGCAATTAAATCCCTCGACTAAATGAGAAAGTTATTCGCATTGTATGTAGCTGTTTTTCTTTGTGGCTCTGTTGAGGCACAGTTTTACAAACAGCATGAAAATGATAAGCTGAAGTTTTACGGAACTCTCGATCTGCGAAACTCCGTGGTTTTCGAAGAAAACTTGGCATTTTATGGTGCCAAATTAGGATTTGGAAACAAACGAGTTCGTTTTGGACTTGGGTATCACGAGCTCTCAAAAAGTATCGTTAACTTTTTTATTCAAAAAGATCCATTTTCTCCTGTCAGCTTTGATGAAAAATATTTTTCTTATCGTCATGTAAGCCTGTATGTTGACCCCATTTTAATCCAAAACCCCCGATGGGAATTGTTGCTGCCTATTCACGTGGGAATTGGTCCCATCAAAGCCTTTTTTTACGATGCTTCGGGCGCAGAACAACAGGTGATTTCGAAAGAATTTGTTCCCTCTTTTACAGTTTCTATCAAAGCGAACTATAGAATTTTTAAGTGGTTTGGTATCACTGCGGGTTTTGGTGATAATTTTGTTTTTTTAGATGATTCTCAATTTGGGAAGGAATTCAATACCGTTTTTTATTCTTTTGGAGTAAAATTATTCTTTGATGAATTTGGTAAATTTGTGAAGGACAAAGAATACAGAAAGAAATATTTATTCAAATTTGATTTTATAGATGAGTAACCCGCAAGAAAGAATAAAGGAATTAACAAGTTTACTCCAAGAGTACAATTACCATTATTATGTCTTGGATACTTCTTTGGTGTCCGATTTCGAATTTGATACGCTGCTGAAAGAACTTCAGGAGTTGGAAGAACAATATCCAGAGTTCTCCTCAGAAAACTCTCCAACGAAGAGAGTGGGTGGAGACGTCACAAAGAAATTTGAGCAGGTGGTACACAAATACCCTATGCTTTCACTATCCAATAGTTATTCCAAGGAAGATATAATAGATTTTGAAACGAGGATAAAGAAATTAACGAATGACCGGATTGAATATGTATGTGAATTAAAATATGACGGAGTAGCAATCGGTATCCAGTACAAAAAAGGACAGTTTTATCGTGCGGTAACGAGAGGAGACGGAACAAAAGGAGAAAATGTTTCGGCCAATGTAAAAACAATAAAGTCGATACCGTTGAGTTTAAGAGGTGATTATCCAGAAGATTTTGAAATACGAGGAGAGATTTTTTTTCCACTCGAGAATTTCGAACGGCTAAACAAACAAAGAGCAGAAAATGATGAGCCATTGTATGCAAACCCCAGAAATACAGCTTCTGGAACTCTCAAGTCTTTAGATTCTAGTATTGCCGCAGAAAGAGGGTTGGATTGCTTTTTGTACGGTGTGTATGGCGACAATATTTCGATTGACAATCATTATGACTTGGTGGAAAAAGCCGAAGAATGGGGGTTTAAGGTACCAAAATCAACCAACAATTACATTTCAAAAACCGACTCTATCGAAGGCATTTTAGATTTTATCGATTATTGGGACGTAGAACGAAAAACATTACCTTTTGAGATTGATGGAGTGGTAATCAAAGTAAATCATTACGACAATCAAAATAGACTGGGTTTTACAATGCGAAAGTAGGGAGACAGATCGAAATCTCGAGGCGTGTAGTGCGTAAAATGCCGACGATAGTAAAC
>JALRIS010000053.1 GCA_023255335.1 Flavobacteriales bacterium | reverse complement strand
ACGAGACATCAAAGAATCCACTGACAACATTAAACGGGATATTATGGATCAAGCAGAGGGTTCTAATCCTATTACTGAAATGAAGAAGGAGATTGATGATTCTGTAAAGGACATAAAAATAGATTAATGATGGATTTTTTTTGGTTGATACTAGGACTTGTTGTCCTAATTTTTAGTGGAGATTACCTCGTAAAGGGAGCTGTGGGAATTGCCGAGAAATTTAAAATTTCTCCTTTGGTAATTGGAATGACCGTAGTTTCTTTTGGTACTTCCGCACCTGAGCTATTTGTGAGTATCAAAGCAGCTTGGGATGGATCGCCAGATTTGGCTATAGGAAATGTTATCGGGTCAAATATTGCCAATATTGCACTTGTTTTATCAATAACGGTTCTTATTTTCCCCATTATAGTCGATCGAAATTCCAAAATTATCGATTGGCCCATGATGATGTTTTCCAGTATCTTATTCTACGTGTTTTCGCTCGATAATGTAATTTCACCCTTGGAGGGAGGAGTGATGGTAGGAATATTACTGGTATTTACAATTTTACTTATCAGGAATTCGCGAAAACTCAATTTAGATTTGGACGAGGACATAGACGGATTACCTACTAATATGTGGCTAACTATTTTGTATTTGGTAGGAGGACTTGTGGGGCTTAAGTTCGGAGCGGATTGGTTTGTAGAGGGGGCAAAAGGCGTAGCGAAGTCCTTTGGCATGACCGACAAAGTGATTGGAGTGACAATTGTTGCCTTTGGTACGTCAGTGCCAGAGTTAGTAGCTTCGGGAGTTGCTGCATACCGGAGACAAACAGACATATCTCTGGGAAACTTGGTGGGATCCAACATCTTCAATATTCTTATAGTTATAGGTATTACCTCTATCATAATGCCGATACAAGTGGCAGAAAGTGTAATGAATTTTGACATGTACTGGATGCTAGGAATCGCGCTGGCCCTGTATCCTTTGATGTTTATTGGAAAGAAAATGGGAAGAATTCATGGGCTTATTCTTCTGTCTGCCTACGTTACCTACATCGTGTTATGTGTGCAATCTATTTAGTGGGCTTGTAATTCTGGTAGTTGCTGCCATTGCTCGAAAAATAGCGAGACTCCCATGTGGTCTTGTCTTTCTCCTCTCTTGTCCTAAATAGGCTCGCGGGACATTCTAGAAAAGAACTTGTGGAATTGCTGTATATCATGCATGAATCCTGATTGTAGAAAATCATAAACCCAATAGCGCCTAATTTTAGCGATTGATCAATAGGCTTGGAGTTTCCGAGGTCACGTTTAAAAACTTTTAGTTGCGACTCATTGAGTAAAAATGTGCCTTGATAATTATACATCCGTACTTTTGAAATGGAGGTGGTATCAAAATAATCTTTCAGCAATAGTGATTTTTCTTTTTGATGACAACCAAAAAAAATCAGAAAGATAATCGGCCAAGTTCGTTTCATTTTGTAAGGTGATTAAGAATCTTTTGAACTTGTGGAATCAATAATTTATTTCCAGAATTATCTATCACATAATCGGAAAGTTTTATTTTTTGCTCATCACTCCATTGGTTTTTCATTCTGTTTTCAACATCCTCTTGCGAAACCGAATCCCTTTCCATTACTCGTTTAATTTTGATGGGTAGAGGGCAAGTAACAAGAATCACTTTGTTTAATGTCTTGTAAATACCAGTTTCGAATAGGATGGCCGCCTCCTTGAAAACGAGGGAGCTTGATTGCTTTTTTACCCACAAATCAAAATCATGGCCCACTGCAGGATGAACAAGAGAATTGAGCAGGGCCAGTTTTTCGGGGTTGTTAAACACAATGTTTGCCATTTTCTGCCTGTCCAATCCCTCCGTGTTATAAACGTTGCCGAACGATTCTTTGATTTTAAGAATTAAGCCAGAGTCCTTATTTATCAATACTTTGGCTCTGTCGTCTGAGTTGTACACTGGATATCCCATGGAGTTGAGAATGTTGGCCACAACAGATTTTCCTGAGCCAATTCCTCCGGTTATTCCTATTATTTGCTTTGTTTTTGTCATAAAAAAAAGAGCCTTAGTTTAGTAAGACTCTCTCAAATTTACCCAAAACTTTGTTTGGGACAATACTATTGTTCGTTATTTTCTTCCATTTTGCTGTTGGTGTGCAGCAAAATCCGTAATTAAAGCAGATTTTTCCACTTTGATAATTGTTCCACCTTCTACTTTTAATTTTACGGTAGTGTCTTGTATAGCACTCACAGTTCCGTGAATACCACCAATAGTTACAACTTCAGCGCCTACGGCAAGAGATTCTCTGAAGGTTTTTAGTTCTTTTTGTTTTTTGATTTGTGGCCTAATCATGAAGAAGTAAAAAACTCCAAACATTAAAACCAACATGATTATCATTTGCATTGGATTACTTTCTCCACCTGGAGCCATCATAAATAATGTGTTCATAGTTTCTTTTTTTAATTTTGGTCGGGACCCACAACCGTCCCAGTTAATTTTATTTTTGTATCGGCAGGTTGGGTATTGGCCGTTATTGTGATAAATTTAGTATTTGAGCCTACTCTTCCTTCTGTGTTAAAAACAATGTCTACCGAGCCACTTTCGCCAGATAGAATTGGTTGTTTCGACCAATTTTTTGCAATTGTACATCCACAGCTTCCATTGATATCGGCAATCACCAAAGGACCTTTTCCGGTATTTTCAAATCGAAAAGTTTTTCGTATTTCGGTTCCTTCTATCACAGTGCCAAAATCGAATTCACTTTCCTCAAGCTCAATCACGGGAGGATTTTTCATTTCGATAATGTCAGTGAAGTTATCTTCTGTTAGTTCTGTGGTTCCACAAGAAAAAAGAAAAGCAATAGCTATAAAAGCAAGAATTTGATAGTTCATTATTGTTTTGGGATTGATTTATTCATTAACCCTCTTCCAGACTTATTTATTTTACCATCTTCCTTTAATTTCGTAAAAATCTTGTCCAATAGTCCGTTTATAAACCCTTTACTTTTTGGGGTACTATAGAATTTTGAAATTTCGATATACTCATTAATCGTTACTTTCACCGGAATAGAAGGAAAGTCAATGGCTTCAATCAATGCCATTCTCATCAGAATAACATCGGTTTTAGCCAATCTGTCTACGTCCCAGTTTTTTGTTTGAGCCGTAATCAAATCCTCCAGTTCTTCTTCTTTTTGGATCGTGTGTCTAAACAATAGTTTGGCATATTCTTCATCTGTTTCATCTTTAAACAACGGACTGAGGCCTTCAATACCTGAATCGCTCTCGCTCATTGTTTCAAGTGTTTTTATAACTGCCATCGCCACAATGTCGAGGTCGTCATTCCAATAGATACTGTTATCTTCTAGTACTTCGTGAAGTAGTTCGTTATTCACCACAAACTTTTTGAAAATAGTGATTAAAAACTCCTTGTCTTCTTCAAAAGAATCTTCCCCGCTATTCATATATTCTCTGTACTCTTCAGAGCCTCTTAACTCTTTGAATACTTGGCTAATCACACTAAAAGCAGCTTCAGATCTCCATTGGATTTTCATCTTATCAATGTCTTTCTTTAGCTGACTGTTTTGGTTCAACAAAGCAAACGCTTTGTTGTGAACCAATTTCATATTAGGGTTGAGGTCATCTTCAGTTGGTCGAAGTTTTGTTTTTGCATTCTCTATTTTTTCTTCCGAAACATTTTTTATTTCGTTAAAAACGGAAAGCAAAGTAACGTATAGCTCATATACTTTGTTCAAACTAAACATTAACTCTTTTTCTCCTTTGTCCAATTCCTTGTTGTTGGAGAATATGTAGGCGTACAATGCCAAGAAGGTTTTTATTCGTATGTGTCTTCTAGATAGCATTAAAATGAGAGTTTAATTTTTCCTATTTGTTCGATTCTTTCTTCAGCCATTTTGTTCGCAGCTAAGTAAGTAGGTATATTTTCTTGCTCGGCTTTTTCGAATATGGCCAAAGTAGTGTTATAGATATCTTTGGTTAAGTCCATCACTCTCTCTTTATCATATCCGGTTACTTCAAAAAAGCAATTGATCACTCCACCAGCATTTATCAAGTAATCTGGTGCATAAGTGATGCCCATATCCATGCACATTTTACCGTGCTTCACTTCGTCTTGTAGCTGATTATTGGCAGCTCCAGCAATGATTTTACACTTCAATCTTCCCAAGGTTTCGCCATTCACAGTTGCTCCTAAGGCACAAGGAGAATAAATGTCTACATCCAAATCATAAATATCTTCTGGTGCTACTACCGTTACTTTGTATTCTTTTGAAATACGATCCAGAGTAGGCTGATAAATGTCAGTTACAAAAATTTCAGCGCCCTCTTTTTCAAGGAATTGAATTAAGTATTCTCCCACGTGTCCAGCACCTTGCACCGATACTTTTTTTCCTTTTAAGCTATCGCTTCCATACGTTTTTTTAGCTGCGGCTTTCATCCCCATATACACTCCGTAAGCTGTAACTGGTGAAGGGTCTCCACTTTTTCCTGGCAATCCACTCACGTGATCAGTTTCCATATTTACCCAATTCATTTCTCTTGGAGAAACACCCACATCTTCAGCTGTGATGTATTTTCCTCCTAGGCTGTTTACGAATTTTCCAAACCTTCTAAAAAGTGCTTCAGACTTATCGGTATGAGGATTGGCAATAATCACTGCTTTACCTCCTCCCAAGTTTAATCCAGAAATCGCTGACTTATAAGTCATTCCTCTCGAAAGTCTCAATACATCATTCAGTGCCTCTGCTTCGCTCGCATAGTTCCACATTCTAGTACCTCCCAATGAAGGGCCAAGGGTTGTATTGTGAATAGCAATAATTGCTTTTAAACCAGATTCTTTGTCATTACAGAACACGACTTGTTCGTGTCCCATCATTTCCATTCTATTCAGAAGGAATCCATGCTCTTGAGCTTTTTCAGCTACGATATTTTCCATGATTATTAAATTTATTTAAGGAGTACAAAATTACGATTATTATTTATTTTTTGGGACTTTAATTTCGATTTAAAAGTTTCCCTTTTCTAATCTTTCTTTTTGTCCATGAAAACACTCTATTTTTGTCGAAATTGTAAGTTTTAATAACTTATCTTTGTCCCGATGAAATCACTTGCTTATCTAAACAAATACTTGGTCAAATATAAGTGGCGCCTGATATTAGGGACTATTTTTATTGCCGCATCTAATTTCTTTGGCGTGGAGATGCCACGGTTAGTAAAAAAAGCAGTGGATTTATTCGAGAAGAAAATCGGATCTTTTCAGTCTTCTTCCTTAACCGAAATGGACCGTTTCGAAATTCTTGATGGAGCGCTTTATCTGGCTCTGATTTACGTAGGTTTTTCACTCGTTCGTGGCTTTTTTGTTTTCCTGAATAGGCAGACCATCATTATTATGTCGCGTCTAATTGAGTATGATTTAAAAAATGAAATCTACCATCATTACCAAAAACTAACCCCCGCTTTTTACAAGCAAAACAATACGGGAGATTTGATGAATCGAATTTCTGAAGATGTGAGTAAGGTGAGGATGTATCTGGGGCCAGCGATTATGTACTCAATCAATCTATTGGTGTTGAGTGGGCTAACAATTTATTACATGGTTTCGGTGAATTTGGAACTTACCTTATATGCATTAGCTCCGCTTCCCATAATGACTATCATGATTTATTACATCAGTAAAATAATGAATCGAAGGAGCGAAGAGGTCCAGGTTCAGCAGTCATTGATTTCCACTTTTGTTCAAGAGTCGTTCTCGGGAATTAGAGTTGTGAAAGCGTACAATATGCAAAAGTCTTTGAATCAGAGTTTTTTGAAAGAGGCAAACGAATATAGGTCTAGGTCAATGAAACTGGCAACGATTAATGCTTTTTTCTTCCCGGTAATTGTATTGCTAATAGGTGTGAGTACCGTTCTTACTATTTACATTGGTGGGATAAAAGCAAATGAAGGAATAATTACCAACGGTGATATTGCCGCCTTTGTGATTTATGTAAACATGCTTACTTGGCCATTTGCCTCCATCGGTTGGGTTACTTCCATGGTGCAGCGGGCAGCCGCATCACAGAAGAGAATTAATGAATTTTTGAAACAACAACCGGCTATACTGTCAACCGCAAACCCAGTGGATATGAAAGGGGGTGATATTGTATTCGAAAACGTTTCTTTTGTGTACCCCGACTCCGGGATTAAAGCGCTTCAAGACATTTCGTTTACCTTGCCCGAAGGAAAAACTTTAGGAATTATTGGCGAGACAGGTTCTGGGAAGTCTACTATCGCCAACATGATTGCGCGTTTGTATGATGTAAACTCTGGCTCGATACGAGTTGGTGGTTCTGATATTAAGGATATTGAGCTTAGTCAGTTGAGGAATTCGATTGGGTATGTGCCTCAAGACGCGTTTTTGTTCTCAGATTCGATAGCCAATAATATCAAATTTGGATTGAGCGAACTGGGCAGTGAAAGCGATGAGCGAATGGTTCAAGCTGCCAAGGATGCGCATATTTACAACAATATCGTAGAATTTGAAAAAGGATTCGAGACCGTTGTGGGAGAGCGTGGTATTACGTTGTCAGGGGGGCAAAAACAGCGAGTTTCCATTGCTAGAGCCATAATTAAACAGCCAGATATTCTTGTTTTTGACGATTGTTTGTCTGCGGTAGATACCGAAACAGAAGACATAATTCTTAGGAATTTAAAGCGAATTATGAAGGGGAAAACTGCGGTAATTATTAGTCATCGAATTTCTTCCTTAGAACACGCTGATCTTATTCTGGTCATGAACGAAGGGAGAATAATAGAACAAGGAGACCACGAGCAATTGATGTCTCAAAAAGGTTATTATGCTTCGCTCAATGAGAAACAGAAAATATAAACGATAACACAAAAAAAAGCCACAAACACTGTTTGTGGCTTTTTTTATTTTAGCTATTAGGCAATTTCTATCAGCTTATTTTTTTTAATCTCTTCTTCTTTTTTGGGAATCACAATACTAAGAATTCCGTTTTCATGTTTTGCATCAATATTTTCAATATCAACAAGTTTTGGCAGACGGAAACTTCTACTCAATGAGGAAGAGGTGAATTCTTTTCGTATTAATTTTTCATCCGAATGTAATTCTGTAGGGTGTTTTTCTGTACTCACCGTTAACAAGGAGTCTTTCAATTCAATTTTAATCTCTTCTTTGTTAAACCCGGGTAAGACTAGCTCAATCTTATGGCTTTCTTCTTTTTCGTAAATGTTTGCTAGGGGAGTTGCTGAATTTGTCTCGCTAAGAGAGTTTGTTGTGGAGTAGTTTCCAAATACTTCCTCAATCAGTTTGGAGAATCCTGGCGAATGTGTTGTGTGTGTAAGTTTCATATTGTTAAGTTTTAGTATGTTTGTTTTGTATCAATTTTTACTACCAGAACACAAATCCAATTCCAAATGCATAATTCCTTCTGTAACCAGACAAAAAGTCTTAATACCTTGATTTATAATGTCAAAACGTCAGTTTTATTTATTTTTTTGATGATTGTTTGTCTTTTTCGTTGCACCGAATCGACTGATATCAATTACGAAAAAGAGATAATCACGGTGAAAAAATATATGCAAGAGCAAGAGGAATCATGGAATAAGGGAGATTTAGAAGGTTTTATGAAACATTATTGGAAGTCTGACTCTTTAAAATTTATAGGAAAAAGTGGAATAAATTACGGTTGGGCAAAAACCTTGGAGAATTACGAAAAATCCTATCAAAACAAAGAAGAGATGGGGACCTTGAAATTCACTAATAAAACCCTTGACTTTGTTGGAGAACAGACTATCTTTGTAGTAGGTGAGTGGTTACTCAGTAGAAAAGACAGTTTGGGCGATTTAAGTGGAATGTATAGCCTAATTTGGGAGAAAAAAGATAAGAAATGGGTAATAACCACGGACCACTCTAGCTAACAAAAAATAGATACAATATTGAAAGATTCGCTTCAACAATTAATAGCAGGTCCTTGTAGTGCCGAAACGCGCGAACAAGTGCTTACTACCGCAAAAGAATTAGCGGAGATCAAAGAATTGACTTATTTCAGAGCGGGTATTTGGAAACCAAGAACAGCGCCAGGATCTTTTGAAGGAATTGGAGTAGAAGGGTTGGCTTGGCTCAAAGAAGCTCAAGAAACTTATGGATTGAAAACGATTACGGAAGTTGCTACTCCCGAACACGTGGAGTCATGCCTCAATGCTGGAGTAGATGCTTTGTGGATTGGTGCTCGTACCACCGTTAACCCATTTTATGTTCAACAGATAGCTGATTCTTTAAAAGGGGTGGATATCCCTATTTTTGTAAAAAACCCCATAAGTCCCGATGTCGGACTGTGGATGGGAGCCATCGAACGATTTAAATTAGCCGGAAGTTCTCAAGTATCAGTGATTCACAGAGGATTTTTTTCTTATTCCAAAGGTTTGTTTAGAAATCCACCTATGTGGGAAATCCCCATAAAATTAAAAACGGAATTTCCCGACTTACAAATCATTTGCGACCCAAGCCATATTTCGGGGGATGCAAACATGATTGAGGAGGTCTCTAAATTTGCTCTGCAGTTGGGAATGAATGGACTTATGATCGAATCCCATCCTTCTCCCAAAGTTGCATGGAGCGATGCAAAACAACAAGTCACTCCAGACAGACTGAAGGAGATAGTAACTGCAATCCTTACAAACAAAGCAAATCAAGCGATCAAACAAGATGAATTAATTTCTTTGAGAAAAGACATCGACTTGGCAGACAGAAAAGCCTTACTAGAAATTAGCAATAGAATGCAAATAGTGCGAGATATAGCTCAGTACAAAAAAGAGAATTCAGCCACTGTTTTTCAAATAGAAAGATGGAAGCATGTCTTAGAAGAATCAAAAAAGCAGGCCTCTGAACTTGGATTGACCGAAGAGTTTGTGGAGGATTTAATGAATTTGATTCACAAAGAGTCTTTACATATCCACCATTTGATTTATAACTCTTAATGAGATAATTTTCACGAATTAATTCCTTTTTAGTGGAATTATGTATCTTTAATTTTTACAATAATAAATATTTTTTTTTGATGAAGAAAAGCTTAGTAATAGGTGCAAATGGACAAATAGGTTCTGACTTAGTTCAAGGGTTGGCTCAGCGAATAGGCGCAGAGAATGTAATTGCCTCAGATATTCGTGAAGGAAACCACGGAGAGGTTCAATTTGTCTCCTTAGATATTTTGGACGCACCCAAACTAAAAACAATCATTGAGGAACACAATGTGGGTACTGTCTATTTATTAGCCGCGTTGTTATCGGCCACGGCAGAACAAAACCCTATGTTCGCTTGGAAACTAAATATGGAAGGATTATTCAACGTGTTAGAGCTGGCAAAAGAAGGCGCGATTGATCAAATATTTTGGCCAAGTTCTATCGCAGTTTTTGGCCCTACAACACCTCGAGAAAATACACCTCAAACAACCGTAATGGAACCAACTACTGTATACGGAATAAGCAAACAAGCAGGGGAAAGATGGTGCGAATATTACCACAACAAATATGGAGTTGATGTGAGAAGTATTAGGTATCCGGGCTTGATAAGCTACAAAGCAGAACCGGGAGGAGGTACAACGGATTACGCGGTTGCTATTTATTACAAAGCCCTTCAGGAAGGAAAGTATGAGTGTTACCTCAAAAGCGATACCTATTTGCCAATGATGTACATGGAAGATGCCATCAAAGCGACAATAGACTTAATGCAAGCAGAGGAAAGTGATATTAAAATTCGTTCGAGTTATAACCTAGCGGGAATTAGTTTTTCTCCGGTTGAAATAGCCGAGGAAATTAAAAAGCATTTGCCAGATTTTAGCATATCCTATCAGCAAGATTTTCGACAAAATATTGCAGATTCATGGCCAAAAAGTATAGATGATTCTAAAGCTCAAGAGGATTGGGGCTGGAAAAACAGCTATGAATTGGATACGATGACAGCCGAAATGCTGAAGGGCTTGAAAAGAAAATTAGGCTAAGAAAATTTATTGGTTCCAAATAAATGTACCTTTCCATACCATGGAAATCTCGAAACCTCCTTGATACACAGAGGCATTCCTCAATCGAGAGATATTGATGTCGTAACTTGCACCTATTTGCACTTTTTGTTCCCAATCAAATTTTACAATAGCCACAAGAGCATCTTGATGTCGGTAAATTCCACCAAACTCTAGGTAAGACGAGGTGTAATACCCAGTGTAACTCGATTGCATTCCTAAGTTTAATTTATATGTTCCGCCCAGCGCAACTACTCTGCTGGCTCCTTGAGCCGAAAGATATAGTGTAGGAACCAAAAAGTCCCCTCGGTATTTTGCAATGGGTATTTCAGATTTTCCGTGAAAGAGTATCCTCATGGATCTACTATTGTCGTTTCCTACACCAGATAGGGAGTTTCCACTTGTTTGTGTTGCGTTTAATAGGCTTATCCCAAAGTTTGTTTCGTTCTTTTTCCTCCCAATAAATCGAGCCAAAAATCCTGCATTTAAATCAAAATAAGTAGACTTCGTATTGAGAATGTTTTCGCCTGTTGGTAGGCTTTCATCATAATTGGTCCCATCATATTGATTGTCCCATTTCAAGTTGTCGAAATTGGCGCTAACTTGTCCATACACAAACCCTAAACCTGCCGAGAAATCCATGTTGTTGCTTACCGCAACAGATTGTGATAGAGATAACAAAGCTTCTGTTCTTCCATAGTTTGTCTTGCCTGCTTTGTCGCTATAAAACGAGGCTCCAATCCCAGTGGTTTTTAACTCATTGTTGTTTTTTCTTAAAGGCATATCGTAAGAAGCATACATCGTTTTGTACGAATTTCCTATCGTTGCCCATTGGTTTCGATAATTTAAATTCGCTCTGTAATCCCCAAAAAATGAACCAGCATTGGCTGGGTTAAGTATCACAGGAGCCTCGTACCACTGAGAAAAATGGATTCCCTGACTGAACGACAAGTTGCTCATGCCAATGATACTTAGTGCTATGTAATAAATTTTTTTCACAGGTTATCGAATCAATGTAATGTCTCCTTTTTCTAATACTTCCTCACCCGAGCTTAATGTCATTTTTACAGAATAGAAGTAGACTCCTTCTTCCGCTTTTCTTCCTTTGT
>JALRIS010000176.1 GCA_023255335.1 Flavobacteriales bacterium | reverse complement strand
TTCTCTAATTCTTGCAGCTAGTTCTACCTCTTCTTCCGCTGTTATCAGATCATATTTACTAATTTCTAATAAGTATTTGTCCAATGATTGGGTTTCTCTATTGGTTATCTGTTTGGTTATTTTTAGCTGTCTCATGTTCTTGGGTTTTAAGTGGTAAAATAGGTAAGAGTCATTGAAGTTCTGTATTCCTTTCTTTAGTAACGAGTGAGATTCTTGGTTGTTACGGCTTTTTTTACCGGTTAACAGAATTTAACAAATTTATTTATTGTTCGGTACATTTGGTTAATAAATGGTTTTGTTTATCTTTTATGGTATAAAGTTAAACAAAACAAAATCAAACTCCAAATTTTGTTTAATAAAACGCAATAAAAACTAAACAAAAAAATCTTGGGTAGAAAAAAACCTCACTGGATAGTCCAATGAGGTTTTGATTATTTCTTGTAAGAGAGAAAGTTTAGTCTTCTTTCTTTTCAGTTCTTTCAGGTTTTGGCAACAAAATTTTACGTGATAATTTGTGCTTTCTCTTTTTAGGGTCAAATCCAGTTACTTTGAAGGTAACCATATCACCAACAGAAACTACATCTTCCACTTTTTCAGTTTTGTTCCAATCCAATTCAGAGATATGAATCAATCCGTCTTGACCTGGTACTACTTCTACGAAGCATCCAAACTCTTTGATAGATTTTACGGCTCCAGTGTAAGTCATTCCTACTTCTATCTGTGGAGGATTTACTATCAAATCGATTTTTTCTAATGCCAATGCCATTCCAGCTCCGTCATTGGTCAATACCGAAACAGTAGCAGTTTCTCCATCTGGATTTTCATCAATACTGATTTCTGAGTTGGTTTCTGCTTGTAGTTCTTGGATTACTTTTCCACCAGATCCGATTACAGCTCCAATTTTGTCTGCAGGAATAATCAAGCTCTTGATTCTTGGTGTATGTTCTTTGTAATCTTCGTTTGGTCTCGAGATAGTTTTGAGCATTTCTCCCAAGATATGTGCTCTACCAGCTTTTGCTTGTTCTAGCGCTTCGGTTAGTACTTCGTACGAAAGTCCTTTTACCTTTATATCCATTTGGCAAGCCGTAATTCCGTTTTCGGTTCCGGTTACTTTAAAATCCATGTCACCCAAGTGATCTTCGTCTCCTAGGATATCTGACAATACAGCATATTTTCCGTTTTCGTCCATGATAAGTCCCATAGCGATTCCCGATACTGGGTTGGTAATTTTGATACCACCATCCATCAAGGCTAGCGAACCAGCACATACAGATGCCATCGATGAAGAACCATTGGATTCTAAAATTTCCGATACCAATCTGATCGTGTAAGGATTAATGTTAGGGTCAGTTGGGATTACTTGTTTCAAGGCTCTTTGTGCCAAGTTTCCATGACCTACTTCTCTCCTCGAAGTTCCTCTTAGTGGTCTTGCTTCTCCGGTAGAAAAAGGAGGGAAGTTGTAGTGAAGAGTAAAGTTTTGTTTCTTTTCTTCTACTGCTCCGTCAAAGATTTGTTCGTCTTTTTTACCACCCAAAGTAAGAGTAGTAAGCGATTGAGTTTCACCTCTAGTAAATACTGCTGATCCGTGACACGAAGGTAAGTAGTTTACTTCACTCCAGATAGGTCTTATCTCTGTAGTTTGTCTTCCATCCAATCGTTTCTTTTCGTTCAAAATAACGTTTCTTACGGCTGCTTTTTGTGCTTTTTTGAAATACACTCCAATAAATGGTTTTTGTGCTTCCAATTCTTCTTCGGTTAGCGAATCGATGTATTCTTGTTTTACTGCACCAAACAATTGACCTCTCAATTCTTTGTCGGCATGACCTTGTCTCGCAATGTCTTCGCATTTTGCAGTCACAAATTCTTTGATTCTCATTTCTACCGCTTCGTCATGCGTTTCGTGCGAGTATTCTCTTTTGGTTTCTTTTCCAAGTTCTTTGGTAAATTCTTCCATGATAGCACATTGCTCCTTAATTACATCGTGAGCAGTTTTGATAGCGTCAATCATTTCGGCTTCCGAAATTTCTTTCATTTCACCTTCTACCATCATGATGCTGTCTTTGGTTCCGGCAATCACCATATCGATGTCAGCAATTTCGTTTTGCTCGTAAGTTGGGTTTATCACAAACTCACCATTTACTCGCGATATTCTTACCTCCGATACTGGAGTTTCGAAAGGAATATCCGAACAAGCCAAAGCAGCAGATGCTGCCAAGCAAGCAAAAGAATCTGCCATGTTTTCGTCAGCAGACAATAATTGAATCATCACTTGTGTGTCTGCGTGATAATCTTCTGGAAATAATGGACGAAGTGCTCTATCCACCAATCTCATTGTCAATATTTCGTATTCAGAAGGTCTTGCTTCTCTTTTGAAAAACCCACCTGGGAATTTCCCTGCAGCAGCATACTTCTCTCTGTAGTCAATTGTTAAGGGCATAAAATCAACTCCATCTTTGACTTCTTTGGCAGAAACTGCAGTTGCTAATAATACCGTTTTTCCTATTCTCACTTCTACTGCTCCGTCTGATTGCTTTGCAAGTTTTCCGGTCTGAATAGTAATTTCTCTACCGTCTGGCAGATTCATCGTTTTTGTAATAATGTTCATTGTTACGTTGTTTTATTTTTTTCCGTTTCGTACAAATAAGAAGAGTTGAAAAAATGTCTCTTCTTACATTTTGACCCCTGTGGTCAATTTTTATCTTCTAAACTGTAAATTGTCTATATAGCAAATAAGGCAACCGTTAGGGGTTGCCTTATTTATAATTCCTTATACTCGTATCGCTTTAGAATTGGGAGTCATTCTTATTTGAATGTATCTCTTATTCCTACTTTTGCGATCAATTCTCTGTAAGCTACAATATCTTTATTTCTGATGTATCTCAAGTGCTTTTTTCTTTTTCCTACCATGATTACCAATGATCTTTGTGTATTGTAATCTTTACGGTTCGTTTTAAGATATTCCGTAAGGTTTTTGATTTTTTCAGTAAAAAGAGCAACTTGTGCAGCAGAAGAACCTGTGTTTTTCTCAGAACCTCCGTATGTTTTAAACGCTTCTTTTTTAATTTCTTTATCTAAATTCATAGTATAATATTGTTACCTTTTCTGTTTTAAGAGTGCAAATATAAATATAACTTCTCAGTTTACACAAGTATTTGTTTATAAACTTTGAATTTTCGGTTGTTTTTGTTGAAAGTTCTAACCAAATATTGGATTTGACTAGTAATTTGTCTTGTGGGTGGCACAATTTTCACTTAATTTCCCTACATTTAAACACTCAATCGAGTGGGAAACTTTAGCTACACATGAAGGAAACTGATTTTATAGAAAAGAACAAGAAGAAGTGGCAAGAGTTCGAGAAGATTTCTCAAAATAAATCAAAAGATCCTGACAAATTAAGTGAGCTATTTGTGGAGATAACAGAGGATCTTTCTTACGCCAAAACTTTTTATCCCAAAAGGTCTGTAAGGGTCTACCTAAATTACTTGGCTCAAAAAGTATTTCTTACCTTTTCGAAATCAAAAACAAGTTTTAGGGAGACTTTCGTTTTGTTCTGGAAGAAAAATTTGCCTCTAGAAATGTACCGAAGCAGAAAAGCTTTCCTCACCTCTTTTTTGTTCTTTTTTGTTGCAGTTCTGGTAGGTGCAGTTTCCTCTTACATTGATCCTGATTTTTCGAGAATTATTTTGGGTGATTATTATGTGGATATGACCATGGAAAATATCAACAAAGGTAATCCGATGGCGGTGTACAAGCAAATGAATGAAGGAGAGATGTTTCTGGAAATTACCATCAATAACATTCGGGTGGCATTTTTGGTATTCATTATGGGGGTTTTCTTTTCGGTTGGTTCTGCTTTCTTGTTGGTGAGTAATGGTTTTATGCTGGGGGCTTTTCAGTATTTTTTTTATATCAAAGGATTACTTCTTACTTCTTTTCTGGTTATTTGGATTCACGGTACGTTAGAGATATCTGCCATTGTGATAGCGGGTGCTGCCGGAATTGTAATGGGGAATGGCTTGTTGTTTCCAGGAACACTAACTCGCACTCAGTCGTTGCAAATTCATGCCAAAAGAGGGATAAATATTTTGTTGGGAACTGTGCCGTTGTTTGTGGTAGCTGGTTTTTTGGAAGGTTATGTGACCCGCCATACCGAAATGCCTAATTTTGTAAAAGGGTTGATCATCTTTTCTTCTTTGGCTTTTATTGTTGGGTATTTTGTGATTTATCCTTTTCGGGTAGGAAAGAAGTTTGTGGAGGAAGAAAGGGTAGAGGAAAGGCCCATTCATACCCAATCAAGAACCTTGAGTTTGTATTCGATACGTACAATGAGTCAAGTGTTTTATGATACTTTTCGCTTTTACAAGCTGTACCTCGGTAGAATTGCTTCGGTCATTTTTTTTATTTTATCACCACTGGCTTTTCTTTATTTGGTAGGGGTATTTTCTATTTCTCCTTATGGCGATTATTACCTCGAACCGGGTGAGTTGTTTGAGCTCGCTTTTGGAAATTCTATTCATTTTTCTTGGGCTGCTTTCGCTGCAAACGTCTTGTTTTTTACCCTCACAACAGCTACAGTTATTCACAGCATGCAACTGATAAAAGAAAAGAAAAAGGGCAGCTACTTGAGATTATGGATGAAAGAAATTTGGCCTATGCTCATCAATGCATTTCCGCTCGTCTTGTTTTTTCTGGGTGTACTTTTTTTGGTTCCCAAAGGGTTTTACTTGTTTTTGTTGTTAGCCTCACCTTTTTTTGTGTTGGTTATTTATCCTGTGGTTTCGGGAGAAACTTCTTTTCAAAAATCCTTGTCCAGGGGAATAAGCTATGGGAGCAAAGATTTTGGGGGGACCTTAGTGTCGTTTCTCTTGATTTCGGTCTTGGCTTACGTTTTTTCTTGGATGTATTACAACCCCTTTTTGCCTGGCTTGGATCTCAAATCTCTGGTCATAGACGAAATAATTGACTGGCACACAATAACTGTTTTTGAAGAATTTTTGCTCATAAAAAACTTTATTTCAGCTTTTTTGATTCTAATAATTGCTCACTTATTATTGCCATTGATTGTGGCTGCAGTAAGTTTTCAATATTTAAGTATTCACGACAAACAAAACGCTCTTGGACTAAAACAACGGTTGAAGAAATTTGGGAAGGGAAATAAACATTTTGAAACGAAATTATGAAACAATTACTTCGCTATATAATTTGTGGAAGGTTGGTCATGTTTGGTATCAGTCTGTTAAGTTTTGGACAACAAGAAGCCGAAGTAGTTCAGTTTCTTGAGGCAAACACCAACCAAATGGACTACGCCAAGGGTGAGGCACACGTTTCTTATCTTTCAGATTCTATTTCTCTTGTGCCTTTTGATAAGCAGAAATGGGAAAGATTGAGAATGAATATTGTCAATGAAATTTCTGGGGTGGAGTATGAAGGACAAGAGGGAAGCGAGCTTTCTCCGGATGACAATCCTTATCACCAGTCCAGAAAACAGTTTCAGAGATATTGGAGGGAGAAAAATTTGAAGAAGATCAAAAGAATTCCAAAAGAAAGGGAAAAATTTGAGAGGCGAAAAAACAGAAAAAATGACCTATTTAATCCAGGTTCAATTTCTCCTTTTTGGTCAAACTTTATTCTGGTCGTAGTGGTTTTAGCTCTTGCTACACTCATCTTTTTCTTGTTTTTCAATCAATTGAAAGAGAACAAAGGAAACAAAAAGATTGGGAGAGAGTTAGAATCGATAATACCTACTGAGATTCCCAAATCAGAGTTAGAACTTCTGTTAGAAAAAGCCCTCGCCAAAGAAGATTACAGGGAGGCGATACGTGTCTATTTCATTTTTGTGATTCGGGGGTTGATTAAGAAAAATGGAATCGTTTGGGAAAAGGAAAAAACAAATTTTTCTTACCTAAATGAAATGCGTGAAAATCCTTTTTTCATGCCGTTTGAGTCGTGTGTTTCGGTGTATGAAATTGTGTGGTATGGAGAACGACAGCTCTCCAAATCGGAATACGAGCAAGTAGAGCCAAGATTTAAAAAATTAGTAAAAGACCTAGATGAGTAACAAAGCAAAAATATTGATTTTGGCTGCTTTAGTTGCATTACTTATGGTCGGCTTCAACTTTTTGTACCCAAAAGAAATTGACGATTCGAACATCAGTGAGAGTGAAAGAGCTCTGTACGAAAAACTGATTAATAAAGACGGATTGCACCTACTGGAGGAGTTGCTGAAAGAGTATCCCAGAATAGATACACTGGAATTTATACAGGACGAAATAGACACAACCTTGCCCACTACTTTTGATGGAAAATCTTCTGTCTACCTATTGATAGATGCCGATATCAATGTGTCGCCTGAGGCGGTGGATACTTTGCTCCAATTCGTGAAAAATGGAAATGTAGCCTTGGTTGCGGTTAGCGACTTTAATTCGGTTTTTTCGAATAGATTTGCCTATTCAAGTATGGTGAGCCAAAGATTTAATGACGAGGTGAGTGTGGATTTTACACATCCTTCCATGTCGCTTTATTTGCCTTACTTATATTCTGATTACGAGGAAGGGTTTAAAATTTACCGATCTTGGAATTATTTTTCTCTTTCTAATTTTGTGGGAGATCAAAATCAGTTGGCAGTAATAGGAACTGAAACCTATGGGGATCAGCCTGTTTTCGTAAAAATGCGCTACGGAACGGGTTACTTTTATTTCCATTCTTTGCCCGAATTTTTTTACAATGCTAGTTTGTTCAATGAGGATGGTTTTAATTATGTACAACGAGTTTTTTCTCATTTACCTCAAGGGAAATATTATTGGCATCAACACACAAATAGGTGGGACGAGTACGCCAATAACAAGGAGACGAATCCTGATGAGATTATCAAAGAAAGTCCTATCCAATATATCTTGAAAGATCGTAGCTTGAGACATGCTTATTTAATTTTAGTAGTAGGATTGCTGGTCTATGTTTTGTTTAAGATAAAAAGAAGGCAAGCCATTATTCCCACTGTGGAGCCAAACACAAATAGCTCGTTGGAGTTTGTTGAGAATGTAAGTTTGCTTTACTTGAAACAGGAGAAACATTATAAATTTATCAAACACTATCAGCAAAGTTTCTTACACTTTATCAAAAACAAATATTACTTGAGTACCGCCAAGGTTGATAGTATCTTTCTGGAATCAGTGGCGCAAAAATCGGGGATAGAAAAGAAGAGAATAGAAGAAATATTTCAAGAGTTTAAAAGAGCAAAAAAGTCATATAGTTTTTCTTCGGAAGAATTAATAGAACTACATAAGAAAATAGAATATTTTTATAAAAACTGTAAATAATAAGTTATGGAAGAGGAAATAAACCAAGAACCAGAAAAGAACCTCAATATGAACTCCCACAATGACACCGAGGACAAGAACCAAGAAAGTTCACCCGAGGAAAACTCTCGGGGCCACGAAGATTTTTCTGCAGAAAATGACGGCTTTCGATTTGAATCTTCGTTGGAGTTGCAGTTTGTGAAACAAAAAGTGGCTGAGTTACGGGAGCAAGCAAGAGGTTTTATCATTGGTCAGCAAGATACGATAGACCTGCTGTTGATTGGGATATTTACGAACGGACACATCCTGCTGGAAGGAGTTCCAGGCATAGCAAAAACATTGTCGGCTAAAGTGCTTGCGAGATGTATGGATACCGATTTTTCTCGTATTCAGTTTACGCCAGATCTTATGCCCTCTGATATACTCGGAACTTCCGTCTTTAACATGAAGACGTCCGAATTTACGTTTCACAAAGGGCCTATTTTTTCGAAAATAATTTTGATTGATGAAGTGAACAGGTCACCGGCAAAAACTCAATCAGCTTTGTTTGAGGTAATGGAAGAACGACAAATCACTTTTGAAGGAGTGAAATATGAAATGGAATATCCTTTTCTGATTATTGCTACTCAAAACCCTGTGGAACAAGAGGGGACTTACAGCCTTCCAGAGGCTCAATTAGATAGATTTTTGTTCAAAATTAATTTGGACTACCCTTCGCTTCAGGAAGAGCAACAAATATTGACACGATACAAAAATACGTCCCTCTCTCCCGATTTGGCTGCCATCAAAAAAGTTTTTTCGGTAGAAGATTTAAAGAAAATTCAGGCGTTGATAAATGAAGTGAAAATTGAGGAAAACCTGTTGTCATACATTGCACAAATAACCCATAGCACGAGAAATCATGCAAAACTGTATTTGGGTGCTTCGCCCAGAGCTTCCTTGTCTATGGCTAAAGCATCAAAAGCTCTTGCAGCAATGCGCGGAAGGGATTTTATTACTCCCGATGATATTCAAAGTATTGCTCCTCAGGTTTTGAACCATCGAATTATTCTTACTCCGGAAGCAGAAATGGAGGGAATGACTCCCATTACGGTAATTAACGAGATTATTCATAAAATAGAAGTTCCGAGGTAACGAAACACGTAAATGAAATCCTTGTACCTGAAAAATAGGCTGTTTTTGTTTCTTCTGTTGATTGCAATTGGTTTTGCTTTCAGCTTTGGTTGGTCTCCGCTGTATCCTATTTTCAAGGTATTGCTCTATCTTTTGTTTGCACTCGTGGCGGTAGATATCTTGATATTGTTTTTGCGAAAGCAGGTGATTCACGTACACAGGCAGCTTGCCGATACACTTAGTCTGGGAGACGAGAATAGCGTTTCTCTCTCTGTTTCTTCTTCCTACTCTATTCCTTTGGCAATAGAAGTAATAGATGAATTGCCGTATCAATTGCAACGAAGAGATAGTGGATTTCGATTTTTACTTGCTCCAGGAGGAACTAAAACCTTCCAATACTCGATAAAACCCACAGAAAGAGGTTTGTACAAATTTGGAAATGTAAATGTGTATGTTTCCTCTGTGTTGGGATTAGTTGAAAGAAGGTATGCGGTGGAGGAGTCAAAAGAAATAGCTGTGTATCCTTCGGTGTTACAAATGCGAAAACATGATTTTCAGGTTTTTACAAAATCTTCGCAAAATCAAGGAGTAAAAAAAATGCGTAGACTTGGCAACACCAATGAGTTTGAGCAAATAAAAGATTATGTAAAGGGAGATAATTATCGACACATAAATTGGAAGGCTACTAGCCGGAGAAACAAGCTAATGGTGAACCAATATCAAGATGAGAAATCTCAACAGGTGTATTGTGTCATAGACAAGAGTAGAACCATGAAAATGCCTTTTGATGGCTTGACTTTGCTTGATCATGCAATTAACTCAACATTGGTAATGAGCAATATAGCGTTAAAAAAAGGAGACAAAGCTGGTGTTATTACTTTTTCTGATAAAATAGGAGCTCAAGTGAAGGCCTCCAGAAACGCAACACACCTCAATAAAGTGATGGAGGTGTTATACAACCAAAAGACTCAGTTTTTAGAAGCGAATTACGAATTACTTTATCAAAGTATCAAAAGAACAGTAAGAGGAAGAAGTTTGCTCATTATGTATTTGAATTTTGAAAGCTTTTATTCTCTTCAGCGTGCCTTGCCAATATTGAGAAGACTAAACAAAGCCTATTTGATTGTGGTAGTGTTTTTTGAAAATACCGAAATCTCAAAGGCTACAGAGATGCAGGGAAAGACAGTTTCTGACATCTATTTGCAAACATTTGCACAGAAATTTACAAACGATAAAAAAAGGATGGTTCATGAATTGCGTAAATTTGGAATTCAATCTATTTTGAGTAAACCAGAAGAACTCTCAGTAAATACTATTAACAAATACCTTGAGCTAAAATCTCGAGGAATGATATAAAGAATGGAAGAAAAAAAGTTTGGTCATATTGATGTGTACAAATTGATTTTTGAATCCTCTACCGAAGGAATTTTGGTGTGCAACAAAGAGGGAGAAATCAAAATGGTGAATGAATCGATTACGCGTATTTTTGGGTACGAGAAAGAGGAGTTAATAGATAATAAGATAGAAATCTTACTACCGAATGAATATAAGAAGAGTCATGTGCAAAACAGATATAGTTACTCCAAACGACCAGAGCGAAAGCAAATGGGAGCTGGTAGGGATTTATTCGGGTTGAAAAAGAATGGAGATAAGTTTCCTATCGAAATTAGCTTGAATCACATGACGATTGAGGGAGAATTTTTTGTAATGGCGTTGCTTACCGACATTACCACTCGTAAGAACCAGGAAATTGCTATTCATGACCTGAATGCAGAATTGGAGCTAAAAGTGGACGAACGAACCAAAAAACTCAAAGAAAACCAAGTATTATTTAGCTTGATCGCAAAGAACTTTCCAAATGGGATAATTTGCGTGTTGAATAAAGAATTGAAATTCACCTTTGCCGAAGGGGAAGAGTTGACCAAGAGCGGAATAAAAAGTAAATTTCTGTTGGAGAAGAGCTATTTGGATTCCTTTAACAAAGAGAATAGGAAAGAAGTAGAAGAAAAGCTGGCTAGAGCTTTTCGAGGAGAGGTAGTAAGTTTTGATATAAACAAGAGGAGCAGCGTGTATCAAGCTCATGTGGTGCCATTGATATATGAAACAGATAGTGAGGTTTCTCAAATATTGATAGTAGAAAATAACGTGACCAAAATCAAAAGCATTGAGGAGAAAATGAAACAATCTCTTCAAAAAGAAAAAGAGTTAAGCGAGCTCAAGTCACAATTCGTCTCCATGGCCTCACACGAATTTCGCACCCCTTTGAGTACTATTTTGTCCTCGATTTCTCTCATCGAAAAATACGACCAATTGGGCAATGACGAAAAGAAGAAATCTCACTTTGAAAAAGTGAAAAAAAACATAAGAAACTTAACAAGCATGCTCAATGATACTCTTACTATCAGTAGAATTGAGGAGAAAATGATAGAGGTAAACCTAGAGGTGGTAAATATCTATAAATTGTTGGCTGAGGTGATTGCAGAAACCGATGGGCTGAAAGGTGAAAATAGAGAAATAATAATCAACTTTGCGGGGGAAGAAAACTTGAAACTAGACCAAAAAATAATGAAAGTTGTGTTGGCCAATGTACTATCCAATGCCCTAAAATACTCTGATAAGGATGTGGTAGTAGAAGTGGCAGCAACGAAAGAAGAGCTTGCGATAAGTGTGGCAGACAAAGGAATTGGTATACCGGAGGTGGCCCAAGCCAAATTGTTTGATAGATTTTACCGAGCCGAAAACGCAGCAAATATTCAAGGAACAGGATTAGGATTGAATATTGTAAAAAGTTATATTTCGCTTCTAGAAGGAGAGCTTACTTTTAAAAGTAGAGAGAATGTAGGAACAACCATTTTTATTAAAATACCGATAACTAATTAAAAAATGAACATACTGATAATTGAAGACAACAAAGATGTATTGGACAATACAACCGAATTACTAGAACTAACTGGGTATAAAGTATCTGGAGCTATAAATGGTAAAGAAGGTGTGAAAGTAGCCAAGGAAACACTTCCAGATCTTATTATTTGTGACATCATGATGCCCGAAATGGATGGCTATGATGTGTTGTATTATTTGAGTATAGATCCCAAAACATCTACTATTCCATTTATTTTTCTGACGGCAAAATCTGACGCAACCGATTTTAGAAAAGGAATGGAACTAGGAGCAGACGACTATTTGACGAAACCTTTTGAGGAGATTGATTTAATAAAATCGGTAGAGAGGAGGCTGAGCAAAAGTAATCGATTGAAAAAAGCGATGAATTCGTTCGTTTCTGGTGGAGCTGAAGAGGAGTTTGATATGGAGAACGTGGATGAAAACCACGAGTTGTTTAAGAATAAAAAGAACAAAGTTTTTCGTCCTAAGAATTTTGTGTACCTCCAATACGGTTCTCCAATTTACTTGTACTATATAAAAAAAGGACAAGTAAAAACATTCAAGACCAATGAAGACGGGAAAGAATTGATCACGGGATTGTACAAGGAAAATGAATTTTTTGGTTATCATTCTTTACTCAAGGATGATGAATACTCGGATTCGGCTATTGCAGTGGTAGAAACACAAGTGGAGCTCATTCCAAAAGAAGAGTTTTTTAGTTTGATAAAAAACAGAAGAGAAGTCGCCAACGGATTTATCAAAATGCTTTCGAAAGAGGTAGTAGAAAAGGAGGAAGAGTTGCTGAATTTGGCCTACAATTCTGTGAAGAAAAGAGTGGCAGATGGACTGATTAAGTACTTTGATAAATACAGCCAAGATTACATCAAAGGCTTGCAAATACCAAGAGAAGATTTGGCGAATATAGCAGGGACATCTACCGAATCTGTTATCCGAACGTTGAGTGAGTTTAAGAGAGATGGATTGATTTCGGCTGAAGGGAAAACCATTTACATTTCAAACGAGAAAGAGTTGAGAAACTATAAGTACTAATCTTTGAATTGTTTGTCTGCGGTACAACATCCGCCTAAAGTTTCTTCCCCAATTTCGGTTTGCTGAATTTCAGGGCTGAGGTAAGGGATTCCGAGATTCATACCTCTTATCACCAAAATCATTCCCATTGCCAAGAGCATGTAAGGGACTATTTTGGAGATGTTTATTCGTTGATTGATGGCGCTTTTGAAATACATAAAAACA
The DNA here is from genome assembly GCA_023255335.1 of Flavobacteriales bacterium. Classification (GTDB taxonomy): domain Bacteria; phylum Bacteroidota; class Bacteroidia; order Flavobacteriales_D; family CAJJDF01; genus CAJJDF01. The sequence goes on along the minus strand of JALRIS010000176.1, from coordinate 7,883 downwards.
AGCATGGCAGGCAGCGTTCCCAGGCCAAAAGCAGCCATAAAAAGAATACTGCCTCCAATAGAATTTGCGGTGATAGAGGCAGCCAGCGCAAAATAGATTAATCCACATGGCAAGAATCCGTTGAGTGCACCAATAGTCAATAAGTTTTTTCTCTCTTTGGTCAACAGAGCTCCAAATTTCTTCTTAATTGGGTGGAACAGTTGAGTCACCCATTTATTCGCCCGATTGGCAGCTTTGTGATAAGAAAATAGGGTTCCTAGCACTATCAAAATAAGAAGTAAACCTACCACGATAGAAACTATTTGTTGAATTTCCATCACCCTCACGGACTCGCCTACCAATCCGAAAAAAAGTCCAAAAAGAGAATAAGTAAATACCCGCCCAAGGTTGTAGGTAATTATTTGAAAAAATTTGAGAAAAGGATTCTTGCTTGTAGGAATCATGAGAGCGATAGGACCGCACATCCCTATGCAGTGAACCGAGCCAAGAAAGCCAATAAGAAATCCTTCAACCACATTCATACCCACATTTCTTTATTGATTAAGAAAAGCTCTCCGTTTTTTACGAACTGAATGGTAATTTTATAAAACCCGTTCGCGATATTTTTTTTGAGAAAAGTTTGAGAGTTGTCTTCCTCCAAATTCATGGGGAAAGACCTATCCAAGAGTGCATTATCAGGACGGTAAAAGGAAATGTCTCCTTTTTCGATGTTGGAATCAAATGAATAAGGGAACGACAAGACAATTTTGTCCTCGTGGGAGACGATTTTCACCTCTTTGGCTAGGGAAAGAGCGTTTTCCTGGGCATCAATATTTTTTTGATATTGAATTTCTTGGTTGTAATAATCTTCCGAAACCAAATCGTTGGTTCTGCCAAAAGAATAAATAACCATGTACAGAATAAAACTGATAAATAAAGTTAAAAAAAGTGCGATTCTCCATCCCCAATTCATAAGTAGTAATTTTTAGTTATACGCAGGACCAATGAAGGTTACGTTTGTTTTGTCGATTAATTTTCCGTTGGAGTAAACTCCTAGTTTAAAGTAAGTTTTCAATCCCTTAATATTATCTCCTTCCATCATGAGCAAAAAGGAAGATTTATACATATCTTGTTTGGGCAGTATCCTTGATTCGGAAATGATTTTTATTTCTCCTTCCCCCTCAAGTAGCTTGAATTCCAAAGGTAGGTCTTTGTTTGTTTTGTTGATGATGTTGATGGAATAAATATTTCCAATTTTATTCCCTTCCATCTCATGAAAAAGTTTGCTGCCAGCAGTTCTTTTTACGGTCATGTCAAAATCCGAGCGAGAGGCAGTAAGCGTGGTTAATAATCCCAATAGCAGCACCAATACGATGGAATAAGCCTTCGCTTTTTTGCTAAACTGAAACGCTATTCCGGTTTTTATGCTTTCGTCAGAAGCATAGCGGATAAGACCTTTGGGTTTTTCGATGCTTTCCATGATGTGATCACAGGCGTCTATACATGCCGTGCAATTTACGCACTCTAGTTGGGTTCCATTTCTTATGTCAATGCCAGTGGGGCATACATTTACACACTGATTACAATCAATACAATCTCCTTTTCCTTCTGCCTCTCTGTCTTCATTTTTTCTGAATTTAGATCTCTTTTCTCCTCGAACATAATCATAGGTTATCACCATCGAATTTTGGTCGAGCAGCACACTTTGCAATCGCCCGTAAGGACAAATGGTTGTGCACACTTGTTCACGCATAAAGGCAAATACTCCATAAAAAAGGAAACTAAATACGAGAATAGCGATTAACCCTCCAAGGTGATTTAGTGGGTTATCCGAAATAATGTCAAACACTTCTCTGTATCCAATGATGTAAGAAAGGAAGATGTTTGCTACCAAAAATGCAATAAAAAAGAAGAGAGCGTGCTTCGAAGCTTTTTTGATTATTTTTTCTCTGTTCCACGGTTGTTTTTCCAGTCTTTTTTGGTGTGTCCAATCTCCTTCAATCCAGTATTCGATTCTTCGGAACACAAATTCCATGAAAATAGTTTGAGGACAAATCCAACCACAAAATAGCCTTCCAAATACCAAGGTGAACAACACGATGAACACCAAGCCTGTAAGCATGGCAATCGCAAATATGTAAAAATCTTGAGGCCAAAATATTTTTCCAAAAATGATGAACTTCCGCTCCAATAAATTGAAGAGGAGCAGAGGTTCTCCATCTACAGATATAAAAGGGGCTGAAAATAGAAACAACAAAAGCGAATAACTAATAACTTGTCTTTTATTGAACCATTTTCCGAATGGTTTTTTTGCAAAAACCCAAATTCGTTTCCCCTTTTCATCTACTGTAGAGATTTTGTCTCGAAAATCTTCTGTTGGTTTTGTCTGACCCATCTACTCTTGTTTGTTGTATTGGATTTCTATTAGTTTTGAGCCACTGCTACAGATATTTCTTGTGAGTTATTTGTAGAATCTGAAGCTTCTGGAGCCGCGGTGTTTTCCTCATAAAGTTCACCCTGGGGTGCTTTTCCTATACCTACTGCTTTACCAGCTAAACTTTTGATGTAAGAAGAAACTTGTTGCATCTCTATCGGGTTTAGTTCGTCTTTCCAGGCTTGCATTCCTTTCTCAGCTTTTCCGTACTTCACAATTTTAAAAACCGACACGATATCGCCTCCATGGATCCAATAGTTATCCGTAAGGTTGGGACCTATTACTCCTTCGGCTTGTTTACCATGGCAGGCAACGCATTTTTTTTCAAAAATTCCTTTTCCTTTAGAAAGGTCATTGGCCTCTGTGAGCAAAACTACGTTCGATTCATCTACATTCAATTTTTGAGAAGCTAAATATTCGGCAACTTCTTTCTCTCCCTCGGCCATGGCAAGCTCGTATTCCTCTTGCTGGAGTGGTGCAGCTTCTATAACATGGTAGTTGATAATATACACGAACGCAAATACAATAGAAACATAAAAGCTATACAGCCACCAGGGAGGAAGATTATTATCGAGCTCCATAATTCCGTCATATTCGTGGTCCATTAAGATTTCGTGCTCTTTGTCTAAAGGAACGGCATCCGTCAGAATTTGAGTAATTTTACTTGGCTCGGTAATTTCTACCCCTTCTTTTACGATTACCTTTCGTGGTTTAACCGATCTCAATATTTGAAAAAACAAAGTACGAACATAAAATACAACTCCGAGTAAAATGATATTTACCACGACCATCATCCATACCCAAGACAAGGGAAAGTCTGCGTTTTCGGTGGCAGCAACTGTGCCTTGCGAAAACGAGGCAAATGGCATTCCAAGTATTGCCAGAATAGTTAGCGCAGCGTTAGAATTGTTTTTGGTTCTTTTCTTTTCTTCTTGCTCGTATACTTTGGTTTTGTAGAATTCACTCTTCATTAAGTCTTTTACCGAGCTAGTGAGGAAAAAGATTCCCACCAGTAACAATACCGCCAAAATAGCCAGGACGTAAAATATCGTTTCATTTGACAGTCCGCCCGATTGATTGGAGTCGGTAGTGGCAGCAAAACTCGAAAAAGACATCATGCTTAAGGTGGCGAATATTCCCGTTCCTTTGATATAGTTTTTCATTCTTTTCATGGTTTGTTGATTTATGAACTCACCCTTAGTCAAAAGGGGTGTTTTCTAATTTTGTAATTTCTGATTTTCTTAGGCTCACTACTTTCCACACCACTACTGCGAAAAAAACAGTAAAGAGGACAAGCGAAAAGATGGGATATATTTCAATCCCTTCAATTGTAGCCATGTGGTTTTTGATATATTTTAGCATCTTAGTTTCGTTCTTTTACTTGAATATCAGTTCCTAATCTTTGTAGGTAGGCAATGATCGCCACCACTTCTTTTTTGCTCAAGTTATCGATAGCAGCTTCTTTTTTTGCTCCTTCTAGTTTAAACAAATCGGAGATTATGTTCGATGCAATTCCTTTTGCTTGCTCTATGGCTAAGCCTTCTGCCTTCTCCTCTAATCCTTCTTCGTAAGGAACCCCGATACTTCGCAATGCACTTATTTTTCGTTCCAATAAACTCATGTCTAGGTTGTCTTCTATCAAGAAATCGTACGAAGGCATTATAGATTTTTCTTCCAATTGTGTAGGATTCAAAAAGTGAGTGTAATGCCAAGAATCTCCTCTTTTTCCTCCTTCTCTGTGCAAGTCGGGTCCAGTACGTTTACTTCCCCACAGGTGCGGATGATCATACACAAATTCTCCTGCTTTGGAGTATTCTCCGTATCGTTTGGTTTCGAATCGTAGCGGACGAATCATTTGTGAGTGACAGTTGTTACATCCCTCACGGATATAAATGTCTCTTCCCTCCAATTCGAGCGGTGTGTAGGGTTTTACTGCAGCTATCGTAGGCACATTGGATTCAATTATCATCGTAGGAATAATTTCTACTACTCCACCAATAAGTATCACAATCAAACTAAAAATCAACATTCTCACAGGTTTTCTTTCGATTACTCTGTGCCATCCTTCATTGTTTTCTGCATGGGCTGGTGCCAGCGAAGGAGCTTCAGTTTCTTCATTTTTTATGAGGCTTCCAATTTTAGAAGTTTTGTACAAGTTGTAGATTCCAATGATTGCTCCCGTTAGGTAAATGAGTCCTCCAAAAGAACGCAACATATACATCGGTCTTAATTGTGCAACTGTATCGATGAATTCGTATTCAAGGTTTCCATCTGGTTTAAAATCTTGCCACATAAGTCCTTGTACGAATCCTGCCCAATACATTGGGATTGTCCAGAACAAGATTCCAAGAGTTGCAAGCCAAAAGTGCGTATTGGCTAATTTTATTGAGAATAGTTTGGTGTTAAATATTCTTGGGAAAATGAAATAGAACATACCAAATGTCATCATTCCGTTCCATCCTAATCCACCTACGTGCACGTGAGCCACGGTCCAGTCTGTAAAGTGAGAAATCATGTTTACGTTTTTCAATGAAAGCATGGGCCCTTCAAACGTGGACATTCCGTAGGCAGTAATGGCAACTACCATGAATTTTAGAACAGGGTTTTCTCGTACCTTGTCCCAGGCACCTCGCAGTGTTAAGAGACCGTTGAGCATTCCTCCCCAAGACGGCATAATCAACATAATAGAGAATACGACTCCTAAAGATTGAGCCCAATCGGGCAAAGAAGAATAGAGTAAGTGATGAGGACCTGCCCAGATATAAAGAAAGATAAGCGTCCAAAAGTGAATAATCGATAATCTATACGAGTAAACCGGTCTGTTTGCCGCTTTTGGCACGTAGTAATACATCAATCCTAAGAAAGGAGTTGTAAGGAAAAATGCTACGGCATTGTGTCCATACCACCATTGAACTAGTGCATCTTGAACTCCTGCATACCAAGAATAACTTTTGGTAAAACTAATCGGGATTTCTATTGAGTTGAAGATGTGAAGAACAGCAACGGTGACAAAAGTGGCGATGTAGAACCATATTGCCACGTACAAATGTTGTACTCTTCTTCTTAAGATTGTAGCAAACATGTTCCATCCAAAAACTACCCAAACCACCGCAATCAAGATGTCGATCCACCATTCGAGCTCGGCATATTCTTTACTTGAAGTCATTCCTAGTGGCAGTGTAACTGCAGCACACACAATAATGAATTGCCATCCCCAGAAATGAATGTTACTTAGCAAATCGCTCGCCATTCGCGCTTTTAAAAGTCTCTGGAGAGAATAGTAAATTCCGGCAAACATTGCATTACCAACAAAAGCAAAAATGATTGCATTGGTGTGCAAAGGTCTCATTCTTCCAAAATTTACCCATTTTGCAATGTTCAGTTGAGGGAAGGCAAGTTGAAGTGCAATCCATAATCCAACCGACATCCCCACAACTCCAAAAAGAAGCGTGGCATAACTGAATTTTCTTACAATTCCATTGTCGTAACTAAATTTTTCCATAGTTTATTTTTTTGTTTCTTTTGGTTTTGAATCGTCAAACAACATCCTAACTGAAGGAGTGTAGTCATCTTCGTATTGCCCAGATTTAACAGACCAGATAAATAGGATAAGAAATACTATCGCTAAAGAAATGCTGACACCGATTAATACAAAGAGAATATTCATACCACAAAGTAAGGGGTAGCAAGAGAGGATTGAAATGAGGTAGGGACCAAAAAAGTATGATATTAATCAGTGTTTTGAAGGGCGGCTTGTTTTGGGTGTTCAGATGGAGACTGTTGAGGTGCATTGTCGTGGTAACGGACCGCGAGAATATCCTATTAGGCAATGAGTGACAAGCTTGTAAAGGTGGTGAGTTAAATAATACACATTTGGCAGTTTAGATGTTTTATTTGTTACTTTAATTCCTTATAATTGTTTTATCTAACTGAATAAAAATACTATAACCATTAATTACCCTCTCCGTTAACTTAGAAACTCAAAGTAAAATTTCATTCACGAAATGTAAGAATTAGGACGATGTTGTTTCTGATTTTGCTGCAGAGGAAAAACAAACTGATAAAAACTCAAATGGAATTACTGCAAGCACAGTTTGAGTATGTTTTTAAGGATTGTATTCTTGGAGCCTATCAAGTTAATTAGAGCTGAGTACATTGGCAAAGCGATACCGAATGAGAAATACAGAAAGAGCAACAACCGAAATAGAGCTAATAGGCATTAGAATGGCCGCAATGAGAGGAGTTAGATTTCCGGTGATAGCTATCGCCAAACCAAGGGTGTTGTAGGTAATCGAAAATGCAAAACAAGCCTTTAGAACCCAGATTGTTTTTTTTGAAAACTCCAAAAAATTTGGTGTAAGAGTTAAGTTTTCTGCAGCTAGAATTCCGTCACTGGCAGGCGAAAAGTTATAAATATTTTCGGAAAGCACTAAGCCTACATTGCTTTGTTTGAGGGCTCCGGCATCATTCAGACCATCTCCCATCATGAGTACTTTTTTGCCCTCTTCCTGAAGATTTTGAATGTAGTGAAGTTTGTCTATCGGTTTCTGATTAAAAAGAATACTACTTCCGGTTGGGAGCATCTTCTCCAAATTCCTTCGCTCGAGCTCGTTGTCGCCAGACAGTATGTGTATCGTGTAGGTTTCTTTTAGTTTGTTCATCATCTCCTCAACACCACTTCTGTAAGAATTATGAAAAAGAAAATATCCCAGAATCTGTGAGTTTACCCTCAAATACACTCGGGTTTCACCTTCGGTTTTTTCTTGTGTTTCCACATAGGCGGCTGAGCCAAGTAGGTACGTGTCGCCAGATTTGAAACTTCCTCTAATTCCTTTGCCAATAGATTCATCAAACTGAGACAAACTGGAGTCGATAGAAGAAACTTTGAGGAAATCTCGAATGTTTCGACTCAAGATGTGCGTAGAGTGGTTGGATAATTCAGCCACGCGCTCTTTTTGTGTTCGACTCAAGGGAGAGCCTACAAATTCTATGTCAGAGGAATTGGCATAGGTAATTGTACCCGTTTTATCGAATACGATGTCAGTCAGTTCTGAGAGGTCTTCGATAGTAAAAATATTCCGCAGATAAAACCCTTTTTTTCCAAAGAAGCGCAAGGCACTTCCAAAAGTAAAGGGAACTGCTAAGGCCAAAGCGCAGGGGCATGCAACGATTAGGATAGAAACCACCACATTGACTGTTTTGGAAGAATCGATGCTAAGCCAAAGAATTGCAGCAACAACAGAAATACCTAATACCGTCCATGTGAAATACTTGCTTAGTCGAGTATTCATTCTTGAATAATTGCTTTCCACTTGCTTGAATGCCGATTGATTCCAAAGATGAGTCAAGTAACTCTGATTCACCTTTTCGAGGACTTTTACTTTGATATTTTTTCCCAATTGTTTTCCCCCGGCATAGAGTTTTTCTTTAATTTGGGCTGGCTGAGCCATGGATTCACCTGTCACAAAAC
>JALRIS010000200.1 GCA_023255335.1 Flavobacteriales bacterium | reverse complement strand
AGGGTCAATTTCCAAATTTGGGGTAGCGGCGGTGGATCTTCATCTGGCTGTTGCTGTGGTGGACATCCTGGTGGATCTCCAGGTGAATTCAAATCTATTATTATACTAAAAGAGGCTCTTGCCGGTATAGGGCAATATCCGTCATCTACTGATAAACTTACAGGGTTTATAGCAGGAGAGTTAGACGGTACACTCCAACAAATAGTACCTGTAATTGGGTTTGTTCCTGTGTAGCTCAAGGTTGCACCTGGCAAAACTGAACCAATGTTTGTACTCCAAAGAGTTAGTGTGTCCAATGCATTTGAATCATACACTTGAAAATCTACACAAAATGAATCTCCCTCGCAGACTTCGAGTTTTTTAGGTCCAGCAATAGTTCCTTGACCTACCACATTATAAAGAAATGATGGAGTGGGGTCTGGCGGGATGTTTCCGGCACAGTTGTATACAACAACCTGGATATCTCTCATCGTAACTGCTAGGATATTTCCTGCGGTGTCATATTCTGTTACTTGAACCACCACAACGAAAGAACCAAGGGTATTAGGAGTAAAAGTAATTGTTCCAGTCGTACTATCCAATATAATTGCACTAATAGGATTTTGACCAGAGTATGGTGTATTGTAAGGAGAAAAAGTTGCCGCTCCCGTCATGGCTGGTATCAACACATAAGCCAAGCTATCACCATCAGGATCAACGGCACCAAAGTTGTAACTCGCAGGTTCATTAATGCACACGTATGGGTTTTGAACACCAGTGTAGCGCACAGAGTTGTTACAAGAATCGTTGGCACTAAACATTTTGGTTTCTAAATATATATTTCCTGCTGTTGTTAAATTTACCACACCACCGACACCACCATTTCTACAACAAGAAGACCATCCAAAAGTCCAGTTGTTACATGGAGGAAGTGTAACAACAGCAGAATACAAATACCTTCTTCTTCCCTGAAGAGTATTACTTGAATTGATACAACTAGTAAGAAGACTATCCTCAAAACATACTTGAGAAACATTTCTGGTTTGTGATGAGATTAAAGCAAGAGAAATTGTTGGATTTATTAAGCCACATGTATTGGTGGATGTAATTGGAAATGTAGTTGGGTTTGAAGCTCCGCCACAATCTAAAGTGATTTCTGCCCAAATTCTGTACTGGTTATTACCCAAACAATCGTAATAAATGTTTCCTCCTGCAAAGTGAGACGAAAGTCCTTGAAGACTGAGAATAATAATAATAAATGCGGATAGAAATTTTAGTTTCATAAATGTGGTTCTTTTTTCTTTCGTTGTTACTCTACAACGATGACATTTTGCCAAAGGTTGCTTGATAAGGTGTTAAAAATAATAATTAATTTAGAAATAATTAACAGATTTTTGATAACCCTTCAAGATTGTTGAAGAATAGAGTGAGTTTTATGTCAAAACTTACTCCCCATTTCTTGCAAATTATAAATCATGTTGTATCTTTGCAATGGCAAGTCTCATACGACCAGCTCCTACTGAATCCCCCAGGACGGGAACGTAGCAAGGGTAGGTGGTCGTAGCGGTGCGATATGAGTAGCTTGCCATTTTTTGTGCCTTTAATTTTCTAAGCAGGATGTCTGTAAAACTCAGTGCTTTTTTACTTTTTTTTAGTGTGTTGGTAGTTTCAAGTTGCCAACAAGAAATAGTGAAAAAAGATTCTCCTGCCAAACTTCCCCCAAAAAAAGAGGTTTCTTCTACAACCAGCCTCGATAGTGATAGCATTATAAATTGCATTGCTCGTACCATAATTACCAATAGAAACGCTAAAGACAAATTAACTGCCTTTGGAGATACAAATCGAGAAACAAAAATTGTTATCTACACCACATTAGGTGGTATGACCTTAAAGTTATACACCAATACTCCTCTTCATCGGGCAAATTTTGTGATGCTTGCCAAAAAGAAGTTTTATGACAACACCTTGTTTTACCGGATTATAGATAATTTTATGATTCAAGGAGGGAATTCTGATGATGCGGAAATAATGAACAAATTGAATGAAATAGGAGGGTATAGAATACCGAATGAGATAAAGGTAAACAATATTCATAAGAAAGGAGCCCTCGCAATGGCAGTTCCAACGGAAGAACAAAATTTAGGTAAAAAATCAAGTTCTATAAATTTTTACCTCGTTGAAGGTCAAAAACTTCCTTCTTATTACTTCAAGCAGAAAGAGGAGCAGGGTAAAAAATATACCGAGTATCAAAAGAAAGTGTATCAAAAATCGGGCGGTACTCCTCATTTGGATGGCGATTACACTGTTTTTGGGGAACTAGTTTCGGGATTTGAAACCTTATCAAAAATTTCGAAAGTAAAAGTTGACAAATACAATTGGCCTATAAAAAAGGTTGTTATTGACAGTATCAGAGCATATTAAAGTTTTTTTTACCTTTAGTAAATGGAAAAATTCATCGATATAGAAAGGTTGATAGGAAGTAAAAATCCTAAACTCTTGAAAAGGCTTCCTCGCTTTCTTATTAATTATCTAAAACGAATCCTTCATCAATCCGAAATCAATCAAATTTTGGAAGAAAATGAACAAGTAATTGGGGTAGATTTTTGCATTGATATTATCAAAAGATTCAATATTACTGTTGAATCGCATGGTCTCCAAAACATCCCAAAAGAAGAAGGTGTAATCTTTGTATCTAATCATCCTCTTGGAGGAATGGACGCAATGGCCATTGTGAAAGAAGTAGCTCTAATAAGAAAGGATATTATGTTTATTGTGAACGATCTACTGATGAGTCTGGAAAACTTGAAGGGATTGTTTGTTGGGGTGGACAAGCATGGAACAAATGCAAAAGAATCACTTCAGAAAGTAAATGAACTTTTTGAGTCAGACAAAGCTGTATTTTTGTTTCCAGCCGGACTTGTTTCGCGAAAGAAAAAAGGAGTAGTAAGTGATTTGGAATGGAAAAAAACTTTTGTAACTCGAGCCAAAAAATCCAATAAAAGAATTGTCCCTGTATTTATAGACGGTGAATTGTCAAATTTCTTTTATCGGTTGTCCGCGCTTAGGGAAGCTATAGGAATAAAGTCCAATATTGAAATGTTGTATTTGGCTGATGAATTATTCAAGCAAAAAAACAAAGTGCTGCCGATTTATTTTGGTAAGCCCATCTATGTGAGCGATTTTAAAGAATCAAAATCTGACAAAGAAATTGCAGCTCATATTAAAAATATAGCCTACAATTTGCCGAAAAAATAAGAAAATCCATTACATTCAAAACATGAATTTAGATTACATTATAGCTCCAATAGAAAGGTCATTAATAAAAAAGGAATTGTCCGAAAACAAATTTATTCGAACTACGAATAAAGGAAATAATGAAATTTACATAATAAATCATCATGATTCCCCACACGTAATGAGAGAAATTGGTAGGTTGAGAGAAGTATCGTTTGGTTCAGCTGGAGGTGGTACAGGGCAAGAAGTAGATATTGATGAATTGGATACTTGCGAGCACAATTATGATCAGCTGATTGTTTGGAGCCCTGAAGACGAGGAGATTTTGGGTGGCTACAGGTTTTTTAACTGTGCAAAATTTCTAGGAAATGTGAATGAAATAGACATTTCAACAAAACATTATTTTAATTTTTCCAATCATTTTGTTTCCGATTATTTACCCGCCACAATAGAATTAGGAAGGTCTTGGGTTCAGCCCGCCTATCAACCTTCTACCACAAATAGAAAGGGATTATTTACCCTTGATAATTTGTGGGATGGGCTCGGTGCTCTGATAGTTCTGAACCCAGAGGTGCATTATTTTTTTGGAAAAGTAACGATGTACAAAGAGTACAACAAAGAAGCACGAGATATGTTGCTCTCATTTATGAACTATTATTTTCCTGATAAGGATCAATTGGTAACACCTATTTCTCCTTTGCCCATTATTCATGAATCCAAAGAATTTCTAGCCAAGTTAATAGGGCTTACTTACAAAGAGGGACACAAAATATTAGGAGAAGCATTAAAAGAAAAGGGGGAAAGAATACCACCACTTATTAATTCCTACATGAACCTATCGGATTCGATGAAAACCTTCGGAACTGCAGAGAACCCTGATTTTGGTGGAGTAGAAGAAACCGGAATTTTAATTTCTATAGCTGATATTCATCCTTCGAAGGCCGAAAGACATATAAAAACATTTGTATAGAAAAGTAAGATTATTCATTTCGTTTCGACTCACACACATGATGAAAATAATACTAGGGTTTATACTTCTTATTGAGGTATACATATTTTTTATACTTCGATCAGTATATTCAAACAATCAATTTATAATAGCAATTTCAATTCAGCTGGGCGTAGCGCTGTTAACTATTATTTCTCTCATTTACACTTCTTCTAGTTTGGGTCATGGCCTGAGCCAAACAACCAAAGCGATAAATCTCATGATGGGATTGTTTGTCACTTTTGGTGTAGCAAAATTAGTCTTTGTTTCGGTAATATTTTTCGAGGATGTTGCTCGTTTTGTTGGGTATGTTTTTTCATTTTTTTCCTCCAATAATTCTGTTGATTTTCCGTCTCGAAGAAAAGCGGTAACACAAATAGGACTCGGAATATCCGCTATTCCTTTTGCCTCTTTTTTGTATGGAATGTTCAAAACTAGGTATGACTTCAAAGTGTTTCAAACGAGACTAACTCTTAAGAATTTACCCGATTCATTTGAAGGACTGAGAATTGTTCAGTTTTCTGATTTTCATGCAGGTAGTTTAGATGATTACAAAGCAATTGAGGTAGGAGTCAACAAAATTCAAGAACTCCAACCAGACTTAATTTTATTCACGGGCGATTTGGTAAATAATACTTCCGAAGAGTTTGATAAATTTATTCCACTACTCAAAGGACTTTCAGCCAAGCACGGAAAATTTTCTATCATGGGTAACCACGATTATGGTTTGTATTTCAACTGGCAAACCGAAGAAGATCAATTTGACAATGAAAAGAAAATAAGAGCGCATCATTCCGCTATAGGTTTTGATTTATTAGAAAATAAGGGAAGAATCATTGAAACGGAAGGCGACCGAATAAACTTAATAGGAGTAGAGAATTGGGGTAGACCGCCCTTCCCGCCAAAAGGAGACTTGGATAAGGCGCTCGAAGACGTAGTTCCTGATTCAATTACAATTTTAATGTCTCACGATCCACACCATTGGGAAGACGTTGTCATTCCGCACCGACAGCACATTGATCTAACTCTAAGTGGCCACACTCATGGAATGCAAATGGGGATAGAACTCCCGGGATTTAAATGGAGTCCAGTATCGCTACGTTATAAAAGGTGGGCAGGACTATATGAAGAAAAAAACCAGTTTTTGTACGTCAACAGAGGGTTTGGTCATATAGGGTTTCCAGGGAGAGTAGGGATAAAACCAGAAATCACACTCATCGAATTAACGAAAAATGATTAATTGAGAGAACCCCCAAGTACTCTTACCTTATTGTAAATAATTTATCAACAAAACCTTATGTTTTAGGAGGTTTTATTGTTGAAAAGTCGACCCTTTTCTCTTTCTAATCGTGTTCAAATTAGTTATATTTGTTCTTTAATGAAACCAACAATTTTAAGCTAAATTATGAGCGAAGAAGACAAAGGAAATTATTCAGCGGATAATATACAAGCTCTCGAAGGAATGGAGCACGTGAGGTTAAGACCTTCTATGTATATTGGAGATGTAGGAATTAGAGGTTTGCATCACTTGGTGTACGAAGTGGTAGATAACTCAATTGATGAGGCTATGGCTGGATACTGTGACACAGTAACCGTAATAATTAATGAAGATAATTCCATCTCTGTAGAAGATAACGGAAGAGGGATTCCAACAGGCATTCACAAAAAAGAAGGAGTTTCTGCTCTGGAAGTGGTGATGACAAAAATAGGTGCGGGTGGAAAGTTTGACAAAGATACATATAAGGTATCTGGAGGGCTTCACGGAGTGGGAGTTTCGTGTGTGAACGCACTCTCTAACCACCTAAAAGCGGAAGTATACAGAGAAGGAAAAGTATTTGTACAAGAATACGAGAAAGGAAAACCATTATACCCAGTAAAAGAAATTGGAACCTCTGATAAAAGAGGAACAATCGTAACTTTCACACCAGATGACACCATCTTTTCTGAGAGGATTTATAGTTATGAAACGTTATCAAAAAGGCTAAGAGAACTCTCGTTTTTGAACAAAGGGCTTACTCTTTCAATTGAAGATAAAAGAGTGGTGGACGAAAAAGGGGAAACTCTTAAGGAAACATTTTTGTCTAAAGAAGGTTTGAAAGAATTTGTTCAGTTTCTGGACAACACACGAGAGCCAATTATCGAAGAGGTAATTCACATGGAAGGTGAAAAAAACGGTGTGCCAGTAGAAGTTGCCATGGTGTACAACACATCTTATTCGGAAAATATTTTTTCCTATGTAAATAATATCAACACCCATGAAGGAGGAACTCATCTTTCTGGATTTAGAAGAGGGCTCACAAGTACTTTGAAAAAGTACGCTGATGAATCTGGATTGTTGGACAAGTTGAAATTTGAAATCAATGGAGATGATTTTAGAGAAGGACTCACAGCAATTGTCTCTGTCAAGGTAGGAGAACCACAATTTGAAGGGCAAACTAAAACAAAATTAGGGAATAGAGAAGTGAATGCTCCAGTAAGCCAGGCTGTTTCTCAAATGTTGACAGATTATTTGGAAGAACATCCGAACGATGCTAAAACAATAATTCAAAAAGTAATTTTGGCAGCAACTGCGCGTCATGCTGCGCGTAAAGCTCGAGAAATGGTTCAACGAAAGACAGTAATGTCTGGAGGGGGATTGCCAGGAAAACTGTCAGATTGTTCAGGAAACGACCCAGCAGAATGTGAAATTTACCTGGTAGAGGGAGATTCAGCAGGAGGAACTGCCAAACAAGGAAGAGATAGATTTTTTCAAGCAATCATGCCGTTAAGGGGAAAGATTTTAAACGTGGAAAAGGCAATGCAGCACAAGATTTTTGAAAATGAAGAGATTAAAAACATCTACACGGCACTGGGTGTAAGAGTGGGAACAGAAGAAGATAGTAAGGCATTGAACCTAGAGAAACTGAGGTATCATAAAATAATTATCATGTGTGATGCCGATGTCGATGGTTCGCATATCGAAACACTTATTTTAACTTTCTTCTTCCGTCATATGCGTGAATTGATTGAAAAAGGGTATATCTATATTGCTACGCCACCGTTATATTTAGTAAAAAAAGGAAAAAAACAAGAATATGCATGGAGCGATGAACAGAGAGATCAATTGATAGCAGAATTAAAAGGATCTGGATCAGAATCTTCTGTTGGAGTTCAACGTTACAAAGGTCTTGGAGAAATGAATGCAGAGCAATTATGGGATACAACAATGAACCCAGAATTCAGAACCTTAAGACAAATCACCATTGAAAGTTTGATTGAAAGTGACAGGATTTTTTCTATGTTAATGGGTGATGAAGTTCCTCCTAGAAGAGAGTTTATCGAACAAAATGCGAAATACGCAAATATCGATACATAATTTCTGGTTTTTTATTGCAGATTAAAAAGTAAGTTCTATATTTGCAATCTCAATACGGAAACGGATTGAAAAGTTCTAAAATCAACCAAGAATTCTTAAACCTTTATCGGGAAGTTTACACTTAGTTTAAGAAGTAATATACTACACTCGGGGTGTAGCGTAGCCCGGTTATCGCGCCACGTTTGGGACGTGGAGGTCGCAGGTTCGAATCCTGCCACCCCGACAAAAATTAAAAGCCTTTCAAAACATTTTGGGAGGCTTTTTTTTGTTCAGCAAATATTAGTTTGAGTCGTGGAGGACTTCCCGAATGAATCGGGACCACCCCTACAATAATTTAATTGGATGAAAGATCGGGTGTAGAGAGAAAGTACGTAGTGCCGTCCTTAAAATGACATGATACGCGAATTGAACTGTCTGTTTCATTGATGGTGAAATCTGTGATAGATTCCTTCGTGAAATCGTACAGGTAATCCGTTTGGTTACCCTTTTCATATTCGAGTGGATAGGCGGATTCAACTATACCTTTTTTTCTATACAATGTTGGGAGCATAAAATCCGCCCCAGAAAGTTCCCAGTTTTTTTCAATTCGATAGGTGTTGTTTTCAAACAAGAGATACTCTTGGTAGTTAGCTAAATTTACTACTCCTATTACGGTTGTGACAAAGATGGTTGCTACCAGTATAAATTGCACAAAAATTCTGTAGAATGTATTCTTGTATTGAGTTACACAGTAATGTAAAGTGACACAAACCACAAGTGATATTAAGAGAAAAGTACGAGTTTTGTAGCCTGTAAAATAAATGTTTTTCAGGGAGAGAAAAAATTCAATTAGAATTGCCGCAAATAAACTGATTGACAGAAAATTTATGAAGAAAACAATCCATTTTTTTGGTTGTCTTTTTTTGCCAATTAACTTCTTAATTCCGATTGGTAATAGGGAAAAAACAGTAAGAATGAATCCAAAAAATAACCAAGTTTCCATGAAGGATAAAATTACGCTTTTTTAATACTATATCAAAGAGAAACAAGTGCCATAAGTTAATTGACGATATTCTTAGTCAATAAAAATTAAAAAGCCCAGATTTTTATGGAAATATTCCTTATTTTTGAACTTCAAAAAATTGAAATAAACATTATTATATAATTATGGCTGAAATAGAAGTTCTATTACCAAAAATGGGAGAAAGTGTAGCGGAAGCTACTGTTATTACTTGGTTAAAAGAAGTGGGTGAGACGATTGAGGCAGAGGAGTCTTTGATTGAAATAGCGACTGACAAAGTAGATTCTGAGGTTCCCGCGCCAGTAGACGGAGTGTTGGTAAAGAAATTATTCAATGAAGGCGATGTAGCTCAAGTAGGTGATGTTATTGCTATCATTTCGACAGAAGTAGGAGCAGAGGTATCCGCCTCAGCACCAGCAGTTGAGGAAGTAACTGAGCCTAGCGAGGAAGTTGTAGCGGAAGTTTCAGCACCTCTTGCGAAAACAGCCACGGAGCAAGTAGAAATTTCTAAAACAGGTGATTCTGGAAGGTTTTATTCGCCTTTAGTAAGAAATATTGCCAAGGAAGAAGGGATTTCGATGAGCGAATTAGAAAAGATCTCGGGTAGTGGAAAAGACGGCAGAGTGAGTAAAACTGATATTTTAGACTACATTAAGAATAGGGGGAATCAGTCAACCACCAGCGCTCCTGCAGCTGAAACAAAAGCAAAGGAGGCGCCAAAGGACAAGGTGATCGCCAAAACTACGGAGATAAACAAGCCTGTTCACAATCCAACAATCCCAGTAGGACCCAATGATACGGTGGTAGAAATGGATAGAATGAGGAAGTTGATTGCAGATCATATGGTAATGTCCAAACAAACTTCTCCACACGTTACTTCTTATGTAGAAGCAGATGTGACCAATATTGTAAACTGGAGAAATAAAGTAAAAAATCAATTTCAAAAAGAGAATGGAGAGAAAATTACTTTTACTCCTATTTTCATAGAAGCAATAGCTAAAGCCATAAAAGATTTCCCTGGGATTAATATCTCAATCGATGGAACGAATATTATCCAAAGAGGAAATATTAACATAGGAATGGCTGCAGCTTTGCCTTCAGGTAACCTGATTGTACCGGTAATTAAAAATGCGGATAGACTAAACCTTTTGGGATTAACTAAAGCGGTAAATGACTTAGCCAACAGAGCAAGGCAAAATAAATTGACTCCAGACGAAATTCAAGGAGGTACCTACACGATGACCAATGTAGGAACCTTTGGGAACGTTTTCGGAACACCTATTATTAATCAACCCCAAGTGGCTATTATGGCGGTGGGTGCGATTCGTAAAATGGTTTCGGTAATAGAAACTCCGGAAGGAGACACTATGGGAATAAGACACAAAATGTTCTTATCGCACGCTTATGACCACCGAGTAGTGGATGGAGCACTTGGAGGAATGTTTGTGCGAAAAGTAGCCGATTATTTAGAGTCATTTGACCCTAACAGAGAAATTTAAAACAAGCTGAAGCAGAGGTTTGACCGAAGGAAGAGAATCGAAGGCTGACAGAAATAGAAAACTTACAAAAGCTCTTCATTAATCATTAATGAAGAGCTTTTTTATAAAAAAATAATAAACCCATGAATTTAAACTTAACAAGACCTATTGCATTTTTTGATTTGGAATCTACTGGAGTGGATGTTTCTAAAGATAGAATTGTAGAAATTTCTATTCAAAAATTAATGCCAAATGGAGAAAAAGAGACTTTTACCAAAAGAGTAAATCCAGAAATGCCAATACCCATAGAAGCCTCTGAAGTTCATGGAATTTATGATTTTGATGTGTTGAATGAAAAAACATGGAAAGAAATTGCTCCTGAGGTAGTTGAATTCATTGGTGATGCAGATTTGGCTGGTTATAATTCCAATAGGTTTGATATTCCTATGTTGATGGAAGAATTATTGAGAGTGGAAGTAGAGTTGGACATGACCGATAGAAAAAGAATTGACGTTCAGAATATTTTTTACAAGCAAGAGAAAAGAACGCTTGAAGCTGCTCTTCAATTTTATTGCGGAAAAACTCTAGAAAATGCGCATAGTGCAGAAGCAGATACCACTGCGACCATGGATGTTTTGTTGGCGCAAATTGAGCGGTATGATGATTTGGAAGGTACCGTAGAATTCTTGGCTGAATACTCAGAAATGGGGAGTAAAATGGCAGATTACGCAGGGCGATTTGTGTATAATGCCGATGGAGAGCCTTGTTTTAATTTTGGTAAACACAAAGGAAAAACAATTGAAGACGTATTAAGAAGAGAACCTAGTTATTACTCTTGGATGATGCAAGGAGATTTTCCGAGGTATACTAAGAAAGTATTGCAGGAGGTGAAGGAAAATATGTGATTTTTAGATTCTAGGAGTTAGCAATATTTTAGAATTTTGTGATGAAAAAAAATATACACTCTTTTTTTTGTTTTGTATGAACCGCTTGTGGGTTTTATGAATTACCTAAACTTTCAATTGAAAAAGAATTACAAGTTGGAGATTTTTTATTATTTGATACAATTGGTGATTCTTTAATTCTACATTCTAATAATAGAATAAATATCATTTAAGTCAAGAATGATATCAATTTCCTAAATAATGGATCAAAATACAAGAAATTTTTAAACGCAAGGGTTGAAGACTAATCATTCTTGCATTTTTACTAATTACAATAACCAATATGAAAATAATTTGCATAGGAAGAAACTACAGCGAGCACGCTAAGGAATTAGGGAATGAAGCCCCAAAAGAACCCTTGTTTTTCTTAAAACCCGACTCTGCAATTCTTCCAAAAAGAGTTCCGTTTTATATTCCAGAATTTACGAATGACCTTCATTTTGAAATTGAACTGCTAGTAAAAATAAATAAGGTAGGAAAACATATTGAGGAGCGATTTGCTCACAACTATTATGATAAAATAGGCTTAGGTATTGATTTTACTGCCAGAGATTTACAACAAGAATGTAAAAGTAAAGGTTTGCCTTGGGAAAAAGCCAAAGCGTTTGACGGTTCGGCAGTGATTGGCAAAGAATTTATCGATAAATCGGAGTTTGAATCGGTTCAAGATATTTCGTTTAGTTTAAACAAAAACGGAGAGCAGGTTCAGCTAGGAAATTCAAAAGACATGATTTTTACGATTGATTTAACCTTAGGCAAGGTTTCGGCTACCGAAGTGGGGGTTCTAAGTTTTTATGGTACATCTTATACCAATATAGGCATTATCTCTTCTAACTCATCTACCAATAATTCCATAAAAGTTAATTCCGTTAAAATCCAGTCCTTGGGTGTTGGCTCGAACTCTACATCTGATGTTGAAATAGGTGTGATCGATACCACATCGGCTCAAAATAATATGATTGATGTAAAAATTAGAGATAATGTTTTATCCGAGTCTTATGGTGTTAATACTATTTCTAAAATTAATATTGGAAGAATTACTGGTGGGAGTTCTGCATCTAATAATAAAATTACTGTCTCAACAGGTTCTATTACCAATAAAATTATTGGCGTAAATGCTACATCCATAATCAATGTTGGCTATGTGGGGGATGGAGCAAGCAATAATACGATCAATGTGACCACTGGAAATATTTAT
>JALRIS010000150.1 GCA_023255335.1 Flavobacteriales bacterium | reverse complement strand
TGGAGATACTGGTGCTGGTTATGCTGGAAAAATGCTTAGTATGGCAGCAAAAAAATTTGGTCTTAAGTGTAAAATATTCTTATGTTTCAAGGCTACCATCAAATCCCTTGCTACACCAAAATGGCTCATGGCATCTGCTCTGTTTGGGGTAAGTCCAATATCAAAAACTGTGTCGTTTTTCAAGTCGAAATACTCTGCAGCGGGCAGTCCTATTTTGGCGCTTGAATCAAGCACCATAATTCCTTCGTGACTTTTTCCAATACCAATTTCGTCTTCTGCACATATCATTCCAGCAGATTCCTCCCCACGTATTTTAGATTTTTTGATTTTAAAAGACTCCCCACTTTCAGTGTACAAAACTGTTCCGACTGTTGCCACAACTACTTTTTGTCCTTGTTGCACATTAGGTGCGCCACACACAATATTCAAGATTTCCTCTCCAATGTTTACCCTGGTCTTATTGAGTTTATCCGCACCTGGATGTTTTTCAACTTCTAGTACCTCTCCAATTATCAATCCTTTCAATCCACCTTTAATGGATTCCACGATTTCGGTTTTTTCTACTTCAAGTCCAATATCCGTTAGTATTTCTGAGGTTTGTTCGGGCGAGATAGTTAAGTTTAAGTAGTCGTTAAGCCAGTTGTATGATATTTTCATGGAAGATAAAAGTCTTTGTTTTTACAAGGGTTAAAGATACAAGAGATTCAATAATTTAGGAGAGTTTAGAGCAAAAAAAAACCATTTCATCTGTTGAAATGGTTTTTTTTAAAAAAGAGTATACTACTTATAATTTGTTCACTTTCAAACTTAGGCTAGACTTAAGGTTAGCCGCTTTGTTTTTATGGATAATGTTTCTCTTCACTAATTTGTCAAGAATACTTGTTACAACAGGTAAGAATGAAGCCGCTTCTTTTTTGTCTTCCATTCCTCTCAATTTCTTGATAGCAGTTCTGGCAGACTTGTGATAATACTTATTTCTAAGTCTTCTCACTTCTGTGGATCTAATTCTTTTTTTTGTTGACTTGTGATTAGCCATAATGTGTTAATTTATAATTAGTATTAAACTATAGTAGCCCGTAGGGGAATCGAACCCCTCTTGCAGGAATGAAAATCCTGAGTCCTAGCCGATAGACGAACGGGCCAAAATGTCTTCCCATTTGTTATTTTGGGAATGCAAATCTAGAACAATTTTTTAAATTCAAAAAAAAAATCAACTTTTTTTTAAATTATTTTTGAATCTGTCCCAAACTGGAATCCCATTCGCTTTCCTGTCTTTAGTTGAATGGTGTCTCCAGTGGTTTTTATTTGATGTACAGATACTTCGCTAACACTCTCATAAAGAGGTGCGTAAAGATCGAAGTCAAGTACATGAATCATGATGTTTTCAATAATATCTTCCATGTGCTGAGTGTCAAAAATTAATTTGTCAAACTCAGTGTAAAGGAAACTCATTTTTCTCTTTCCTTCGGTTATGAAATGATTTTCTGCATTGATAAATACTCGACCAACAAGGTACCCCGAATCATTTATTCGGTTGAACCGAAAAGAATCAGCCAGAAAGTTATATATGTTGATGATTCCTGTGTACCCTCGATTCTCATCTTCTTTTAAATAGTTCGTTCTCCAAATAGAGTGATTTTCATCAAATTTAAAGACATTGGAATGTAAATTAAAGACTAAGATATCACCTGCCAGAGTAATGTGAAATTCGTATTTACTCTTTTCAGTATACTCAATAATTATTCTGTCATCTTTAGCACATACTTTTGCCTTGATATTTTCTACGACTGTAGAAGCCACTTTTTTCATTTCTTGAAATTGCTCTACGGTGTTTTTAAAGATATCTTGCTTTAACGTAGATTTAGTGCATAGCGTCTGTGCTATTTGGTCGAGTTCGGTGTTAGCCATGATAGTTGTATTAATAAGCTTTCGCAAATATAACTCTTTCTTTAGATGGATTTCCACTAATAATGCAAGAACCTTCTTCTTGTTCGTTATTCATTAAGATACAACGGATAGTGGCTTTGGTTTCTTCTTTTATTTTTTGTTCAGTCTCTGGAGTTCCGTCCCAATGTGCGGAGACAAACCCACCTTTTTCCTCCAAAACTTGTTTGAATTCAGCGTAAGTTTCAACTTTTGTTATGTGTTCATTTCTGTAAGTCAAAGCTTTTGCATAAATATTCTCTTGAATTTCATCTAGCAACTGAGAAATGTGGTCGCTTAATCCTTCTTGAGAGACACTTGATTTTGATTGCGTATCTCGTCTTGCTAATTCAACTACGTTATTTTCAACATCTCTAGGACCGATGGCTATTCGGAGTGGAACTCCTTTTAATTCGTATTCTGCAAATTTCCATCCAGGCTTTCGATTGTCATCGTCATCTACTTTCACAGAGATACCTTTTGACTTGAGTTCGTCCGCAATTTTATTAGCAGACTCCATAACTACATTTAGGGATTCTTCGTTTCTGTATATAGGAACAATCACAACTTGAATAGGAGCTAACTTAGGAGGCAAAACCAATCCAGCATCATCCGAGTGAGCCATAATTAAAGCACCCATCAATCTCGTGGAAACTCCCCAAGAAGTCCCCCAAACTAATTCTTGTTTTCCCTCTTTATTAACAAATTTAACATCAAATGCGTCAGCAAAATTTTGTCCTAAAAAATGCGAAGTACCAGCTTGTAAGGCTTTTCCGTCTTGCATCAGTGCCTCTATACACAATGTATCTTCTGCTCCTGCAAAACGTTCGCTGTCTGTTTTTCTCCCTCTTAATACGGGCACGGCCATATGTTCTTCAGCAAACTTTGCGTACACATGTAGCATTTGTTCAGTCTCTGCTATCGCCTCTTGTTTAGTAGCGTGTGCCGTGTGACCTTCTTGCCATAAAAACTCTGCGGTTCTCAAAAATAGTCTTGTCCTCATTTCCCACCTTACAACATTTGCCCATTGATTTATCATAATAGGTAAATCCCGGTAAGACTGAATCCATTTTTTATAAGTACTCCAAATTATGGCCTCTGAAGTGGGTCTTACTATGAGCTCTTCTTCCAATTTCGCTTGAGGATCCACCATCAACTTTCCCGGTTTGTCTGGGTCGTTTTTCAATCTGTAATGAGTCACAATAGCTGCTTCTTTCGCAAATCCTTCTGCATTTTTTTCTTCAGCTTCAAACATGTGCTTCGGAACGAATATCGGAAAATAGGCGTTTTGATGCCCCGTTTCTTTAAACTGTCGGTCAAGCTCGTCTTTCATTTTTTCCCAAATTGCATAGCCGTATGGCTTAATTACCATACATCCTCGTACACCTGAATTTTCAGCTAAATCAGCTTTCACAACCAGCTCGTTGTACCATTCAGAATAGTTTTCACTTCTTGTAGTTAATTTCTTACTCATAATAATTGTTGTGGCACAGTATTTGTGTTTTTGAAGGTAAATACCGCCTTCAAATTTAGATAAATTATCGTAATTTAGAGGTGATTTATAAAGAAAGGTACACACCCTATAAAACTAAGTGACTTATGAAATCTAACTATCTATTACTTTCGGCCCTCGTTTTCTTAAACATCCAATCCTTTGCTCAAGAAGGATTTGACGATTTTGATGATATTTATTCTGATAACACGCGACAAGTTATGACTTCTTCTTCTTCGTCACAGTCTAGCTCCACCGAGTATGTGAAAGGGGAGGACCCAGCTACTTGGATTGAGCAGGATGAATATTATGACCCTTCTTATAACTCTAACATTGATTCTTCAGAAGGAAATACCTATATCACCAATAATTATTATGGAGGTAATTACCACTATTCAAATAGATTCAACCGATTCAACAACGTAAATAACGGTTGGAATGATCCATTTTGGAACAACGGATGGAGCACCTGGGGAAATCCAGGATGGAATGCTTGGGGAAACCCCGGGTGGAATGTAGGTTGGAACTCATGGAATGGATGGGGTGTAGGTTACAACGTTGGTTGGGGAAATCCATACAGATTTAACAGATGGGGGAACCCGTATGCATGGGGAGGTTGGAATCATTATAATCCATATTGGAATAATGGATGGGGTTACAACGGTTGGAACAATAACTGGGCGTACAATCAAGGATTTACTCATGGAGTGTTAGCTGCAAATGGTGGAGGATTTGAGACAAATTCGAGAGGTGTAACTTACGGACACAGGGGAAGTAGAGGTACTGGTTCTCGCGTATCTTCTGTTTATGGCGATAGAAGAACTGGAGCAAGAGTTTATAATTCTTCAGGTAAAAGTGTTGAGAACAACGTGACTGCATACACTGGACCTCAATCTCAAGGATTTTCATTGAGAACTTCCAACACAGGAAGAAATCAAGGAGTTGCCGAAAGAACTAACAATCAGGCAAGAACTTACTCTATAGATATGGATAATACCCCAAGAAGAGCAACAAGTACTAGAGGAGAAGACAGACAAGTAGAGAATAGAGCATCGGCTGTATCAAGCTCTACACCAAGAACAAATCCTACTCAGACTAGAACTGCAAGACCTACTTCGCCTAATTCGGGAAGAGCTGTTCCTTCTGGAGGCAGAAACTCTAGGAGTACACCTACAAGATCTACTCCAGTGAGAAACGAAAGACCTTCCACTACGCCAAATAGGGTAGCAATTGGCTCTCCGTCAAGGGCTACGGTGGGATCAAGTACTCCAAGACGAACAGCTCCTTCATCATCTAACAGGTCGAGAGCAACTTCGCCAACGAGAAACTATACTCCTTCGCCTAGATCAGTGACTCCGTCAAGGACCTATCAACCTAATAGAACTTCACCTTCAAGGTCAAGAAGTTATACGCCAAACAGAACAGCGCCAAATCGTAGCTATACGCCAAGTAGAAGCACTCCTTCTCGAAGCTATACTCCAAGTAGAAGTACTCCTTCAAGAAGCTACACTCCAAGTAGAAGTAGTTCTCCTTCACGAAGTTCAGGAGGAAGTAGTAGAAGTTCTTCTGGTTCTTCAAGAGGAGGTAGAAGGTAGAAAAGTTCAATTCATTTAAAACAAACAACATGAAAAGTTTATTCATAACACTTTTGGGGATTTCTATGGCCTCTTTGGTCTATGCTCAAAATGAAACAGATGCCCTGAGATATAGTTTTTTGAACTATAGCGGTACCGCTAGGTTCACTGGCTTGGGTGGTGCAATGGGCGCATTGGGCGCTGACATGTCTGCGATAGGACTAAACCCAGCAGGGATGGGACGATACAGCAGGTCAGATTTTAGCTTTACAAGCAATGTAACTTATGCTGGAGCAGAGTCGGAATACAACAATACCTTCAGCTCAAGCAACAAAGCAAATTTTAATATTCCGAATATCGGAGCTGTTTTTGTAGTCCCAATCGATTTTAACAAAGCTAGTATGTGGAGGTATTTTCAGGTGGGAATTAGTTCAAACAGAACCAACGATTTTCACGGAAGAACTAGAGCAGAGGGAGTAAATGATAACTCGATGTTGCTTTCCTACACAAATTTTTTGAACGCAAACGGAACTCCATTATCAGAAGTGTCTGATTTTTATGAAGGACAGGCCTATGATGCATACCTTATTTCGTACGACTCTATTTCGAACACTTATGCTCCTTGGTATGATACGTCAAACTCTTCTATTAACCAATTAAATTCCGTTACCACGAGAGGAGCACAATATCAAACGGATATTACTTTTAGTGGGAATTATGATGGAAAATTGTACGTTGGAGGAAGTTTTGGTTTTCCCCGAATTCGTTATAATTCAACTAGAACGTTTACAGAAACATTCGCTAATCCAGATTCTATTTTGGATACCGAGAATTATACGTTCGAAGAGAATCTTACGACCACTGGAAATGGATTTAATATAAAACTAGGAGCTATCTTCGTTCCCACCTCTTCGGTGCGACTGGGATTAGCTGTTCATACTCCTACTTGGTATACAATGAGTGATTCTTATAACACGCAATTTGTGTCTAATTTTATAGATAATAATTTCAATGAAAGAGCTGAATCTCCAGAAGGAATCTATGACTACCGACTGAGAACTCCAGGAAGATTAATTGCCAGCGCAGCATTTTTGTACAAGAAGCGAGGTCTAATCTCGTTTGAGTACGAGTTAGTAGATTATTCTAATGCCTCGTTGAATGGAGCGGCAGGCGCAATAGCACCGTATGATTTTAACTCCGAAAATTCAACAGTAAAGGATATTTATCAAATTGCAAACATCTTAAAGGCCGGAGCAGAATTTAGAATGACGAATCATTGGACAGTGAGAGGAGGCTATACTTATTTTGGTTCTCCGATTAAAGAGGAAGTTGAAATCTTGGATCACTCCAGAACAAATTATTCTGGAGGAGTAGGGTACAAGAACGAGAACTTCTCTGTAGATTTTACTTTTTTGAGAACAACTTGGAGAGAAGAATCCTACTTGTACGACCCGGAGTTGGTTGAGCCCATTATCACAGATCGTTTTGTAAATAACTTTTTGGTAACTGCAGGATTTAGGTTTTAACAGAAAATATAGAGCAATAAAAAAGAGCTACCCAAATAGGTAGCTCTTTTTTTTTATTTAGAATAGATAGTTAATCTAATCCCTTAAATTTTTGAATTGCTTCGGTTCCGCTAGATTGAGTTTTCTTCAACCACAATTCGTCATTTTTTAATCGCGTAATAGTCCATTTGTCTGGAATCACTTGTCCGTCTATGGTAAGGATAAGCACCGTTTTATCATCACTGAATTCCCAAGTTCCTTTTCCTTCGGCTTTTGCTCCTTGTGGAGTTTCACCACCGTAACTAAAACTATCATCTTTTTCTATAGTTAGGGTAATTCCTTTCGAAAAATCTGTAATGTCTGTACTACCATCAACAGCTTCTGTTAATTCCCATGTATTTACTAATCGTGCTTTTTTTGTTCTTAATGACAAGCTAGGTCCATCTTCGTATTTATTACAAGAAGTAGCCCCAAAAAGAATAGCAGCGGCAAATAAGAGTGAGGTGATTTTAATTGATTTTATCATTTTTTGATTGGTTTTAGTTTATATATTTCTTCTTTGTTGATTGTTACGTTATATTTTTCTGTCAATGATTGTAGCCATTCACTTTCCAAATGCTTTTGGAACTCCGAAATTACTGTTCCTCTTACTTCTTTTAGTTCTTTATTCTGTGGGGGTAGTATTTCATTAATTTTCAAGAATACGAATTTCCCGTCAATAAGTTTCAATTCCGATAGTCCTTCCAAAATTGGAAACTGAGAGAGTAATTCATTTCCTTCAATTTCTATTTTCCCCTCTTTTGCAGTAAGATCTAATTGAGAAACCTGGTTGCCTCTCATCAATATTTCTTGCGATGATAAACCAGAATCCTTAGCCAGAGCATAAGTTTCTTGAATAATATCTTTTTTTGCAGAAGAATAAATTTCTACGTCTACTCTTTTTTTCCACTGATAATTGTTCTGCGTGGATTCAAAGAATTTTTCAAGACCCAGAGTGTCTTTGCTTGATTTAGTCCAAACTTTTTGGTCGGATATTTCGAACAACAAAATTCCATCCTCAAATTCTTTTACCAAAGACTTGTATTCAGGGTATTTGGTGAATAATTGAGATTTTTCATAGGAGTAGAAATATTCATTTGTAAACTCCTTATAGTTTGATTCTATGTCTAATTGGTTGGCAGGTAGGTGAGAAGAAAGATAATTTCTAAATTCAGCTACTCGAACTTTAGTGGAAGGCTTAAAAAATCCCGGAACCTTTTTGAATTTGAAAGCAACGTTACTGTCGTCTGCTTTG
>JALRIS010000011.1 GCA_023255335.1 Flavobacteriales bacterium | reverse complement strand
CAAAAACTTGAACCTGCCTGAAACTGAGAATTCTCCTAGTTGATTCTTCGCAGATTTCCTTATCTTTGAACGAAATTTAATTGAAGTATGAAAGACGAGATTCAGGAAATTATCAATCAAGAGGTGAAAGCGCTTCAGAATTTGGTGATAAATGAGAATTTTGAACTAGCAGTTTCTCTCATCGAAACCCAAGTTCATCAAAAAGGAGGAAAAGTGGTAATCAGCGGAATGGGAAAAGCAGGTCAAATTGGTGTTAACATTGCCACAACCTTAGCCTCTACAGGAACTCCAGCTGTTTTTCTTCATCCGAGCGAATCACAGCACGGTGATTTAGGAATTGTTCAAAAAAATGACATCTTGCTACTCATTTCCAATTCAGGCAAAACAAGAGAAATCGTGGAGCTCGAAACGCTTGTAAAAAGGTTATTTCCTGAGATAAAAATTATAGGTTTGACCGGAAACTTAGAAGGAGATTTGGCCCAATTCAGTGACGTGACCTTGTATACTGGAGCACCCAAAGAAGTTTGCCCTTTGGGTCTAGCGCCAACTACCTCTACCACTGCCATGACCGTAATAGGTGATATTATCATTGTGCTTCTGATGAAAAAAATTGGATTCACCAAAGAACAATATGCTCTCAGGCATCATAGTGGATATTTGGGTAGCAAAGCCAGAAATGAAGTTTCGTAACAATTGATAGATAGTTTCTTGAAACAATAGTCAACCCTAATTCTCAATTCTTATATTTTAAAAAAAAACATGAAGAAATTTACATTGATAGCTGGACCTTGCGCCATTGAAGACGATATCATTCCTTTCAAAATTGGTAAAGAAGTAAAAAAAATCTGCGACAAACTGGGGATTGATTATATTTTTAAGGGAAGTTATAGAAAAGCAAACCGTTCAAAATTGGATAGCTTTACAGGAATTGGTGATGACATAGCGCTAAATATTTTACAACAAATAGGAAAAGATTTAAGAGTTCCTACCATTACGGACGTGCACGAAAGTCATGAGGTAGCTAAGGTGGCAAAATTTGTAGATCATCTTCAAATCCCAGCTTTTTTGTGCCGGCAGACCGAGCTATTGTTAGCGGCAGGAAATTCGGGTTGTGGAGTAAATATAAAAAAAGGTCAGTTTCTTTCTCCAGAGGCGATGATTTTTCCTCTAGAAAAAGTGTTTTCAACAGGCAATAAAAACGTTTGGTTGTGCGAAAGAGGTACTACTTTTGGATACTCAGATTTGATTGTAGATGCCACAGCAATTCATCGAATGAAAAAGCTTGGAGCTCCAGTAATTATGGATTGTACTCACTCCGTTCAAAAACCAAACAAAACAGAGGGTGTGACTGGAGGTGACCCAACCCTGATTGAATCTATAGCTCTGTCAGCTATTGCTACTGGGGCCAATGGTTTCTTTATGGAAGTTCACCCAAATCCAAGCGAAGCAAAAAGTGATCCTCACACTATGTTGCAATTGGATAAATTGGAAGGAATTTTGACTAAATGTATGGCTGTTAGAGAGGCTTTGAATGGGTAATGAATCACTTAACGTGTATTTTTTAAGTTTTCATTTTGTCAATTAAAAACAGGCTCATTGAATTCCTGTTTCTTTAATCTTTCTGCTATGAAGAAGGATTGAGGTGGGTGATTTCCGAGTTTAAAGAATCTACAACCTCTCCATCAAATATTCGTACAACTTCACCATTTCCACTATATCGTTTTTATTCACCTTTTCTTGTGATGAATGTACATTGTGTTCAGCTGCTCCAATAAAGCACCAATCAAAGGGATAGGGTGATTTTTGAAGTGCGTTTCCATCACTTCCTCCCGCATTTTCAACTTCTAATTGGTACACGGCACCACTTTGTTCGGCCAACTCGATAATTTTGTTGAGATAACTTTTTCGGGGTATGCCTGAATCTCTCATCGAAATCGCAACTCCTCCGCCATCAGTCACTCCATCAGTAATCCAGGTAATATCTGAGATCAAGGCTTGTTTCACTCCCCAATTCTCGTACATGTACTTTGCTAAATAACCAACAGACCCTCCACCATGCTCCTCCCAACAAGAAAAACAAATGACTCCATTCTGCAAGTTTTTAGCCACTTGAAGCGCATTCCAAACCCCTAGTCTATTGTCTAGATAACAGGATTGAACGTGATTATCCGTTTCTACAAAATGTTGCTTGAACACCAAGTCCGTTCCTCTATCTACTTCTCTCCCAAACACATATTCATAATGTTCTCTTCCTTCTTCATCTTCAATAACTAGTAATTCACACTCAATGTCTCCGTGCGAGTCTTTTCCTACTAGCACGGTGCCCTCTATTGTTCTTGGACCTCCAATTTTTACTAATTCTTTATTGTATTTTACCGTAAATCCAATAGAATCGATGTGGGCAAAAATTGCCGTCCTGGGTGTTCCAAATTTGAGCATTATACAGTCTTGAAAACCGTCTCCAGCGTATATCTCTGGTTGATTTTTCCAAGTTGACTTATTCCTTTCAATATAATCCAACAAGAAATGTGTCATGGCGCTTTCATTCCCAGAAGGTGCATGAATTCCACATAATTCTTTTAATAATTCCATTTTACTATTTTTTTATAAGTTGGTAAAACATCTCGGATTCCCATCCATTTTGGGTTCTAACCCACTCTTTTCGTTCTCCCGACTTTTCAAATCCATTTCTTTCGAACAATTTGATACTCGCCTCATTTGTTTCAAATATATGACAGAATAATTGATGTAGCTGTAATCTGTCGAAACTATACTTTATCAATAATTTGAGAGCCTCATCGGCATACCCCCTATTTCTATAAGAACTATCACCAATCAAAACTCCCACTCCTGCTCGTTGGTGAATTGGATCAAATTCAAATAAATCGATGGTACCTATAGCCAGGTCGTTTTTCCTCAAGCAAATTATAAATCGTACTTGTTTTGTTTCCAAAATATTTTGAGCTGAATTCACGTATTGCTCTATCAGGTTCTTAGAAAAAGGTACCAATGTATTACTTATTTTCCAATTCTCTGGATTGTTTTCCCACCCATACATTGGATGAGCATCCTCTGGCTCAATCGCTCTCAAATATACTTCTTGTCCTTGTAACATACATCAGTCTTTATTCACGTCAATTATCCTCTCTGTTCAGCAACGAAAAGCTGTGAGCGGCATTGTTGTGGGATTTTATTAAAATTCTTCCCTTATCGGTATTGTATTTCACTCAAGTTTCTATACACTCCCTCCTCCAATTTCACTAGTTCTTCGTGACTACCACTTTCCACAATCTCTCCTTTGTCCATTACCAGAATGGTATCGCTATTCTTAATAGTAGACAAACGATGAGCAATCACCAGCGAGGTTCTTCCTTTCATCAATCTATCTAGGGCCTCCTGGACCAGCAATTCAGACTCTGAATCCAGTGAACTTGTTGCTTCATCCAAAATAAGAATAGATGGGTTTTTTAGGATAGCTCGTGCAATTGCAATTCGTTGTTTTTGCCCACCCGAAAGTTGAATTCCTCGATCTCCCACAAAGGTTTCATACCCCTCCGGAAATTGTTGTATAAATTCATGGGCGTTTGCTCCTTTGGCAGCTTCTATAATTTGTTCAAGATTCGCAGAAAGATCTCCGTAGGCTATATTTTCTTTAATCGTTCCTCCAAATAAAATCACTTCTTGAGGTACAATGGCCATTTCATTTCGTAACCCACTCAGCGAATAGGAGCTTGCTGGTTTTCCATCAAAAAAAATAGATCCCGAGTTTGGTTGATAGAACTGCAATAATAAGGAGGAAAGCGTTGATTTTCCCGAACCCGATGAGCCCACCAAAGCAATTTGTTGTCCAGCCTCTATTTCAATCGAAACTCCTTTTATCACCTCCACATCTGGTCTTGTTTCGTAAGAAAAATGAACCTTTTCGATAGAAATACTTCCTTTCAACTGAAGGGAATGTTTGCTGGATTCTAAGGAAAGATTTTCTTTCTCACCGTCTAGAATTATCATGAGTTTTTCGGTAGCCCCAATAGCTCTCTGCACTTTGGCATATAATTCGGGTAAATTTCCAATTGCCCCTCCTACAAAAATTGTGTACAGGATGAAACTAATAAAGTTTTTGTTGCTCATTTCCCCTGCATCAACCATGAGCTTTCCTTGCCAAATTACGAATACGATCGAGCCAAACATGCAAAAAATAACAAAAGTCACGAACAAACCTCTCCACAATACAATGCGCATAGTTTTGTCTCTTACCTCGAATACGGCTTTTTTATACCGTAGAATCTCAAAAAACTCATTAGCAAAGGCCTTTACGTTGGCTATTCCCATCAAACTTTCTTCAAGCACTGAATTGGATTCAGCAGATGCATCTTGCGACTCTTTGGCTATTCGCTTTATGAATCTTCCAAAAACCACCGCAATAATCGCTACAACCGGAACCACCCCAAGCATAATAAAACAAAGCTTTGGAGACATTATAAAAAGTGCAACCAAGCTCACCACAACAGTAATTATTTGCCTTATAAATGTGGCTAACACAGTATTAAGGGTATCTCTTAACTGTTCAATATCATTAGAAATTCTGCTCGTAAGCTCCCCTACTTTGTTTTTATTAAAAAAATTAAGAGGGGAAGCCACCAATACAGAGAATGCTTGGATTCGCAAATCTTTGAGAGCATTTGCTGTGAAATACCCGAAAAGATAAATTCTAAAAAAAGAGAAAATAGCTTGCGCACCAAAAACCAACATCATCACCATGATAAGATTAGAGGTAATGGATAAATCAATAATTTGACTTGGTTCCGGGATAGATTCAACCCCAAGAAACGATTCGCTGGCAGGTGTATCCTTCCCAATTAACTGCCCCATTAAATAAGGAAACAACATGGCGGTAGTACTTGACAGGAATAAAAAAAACATCCCAATGACAAAGGAAACTTTGTAGGGTGCAATAAATTTAAAAAAAGTTGAGGCCTTTTTGATGGTTTTCTTCTCTAGTTTGATTCTCTCGGGTCGCGCCATTCTTATTCATATATTTGAGGCACAAAAATACTATTATTTCTTCACTAATGAGAAGAGAACATGAATTGGTTCTTGCAGAGATGAATAAAATCTCAAATTTATTTCTGAATATACTTTGTATAAATAATAAATTATGTATTTTTGCAAACCGTAATAATAACAAGATATGAAAAGAACATACCAACCATCAAGAAGAAAGAGAAGAAACAAACACGGTTTCAGAGAAAGAATGTCGTCAGCTAATGGACGTAGAGTTCTTGCTCGTAGAAGAAAAAAAGGAAGAAAAAAACTTACGGTTTCTTGCGAGGCAAGACCAAAAAGATAATGTTAATAAATATTAATAAGGACAACAATTGTTGTCCTTTTTTTTTGCCCTATAATCAGTATTTTTACCAAACTTAGTTTCATACTTTACAAAAACTTAGAAAACTAGCACTCATGCCAAAGAATCAACAAATAAAATCTATTCTTATCATTGGTAGTGGACCAATTGTAATTGGTCAAGCCTGTGAATTTGATTATGCCGGGTCCCAGGCATCTCGTTCATTGAGAGAAGAAGGAATCGAAGTAACTCTTATCAATTCTAACCCTGCCACAATCATGACCGATAAGATGGTTGCGGACAATGTTTATCTCAAACCTTTGGAGCCAGAATATGTAGAAGAGATTTTAAACAATCATAAAATTGATGCAGTATTGCCCACAATGGGAGGTCAAACTGCTCTCAATTTGTGTATCAAATGTAAGGAATTAGGAATTTGGGAAGAGCATGGAGTTGAAATAATTGGGGTTGATATTGATGCCATTGAAATCACGGAAAATAGAGAAAAATTTAGGGCTTTAATGGATGAAATTGGTGTAGGTTCTGCTCCTTCTGATACTGCCCGTTCGTTCCTAAAAGGAAAAGAAATTGCCCAAGAGATTGGGTTTCCATTGGTTATTCGTCCGTCATACACTTTGGGTGGTAGTGGAGCTAGTTTTGTTCACACCGCAGAAGAATTTGATGAACTACTAAACAGAGGATTGCACGCTTCGCCTATTCACGAAGTAATGATAGACAAAGCGGTTATTGGCTGGAAAGAATACGAATTAGAACTTTTGAGAGATAAAAATGACAATGTGATTATCATTTGTTCGATCGAAAATTTTGACCCTATGGGAATTCATACTGGTGACTCTATTACGGTGGCGCCAGCAATGACTTTGTCTGACACCACGTATCAAAAAATGCGTGACATGGCGATTAAAATGATGCGAAGCATTGGGAATTTTGCTGGAGGATGTAATGTACAGTTTTCTGTATCGCCAGATGAAAAAGAGGAGATCATTGCGATTGAAATTAACCCAAGAGTTTCTCGTTCTTCGGCTTTGGCCTCCAAAGCAACTGGATACCCTATCGCCAAAATTGCCTCGAAACTTGCTATTGGATATACTCTAGATGAACTCGACAACCAAATTACAAAAACTACTTCTGCCCTATTTGAACCAACCTTAGATTATGTAATTGTAAAAATTCCGAGATGGAATTTCAATAAATTCAAAGGATCCAACACCGAACTTGGTCTACAAATGAAATCTGTAGGTGAAGTTATGGGGATTGGAAGATCTTTTCAAGAAGCGCTTCAGAAAGCGTGTCAATCTCTTGAGATTGGAAGAAACGGATTGGGAGCAGATGGAAAAGAAGAAAGAAACCAAGACAGATTGCTTCATAGTCTGAAACACGCAAGTTGGGACAGGTTGTTCCATGTGTACGATTCCATTAAGTTAGGTATTCCTTTCAAGACAATAAAAGAAATTACCAAAATAGACGATTGGTTCTTAAGACAAATTGAAGACTTAATTCAAACAGAGAAAAAAATTGAAAAATATTCGTTGGATTCTATCCCTCGAGAGTTATTATTTGAAGCAAAACAGAAAGGATATTGTGACAGACAAGTTGCTCACTTACTAAGAACTCTTGAAAGCCAGGTTTTTGCAAAAAGGCAAGAGCTTGGTATCAACAGAGTTTACAGATTGGTGGATACTTGTGCCGCGGAATTTGATGCTAAAACTCCTTACTACTACTCCACGTTTGAAATGGAAAACGAATCAGTAGTAACTGACAAAAAGAAAATTATTGTACTAGGATCTGGTCCCAACCGAATTGGACAAGGTATAGAGTTTGATTACTGCTGTGTGCATGGAATTTATGCTGCGAAGGAAATGGGATACGAAACCATTATGATCAATTGTAATCCAGAAACTGTCTCTACCGATTTTGATACGGCAGATAAACTATACTTTGAACCTGTATTTTGGGAGCATATTTATGACATTATTCTGCATGAAAAACCCGAAGGAGTTATTGTTCAGCTAGGAGGTCAAACTGCTCTTAAGTTAGCTGAAAAATTAGAGAAATACGGAATTAAAATAATTGGTTCTGGGTTCGATTCACTTGATTTGGCTGAAGATAGAGGAAGATTCTCAAACAAGTTAGAAGAATTGAACATCCCCTATCCAAAATTTGGTGTGGTAGAAAGTGCGGAACAAGCACTTGAAAAATCCAAAGAATTAGGCTTTCCGTTATTGGTTCGTCCTTCGTATGTATTGGGTGGGCAAAAGATGAAAATAGTCATTAATGAGC
>JALRIS010000247.1 GCA_023255335.1 Flavobacteriales bacterium | reverse complement strand
CAATAAAAGTCCCTTTTCTATCGGTAGCAGGATGACCCGCTGAGTAACCTAAAGAATCAGTCAATGGAATTCGAATTGGATCGCTCCAGTTTTTTCCTTTTTTGTCAGCCGTGTAGATTTGACAACCACTTACTTTGTTTTTTTCTTTTTTACATCGTGTAAAGAGTATGCTGTTGCTCCCGTTGTACATCACCGCAGAAGCTTCGTGATCTTCTGTGTTAATTT
This sequence comes from Flavobacteriales bacterium, assembly GCA_023255335.1. Lineage (GTDB taxonomy): Bacteria > Bacteroidota > Bacteroidia > Flavobacteriales_D > CAJJDF01 > CAJJDF01. The sequence goes on along the minus strand of JALRIS010000247.1, from coordinate 5,168 downwards.
TGTCACCCACTGATTTTGGTTCACCAAAATTACCGTTTCTGTCCGCTCGCGTAACATACAAATCAGTGTATTCTTCGTTTGCCACAATATCGTTAATGTTTCCTTTTGAAGCTTTTCTCGTGGAGGAAAAAATAAATTCCTCACCTCTCTTATCAAACTGAGAGATAGACCAATCGTAATACTCTGAGTTTAGTTCTTTTACTGGTTGAACCTTATGTTTGGTCGGATTCGCCAAAATGTCGTTCACGTTATCTATCGCAACCAACCCTTTTTTTGCCATTTCATCATTTGGGTCTTTTTTTATGGCCATTTCAAAGTTTCTTTTGGCTTCTTTGTATTCAGCATCCTGCATTTGCATTTGCGCTAGTCGAACGTACAAGTCTGGCTCTACTCGTTCGTATTTAAAACGCATGGCTCTTTCGTAGTTTTCTTTCGCTTTTTTATTATCACCAATGTATTGACTCGCCACCCCAATGTGGTAAGTGATAAATCCTTTTTCTTTTGTTCCTTTTGCTTTTGGGTAGGCCTTGTCAAATAACATGATGGCATCAAAATACTTAGATTCGTTGAAAGACTTTTCTGCCAACTTTGTGTTTTTACTGAAGTATTTTTCTTCTTTCTTTTGAGCGGTTAAACCAAAAGAAAGCATCAATAATAGGACAAGTAGAATATTAATTTTCTTCATAGAATGAATTTTCTTTTTTGAGTAATACTGACGAAAATAACAATAATTTTCTTTATTAAAAATTAAAACAGGTAATATTCAATCCTTAAAATGGATTGTTTGGACAAGTTTTTCTAAAATCTGGCAATTAATTTCAAATTTATGATTCTAGAAGTAAGTCGGTTTGGAATAGCATATTGTCTTCCGTTGGTTGCTTGTACAAAATTGTAGGAAACAGTATTATCCACGCCCAATAAGTTAAACACTTCCAGGCTCAGTGAGAGTTGCTCAAAGTTTTCAAACTTACTTCCTTTTCGGGCAGGGTGTTCTTCTGATATAAAATCTTTGACAAACCCAATGTCCACCCTCAAATAACGAGGTGTTCGAGGTATTTTGGACGCATCTGCATAAAACGGATCTACCAGTTGAGTTTTCTTTAGATAGGGAAATCCAGTGTTGTAAATGAAATTTAAATTCACTTTGAATTTGTCCCATTTTACTGATTCAGTATTCCATGAAGAGGGCATTTTGTCCTGAAATGAGAGTCCAAAAGACATTCTTTGGTCTGTGGGCCTGGGCAAAAAGCCAGGGAAATAGGCAGCCGAATCTACTCGGGTGTCATCAGAAGTAAATCCAGGAATAATGGTGTCGCCTGCCGCATTGAAATAGGTGTAATGTACATCGTCTGCAAGGTCTATTTTTGTAGACATTACGGAGAGTGTTGCCCATGACTCTAGGTCTTGGATTAGTTTTCCGTTTAGTTTTAAATCAATTCCAGTGGAGTAGGCTCGGGCATTGTTGTTGGCATAATATCGAATCCTTACATTATCTACGTCATAAGGAATTACTCTATCCATTAGTTTGTAGTACACCTCCGAGGTTAGTTTAAAATCTTTTTCTAATGCCTCAAAAACATAATCGCCACCCAAAACAAAATGTAACGATCGTTGAGCCTGAATGTTATTGTTTAACGACCCGTCCATTCTTCTATATTCTCTATAAAATGGGGGTTGCTGATATACTCCAATGGCTGCTCTAAATGCAATGTCTCTTCGTTTTAATTGTCCTGAGTCTGTCTGAAAGTATAAAAGAGGTCGATATTTTAACGAAGTCCTTGGACTCACCACTAATTCTTGATTAAAAGTCCAGTAATTGGCTCTGATTCCTGCTGTAAAAATAAGCTGTCTGTATCCAGAAATGAGCGTGTCCTTGCTGTAGATAGAATCGTTGAGATTTACCAAGTAGTTTATTTTTTTTTCGCTTTTCCTTGTTCGGGTCCATGTGTTTTGCACATAACCTGAGAACCTTCCTGTTTCTACTCTGTTCTTTGCGCGCACAGAGTTTTGTAAATTGAGATACTGATAGGGTTGTGCGCTAGAATCTGTGTATCCCACAGAGTCTGATGGTCTTGGAGCAATAAAGCCAGCTGAATCGGTAAAGCTCCACTCTTTTAGTTTGTCATCGATTACATCATATTGGGCTTTTGCTCCCCATTGAAGATGGTTTGTTTTAAATCGTTTACTCCCTTTGTGGGCGACAGTGGCAACGGTCGCATCCAAGGTGTTTCTGGCATGTCTCAAAAATCCTCCTACCCCGAGATTAAAAGCTACATCGCCAAAGTTGTCTTGACCGGGATCGCGCTCTAATTCATCTAAAAAGTATTGCCCTTCTACATCATAAAGTTCTTCCTGGTACGTGTTAAATGCCGAAGCAATAAATTTTAGTTCGGTCGAGTCGTTGGGTCGGTATTTACTGGCAAAGGCTCCAGTAAAGGTTTGAAATTGGGTTATCTCACTTCCGTCAAAAAACACGGTGAATCGCAGTGCTTGGTTGATTGATCCGAAACTAGTTTCACGGTTTTGAGGAACAACTTTGTATTGATTCAGTGCATAATTTCCTAAAAAAGAATGCTCCCAATTCTCTGAAGAAGTGTAGGTTACGTACGTTTGTAAATCACCAAACAAAGGTTGATATTCTCCTTTGGTATCGAGCGCACCCAGCAAATACCTATTGCTTCTGAATCTGGCTCCGGTATTGTGAGTCCACAACTGATTTTTAGAAATCCCCTCAAGATGAATATTTGCTCCCAGCATACTCGCGTACACTGATCCCCCAAATTCAGTGGGCTTTTTATAGGTAACATCGAGCACAGAAGAGAGTTTGTCTCCGTATCGCGATTGAAATCCACCGGCAGAAAATTGAATGTCATCCACCATACTCGAATTGATAAAGCTCAATCCTTCTTGTTGTCCGCTGCTAGCCAAGAACGGACGATAAATCTCTATGTCATTGACGTAAATTAAATTTTCTTCGAAGTTTCCACCTCTTACGTTGTAGCCTGAACTCAATTCGTTGTTCATAGCGACTCCAATTTCGCTCGATAATCTTGCTTCAAAATTTCCGCTGGGTGTGGCAAACAGCTGGTCATCAACTTTAATCAAAGTAAGCATCGTCTCGTCAGTGCTTTTGGTAACTACCGTGTATTCTGGCAGAACTCTAAATTTGAACACAGGGTAAATTCTTTTGGTTTCGCCTGACTGGAGGAAGTATTTTAAGGTTTTTTGTTGATAGGAGGAATGCGAAATTCGGATTTTTACACTCCCCGAGGGAACGGCAAGCTTAAATTTCCCTAAAGAATCAGTGGTTGCTCCCACAAAGGATCCCACTACAGAAATATTGGCATCAGATACTACGTACCCAATTTCGTTGATTAAGGTTCCTTTTAGGTAAGATGAGCTTTGAGAAAAACTCAAGCAATGTGCTAGGACTCCTAGTATGAATAGGGTTTTTTTCATCGAAATCAAAAGTAATAAAATGTCTGAAGTTACTGTCAGATTCTTTCAAATTCTTTGAAAGATTAGGTAAAACGGCTACTTTCTTTTTTTATTATCAATCAATGCTTTTAGATTTTGGACCTGAGGAACGTGATGATTGAGGTGATTTATAAAAAAGGAAAGGGTTTGATTCATGCTTAATAACCCAGCCTTTGGGTGCAAAAAAACAGCTTTGTTCAAATATTCTTTCGGATACGTTTCTACAGTTTTGATAAGAAACATACGCGAGTTGTCCCATTTTTCTTTCAATTGAGGGTAGTCTGCGCCAGTTTCAGGCTCGGAAAGAACGGAAGGAACCTTGAATTTTTGATCAGATTGTAGCTTGTTATTGAGTACTTTACTTTTGATAAAGTTTCGTACACCTACAGAGGGTTGTTCTGCAATATTTTTTAAGCGATAATTTATGTACTTATTTATTCCAGTTTCTGAGTCAATCAAATGCTCGATGACTTGAGAAATCGACCACTCTTTGTCAGAAGGTTTGAAATTTAATTCTTCTTTGGAGAGTTCAGAAATAGAAGTCAATAGTTTTTCTTTCTGGTCGGAAAGCTCGATGTATTTTAATAGTAATTTGTTTGTTCTCACGAATTGCTCAGTTAGTTTAGTTCGATTAAGGTAAGGTTATCTTCCAAAGGAATCAAATTGTAGTGAATGTTTTTGATCAATTCTTCCTCATAAAACTCTAGCAGATTACTTTTTCGTTCTTGAAAAGTACCGGAAGGAAAAAAACAAGCTTTGATTTTATTGATTCTATTGAGCGCTACCGAATGGTTTGTTTTTTCGGCTTTTAAGGTTTTTTTGCGAATTTTTTTCATCGAATTCTGAGCTCTTTTTAGTTCGGCTATGACCGTTTTTTCCAGCGTAAAATCTATTTCTACTACTTTTTCTCTAGTTAGTTCAAATATTTTCTCGATTTCAGCAATTTCTGATTCCAAATTAATAGTGCTTTGGTCCTCCACATACTGTTTGATTAATTCATCATTGGAATGAAAATACTGCGAAAGTTCGAAGGGTAGTTCGCTAATTTTTCTCACAATGTTCGATGGGAGTAATAAGGCTGAATTTCGCAACACAAGCAGCGGAAAATCAAGTTGGTAAAATTCAAAAGCTTCTTTTAATTGTAGCCAGTATGCCAATTCGCCCGGCCCACCGATGTACCCCAAATTGGGTAAGATTTTTTCTTGATACATTGGGCGCATCACAACATTAGGACTAAATCTTTCTGGGTGGTTTTCTAATTCGGTAAGGATTTCTTTTTCAGAAAATGATAATTCTGTGTTTACCACTTGGTACCGATTGTTCTCAAACACAATTCGTTCTCTCAGTCCGTTTTTTTGGTAAAATAGATTGATTTCACGTGGCGTAACTTGCTGTTTGTGTCCTAATTTTTGCAACTTTTCGCTTTGTCTCAAAACAATTTCTTCCGACTTTCTTTCCAATAGTTCTTTCGCAAAAATTGGAATCATTTCTTTTTTCAACACGTGAGAATCGGCATCGAGTATGACAATTCCGAAGTGTCCAAATAAATGATCGATCACTTTGTTGTGAGCTTCTGCCAATGTGGAGGAAGATTGGTAAATAGAAGTTAGTATTTTGGTCAAGTCGCTCGTGTTTTCCATATTGAGCTCATTCAAAAAGTCAGCCATGTCGTTCGTAGAAAAGCGTCCTAC
>JALRIS010000236.1 GCA_023255335.1 Flavobacteriales bacterium | reverse complement strand
CTACACAGTCGTCAGGCAATTCGTCAATAGGTTTATTTTCGAATAACCAGGTCATATGTAGAAATTATAGAGTCCATGAAGTGTATGTACTATAATTTATGCCATGATAGTCGATAATTATATGTTCGTGATTTAGTTTGTTTCCCATCCTACTGCGTATTCTTCGTTTACCACGTTACTATTGCACTTTTGACTACATTCGACCCAAGATTTACTTGGATCTTTCCATCCATTGCTACAGTGATTCCACAGTGGGTCGTTTATTATTTCTTCAAAACTTCTGTTTCTTAAATTCATTCTGTCTCTGTACATTGCAAAAAAACTATCTTCCCATTGTATAGTTTTGTTTTCATATGTTAAACTATGATATGGGAAACTAGTCCAACTACAAGGAAATAGCACGCCTTCTGCATTTACATAAAGCCCTCTATTCCCTATTTCACATAAAGGGATAATTGGACTGTTTTGATATTCGTCTTTGACTATGTTCCACATTTTCCGATTGTGTGACATATAGTCATTGTTATCCATAATTCGTAATTAATCATTCGTAATTCTGTTAGTTTTGTAAAAAATCAACAAAGAGTGTCAAAATCCAATTTCATAGATTACGTAAAAATTTGCTGCCGTTCGGGAAAAGGAGGGGCAGGAAGTTCACATTTTTACAGAGACAAGATAACTGCCAAGGGTGGCCCCGATGGTGGAGATGGTGGGAGAGGTGGACACGTCATTTTGCGTGGCAACAGCCAGTTGTGGACGCTACTTCATCTAAAGTTTCAGCGGCACATCATTGCAGGACATGGCGATGTAGGGAGAGGACAGCATCAAACTGGAGCTGAAGGAGAGGATAAAATAGTAGAAGTTCCGCTGGGAACTCTCGTAAAAGATCCAGAAACGGAAAAAGTGTTGTTCGAAATTACCGAAGACGGACAAGAAGTGATTTTAACAAAAGGAGGAAAAGGAGGAAGAGGAAATGATCATTTCAAATCGTCTACCAATCAAGCACCGCGTTATTCTCAACCGGGAGAACCAGGAAAAGAAGAGTGGAAAATCCTGGAGTTAAAAGTATTGGCAGATGTTGGTTTGGTTGGGTTTCCTAATGCCGGAAAATCTACTTTGCTTTCTGTGGTATCAGCGGCCAAACCCGAAATTGCGGATTATCCATTTACCACTTTGGTACCCAATCTCGGAATTGTAAAATATAGAGGGTATAAGTCTTTTGTCATGGCAGATATTCCAGGGATTATTGAGGGAGCCAATGAAGGAAAAGGTTTGGGACACAGATTTTTGCGTCACATTGAAAGAAACGCTCTGCTACTTTTCATGGTGCCTGCAGATAGTGTCGATATCAAAAAAGAATTCGATATTTTAATCAATGAAGTAGGGACTTATAACCCAGAATTATTGGACAAAGACAGAGTGCTCGCCATTACTAAGTGCGACATGCTGGATGAAGAACTCACCGAAGAGATAAAAGCCGAATTACCCGAAGGTATCGAAACAATTTTTATCTCATCAGTTGCTCAGCAAGGAATTACAGAACTGAAAGATTTGTTGTGGAAGTATATTTCTGAAGAAAGTTAGAAGTTGAAAGAACTAATTTGGGAGTGTGATTTTTTAAATTATATGGAGTAAACAGTAACTTGAATTATGAAAAAAGCTTATCATTTATCAACTTGCGATACTTGCAAACGAATTTTAAAAGAATTGAATCTTTCGCCCGACTGGAAATTGCAGGACATCAAGACTGAAAAAATTACTCTTGAACAACTGGAAGAAATGCGAAACCTAACAGATAGTTACGAGAGTTTATTGAACAAAAGAGCAAGAAAACTATCCGAATACAAAGGGCAAGAGTTAAGTGAAGAAAAACTAAAATCTATGATTTTGGAAGAGTACACGTTCCTTAAAAGACCTGTTTTTATACGTAACAACGAGATATTTATAGGGAATGCTAAGAAAACTATTGAATCACTTAAAACAAAACTAGGTGCCTAAAAACTTTCTCGCACACCTCGCATTGTTGGCTGTAAATCTGATTTACGGAAGTAGCCATTTCATTGCCAAGGAGGTGATGCCTGACTATTTAAAACCCAATACATTTATTTTGTTGCGAGTGTTTGGGGCAAGCATACTGTTTTGGAGTTTGAGATATTTTATTCGTGAAAAAGTAGAAAGAAAAGACCTTTCGAGGATCGCGCTTGTAGGATTATTTGGAGTAGCATTGAACCAATTACTCTTTTTTCAAGGGTTGAGTATCACCTCACCCATAGATTCAGCGATAATTATGGTTACTTCGCCAGTAATTGTTACGCTTCTGTCGTTACTCATTCTCAAAACAAAACTAACTCCAAACAAAGTAATAGGAATTACATTAGGGTTAGTTGGAGCCATTGTACTTATTTCTTTCAGTGGAGGAACAAATACCGAATCTTCCTTGAAAGGGAACTTACTGATTATGGCGAATGCCACCAGTTATTCCTTGTATCTTGTTTTAGTCAAACCTTTACTTGCTAAGTACAAGTCGCTAACCGTTATTAGCTACATGTTTGTTTTTGCCTTCTTTATTGTACTTCCTTTTGGTATTTCAGATATTCAAGATGTTAGTTTAAGTTTCCCAAGCGTGGTCTTATTCTCAATTGGTTTTATCATATTTTTCACCACTTTTTGTACTTATTTGTTCAATATTTATGCAGTAAAAAAACTATCGCCCACCATTGCCAGCAGTTATATCTATCTTCAGCCGGTGTTTTCGATGGTTATTGGGTTTGGGATTAGTTTTTATAACTCCCATAGCAATTATGCTTCGGCAATTACTTGGCCTAAATTATTGTGTACGCTTCTTATTTTTTTGGGAGTATATTTAACAAGTAAAAGTAAAAAGCTGGCCTAGTGTGTTGACCATAAACCATTGTCCATTGGTATTTCTATAAATAAAGGAAAAAACTCCCTCAAACAAATAGAACAATAAACCTTACCTTTGCTACACAAAAACCACTCACTATGATTCAATCCATGACAGGTTACGGAAAAGCTACCGGAACTTACAACGACAAAAAAATAAGTATCGAAATCAAATCACTCAATAGTAAGTATTTTGATTTGAATATGCGGATGCCAGGGTTCTATCGTGAAAATGAATTGACCTTGAACAAAAAACTTTCGAAGTTGATAGTAAGAGGAAAAGTGGATTTTGGAATTTACGTGGAGTTGCCACCAAAAAGTAATTCGGCAAAAATAAATCATGAAGTGGTGACTACGTATTTCAATGATTTGAAAGCACTTTCTAGCTCATTGGGTGTAAACAATGATGCCAAACTAATGGAGCTAGCCATGAAAATGCCAGAGGTGTATAGCCAAGAAAAAGAGGAGCTAGATCCTGAGGAATGGAAAGCCGTGGAAGGAATGATAGAAGAAGCTGTAGTAAACTTTCAGGGGTTTAGAAAAAGGGAGGGCGAGGTGCTGCACCAAGAATTTACCCAAAACATCAACCGAATAGCGGAACTACTCACCGAAGTAGAAAAATACGAAGGCGAACGAATAGAAACAGTAAAAGCGAGGCTGAAATCCAACTTGGAAGAAAAACTCGAGAGTCCTCAAATAGACAACAATAGATTTGAGCAAGAATTGATCTATTTTATCGAAAAATATGACGTTACTGAGGAAAAAGTAAGACTTTCGGGGCATTTGTCGTACTTTTTGGATGTAATGAAAAACGAAGAATCCGAAGGAAAAAAACTCGGTTTTATCGCTCAAGAAATAGGAAGAGAAGTAAACACCTTAGGCTCCAAAGCCAACCACCAAGAGATTCAAAAAATTGTGGTGGAAATGAAAGACCAACTAGAGAAAATTAAAGAACAGGTGTTGAATACGCTTTAGTCGAGCTTCTTCAAAAACTCCTCCGCCACTTCTAAATGCCCTTTTCTCTTTTCGGGCGATTGATTGTCAAAATTCCTTACCAACATTCCTAACCTTGGGTTTTTTACAAAAAAATCTCGGTGAACGTGCATAAATCGCCAAAACAAGCCATCCCAAGTGGTTTGCCACTCGCCCGATTTTTTGTAATTACTCATCTTGTTGAGGTAGTTGCTCCCGCTGATGTAAGGTTTGGTAGCAAAAAATCCACCGTCTGCAAATTGGCTCATTCCATACACATTGGGCACCATTACCCAATCGTACGAATCGATGAATAATTCCATAAACCATTGGTACACTTCGTCTGGATCGAACTCACAAAGGAGCATAAAATTCCCCAAAATCATGAGTCGCTCAATGTGGTGGCAATAGCCAGTTTTGAGCACCTTTTTTATCGTATCGTCCACAGGTACAATTCCCGTGGTTCCATCGTAAAACGAAGTAGGTATTTTTCGGTTAAAGCCCCAGTAGTTTGTAATTCTAGATTCTCGCCCTTTGGCTTCGTACATTCCTCTGATGAACTCTCTCCAGCCCATTATTTGCCGTACAAATCCTTCGAGAGAATTTAAGGGGACGTTCTGTTTCTTGGCAAAATCAATTGCTCTATCAATGATGTATTTGGGATGAATAAACCCAATATTCATCATGGGAGTGAGCATACTGTGATTCAAGAAAATTTCTTCTTTTACAATCGCATCTTCGTAATCGCCAAACTCGTGAAATCGGGTTTCTAAAAACTGGTTGAGCCACGATTCGGTCTGCTCAAAAGTAACTGGATAGAACGTATAGCTGTTTAGTTCTCCGTAATTTTCACTAAAGTTGTTTTCTACGTATTCATGTGCTTCTTTATGAAATTCTGTTGCCTCCGGAAAGTGAATGGCTGGCGGAGTTTTTTTGGCTGGATATTTCTTCCGATTGTCCGAGTCGTAAGTTAACTTTCCACCTTCAGGATTGCCGTTTTCATCCATCAAAATATTGAGCCTTGCTCGTTCACTTTTATAAAAACTAGTTTGAAAAAACTTCTTTTTGGTAGGTTTAAAAAAAGCGCTCAAGTCTTTTTTGGAATTGATAAACAACAAGCTTTCCAGTTCATTTTTTTGGATGGTGTGTTTGTTTAATCCTTCTGCTATTCGCTGTTCTAGGTAATAATCGGTAGGATTTCGGTAAGTGATTTTTTCAATTCCTTTGTTTGCCAAGTCGGGAATCAAATTTCTGATATCCGAAAGCTCGTCT
>JALRIS010000220.1 GCA_023255335.1 Flavobacteriales bacterium | reverse complement strand
TCAGCTCATATTCCTGAATCTAATCAAGTGAATGAACATTTCATAACTATTTATTAATAAGTGCTTTAAATTGTTATGAAAAAGTTATTTAGAATGATTCCAAGTTTAAAAACTAGCAGAAATAGGCAATTCTTCACTGAGTTTGAATCCTTACATTTTTTGAACTTACAAATCCGTATATTTGCAAAATATAGATGAAAACCCGATAAATAAAGGAATGAAATATTACAACAATATCTTAGAAACCATAGGAAACACTCCTCTGGTAAAACTCAATACGCTGACAAAAGAAATAGATGCTTTGGTATTAGCAAAAGTAGAAACCACGAATCCAGGAAATTCTGTGAAAGATAGAATGGCGGTTAAAATGATTGAAGATGCAGAGAAAGCAGGATTGCTAAAACCGGGTGGTACAGTAATAGAAGGAACATCGGGAAACACAGGTATGGGATTGGCTCTAGCTTGTATTATTAAAGGGTATAAAATGATGTGCGTTCTGAGTGACAAACAATCAAAAGAGAAAATGGACATATTGAGAGCAGTGGGTGCCGAAGTAGTAGTGTGTCCAACAAACGTGGAGCCTGATGATCCTCGTTCTTATTACTCTGTTTCAAAAAGATTGGCTACAGAAGTGCCTAATAGTTGGTACGTAAATCAATACGACAACTTGTCTAACAGACAGGCACATTACGAAAGCACAGGACCCGAAATTTGGGAGCAAACTGACGGAAAAATCACTCACTTTGTGGTGGGTGTTGGTACTGGTGGAACCATTTCAGGTGTGGGAAAATACTTGAAAGAAAAAAATCCAAACATCAAAATTATTGGAATTGACACCTACGGATCTGTGTTTAAAAAATACCATGAGACTGGAATTTTTGATGAGGCAGAAATCTATCCGTATGTGACCGAGGGAATTGGAGAGGATATTTTACCGAAAAATGTAGATTTTGACATTATCGATCATTTTGAGAAAGTGACCGACAAAGAAGCTGCAATCATGACACCCCGCATCGCCAAAGAAGAAGGAATATTTGTAGGTAACTCAGCAGGGTCTGCGGTACAAGGTTTGCTACAAATGAAACACATGTTCAAAAAAGAGGACGTGGTGGTAGTTTTGTTCCACGATCATGGAAGTAGATATGTAGGAAAATTCTTCAACCAAGAGTGGATGAAAGAAAGAGGATATGTTGAAACCACCTCTACTCCTATTGCAAAGGATATCGTTAGTACTGAAGGAAATTTGGTTGTTGCCAATCACGATGAATCTATCAGTTCGGTGGTAGAAAAAATGTCGAAATTCAACATTTCGCAAATACCAGTTTTTCATGGAAAAGAAATTGTGGGGTCTATCAGTGAAATTAATGTTCTGACTTATCTCTTTGAACATCCTGAGGCGAAAAGAGATTCGATTGAACCCCTAATGAATCCTCCTTTTCCAATGGTTGAACTGACTTCAAAATTGGAAGATATCTCTAAGCTTATTACAAAAGAGAATGCAGCAGTCATGGTCCAAAAAGAAGACGGGAACTACCACATAATAACCAAACAAGATATAATTAAAGCAATTGCTTAACACTTCCATGGCTGAAACAAAAAATATCCATTTATTCAAAAGAGTTCTCATTTTCTTGAAACCGCACAAAACAATGTTTTTGTTAACGGTTTTTGGTACTATTCTGAATGCAGTGTTGTCGCCACTTCGCCCTCTTATTCTATTCTTTATGATAGATAAGTTTGTGGATGGTAAAACTGAATTCAATGGGTTTATGATGAATACTCTGAACAACTTGGATCTTTCTATTCAGACAGAGAACAGATTTCTTTATTGGACGATAATTGCCATTATTACCATCGTTCTAGAAGCAATTTTGCGTTTTGTCACGGTCTACTTTACCAACCTTATTGGTCAAAACATTATCGCTGATATGAGAGAGAGATTGTACAATCATCTCACAACATTTAAGACTCAGTATTTCGATAAAAACCCCATAGGAAGGTTGGTTACTCGACTTGTTTCGGATGTGGAGGCTGCTTCAGAAATTTTTTCGAATGGAATTATCACAGTAGCAGGCGATATTTTGAGTTTAGCCTTAGTTATCATAGTGATGTTCACTACCAACTGGGTGTTCACCTTACTCGTGTTACTTCCTTTGCCTCTACTCTTTTGGGCGACCAATATTTTTAAAAATGCCATAAAAAAAGCCTATCAACTCGAAAGCACTCAGGTGTCTAAACTCAATACTTTTGTTCAAGAAAGAATTATTGGGATGAGTATCTTACAATTGTTTTCGAGAGAGAAAATCGAGTATCAGAAATTTGAAGAAATCAATAAACTTCATCGAAATGCGCACATCAAGTCCGTTTGGGCTTATTCTATCTTTTTTCCTGTGGTAGAAATCCTCAGTTCAATCTCCATTGCTTTTGTAATTTTTTATGCTTCCTATCAAATTATTGATAGACCTTTGTCGGAAACTAGCACAGGTGAGCTAGTAGCTTTCATCATGTGGATTAACATGTTGTACAGACCTATTAGAATGTTGGCAGACAAATTCAATGTGATTCAAAGAGGATTGGTAAGAGCAAAAAATATTTTTGAGGTGCTAGATGATAACCAAATTATTCCAACAAATAGCGAAAACACTCAAAACGAAAAATACTTGGGAGAAGTAACATTCGACTCCGTAAAGTTTGCGTACAACGAAGATGATTATGTATTGAAAGAAGTTTCTTTTGACATCAAAAAAGGAGAAACAGTTGCTTTTGTTGGGGCGACTGGTGCAGGAAAATCAAGTATTATCAATATCCTTAGTAGGTTTTATGAATTTCAATCTGGAAGTATTTCCATAGATGGGAAAGACATCAGAGAAATTTCGCTCGAAGATTTAAGACAAAATATAGCGGTTGTACTCCAAGATGTATTTTTGTTTTCAGATACAATTTTGAACAATATCACCCTCAAAAACCCTTCAATAACGAAAGAAGAGGTAATTGAGGCATCAAAATTTGTAGGGTTGCACGATTTTATCATGCGATTACCAGGAGATTACGATTACGATGTGAAAGAAAGAGGAAACTCTCTTTCCACGGGTCAGCGTCAACTAATTTCATTTGTTCGTGCCTACGTATACAACCCGTCCGTTTTGGTATTAGATGAAGCAACATCAAGTATAGACACCGAAACAGAGGAATTAATTCAAAGCGCGATTGATAAATTAACGCAAGGCAGAACCTCCATTATTGTTGCGCACAGATTGTCTACCATCAAGAAAGCAGACAAAATTATTGTTCTAGATAAAGGAAGAATCATAGAACAAGGAAATCACGAAGAACTACTGGCCATGAATGGTACTTACAGGAATCTCTACGAAATTCAGTTCGAAGACAATTAGAAACTTCTATCCCTATTTTTAATCCTATGAGCCAACTTCAACAAATTCGTGTTCCTGCAGATTGCCGCATTATCCACCATGAATTTTATACGTATGAGCCTGAGAGTGAATTCTCAACAGAAAAAAACAAGAACTACCTCAGTGAAAATCTATTTCAATGTGAATTTTCAGAACATCATTTGAAAATAGATCTTGGATGGTACGGGAATATCTCTACCCAATCGGGTGAATTTCGGATTCAATTAATCGTGAACGAAAATTGGGAGCATCCTTTCAATACCATTTATTCCAAATCGTCTTCCGAAGTAAAAAATCTCCTGCATAATATTTTCAATTATTACTCTTCTCAAGAATTCGATTGACAGGATAATTAATAGGAATTAGGCCCTCCAGAGTAATTTTTCTCCATGAATTCATTCCTCAGGTGAAGTATTTTTTTAAAAAATGATTCGTTTGTTTGTTTCAACGAAATTTTGTTGAAATTTATGAAATTACCCTCAGAGTGAATACTATCGTAATCGGTTTGGTAAATCACCAATTTGTAATAAGGAATTACCCAAACCCAATGAGTGAGATTATCCTTGAAGTGCACAATAATCCCCTTTGGTCTTAGTTCCACACTGCCGTATTTTATTTGTTGAAATTTGGATAGTTTTTCAAATATCTCAAGGCTTGACTTTTCTATTTTCATTCTGTGAGAACCAATTCCTTTCATGGCCAGCCTCATTCTGAAAGAGAATGGCTTTCCCAACAATTCATTTATCTCTCTCGTTACTCTTATGGGTCTGGTGGAATAATCTACTATCATGAGATAAAATTAATTTAAAAAAAATTGGTTTATGATGTTTTTTTGTGGGCAGAGAGCTCTTTGTCTCAAATATTTCTACCTTTCCCTTATCTTTGAAAAAAAATAAGGCATGAAGCATTTTGTACTCTCTATTATTTCCAGTGTATTCTTATTCTCTTGTTCGGTCTCAAAAAGTAAAGAATCGCATAAAACAAAACCTCTTTTTGAGTTTACTCAACACGAAGAATCTTTACTCACTCAAGGTAAAGTTTCGGAACCGATGAGAATTTTACAAATTACCAATCAAGCGGATTCCCTTATTCTAAGAACCGCCAGTAAACCCATAGATGTTACAAACAACAAACAACTAGCTAATATTCTTGCCAAAAGATTACTTACCACTGTGAATGATCCTAAAAACCCAGGAGTTGGAATTGCAGCCCCTCAAGTTGGAATATTAAAAAAAATGATTGCAGTTCAGCGGTTCGATAAGGCTGATTATCCGTTTGAAATTTATGTAAACCCTACAATCAGACAATATTCTAAAAAAACACAATTTTGTTTGGAAGGCTGCCTGTCTATTCCAGACAAAATGGACACTACAAAAAATAGAGCGTATGCCATTTTATTGGAATACGAAAAATTAGATGGTAGCATTGAGATTGAAATGATTGAGGCATTCACAGCTGTAATCTTTCAGCACGAAATAGATCATTTAAATGGAATATTGTTTACAGATCATTTAGACATAGAAATTGAGGAGGCCGAAGAAAGAAAGAGAAAAAACAATGAGTAAAAACAAAGAAACATTAGCAATAGTTGGAGGAGGTTCCTCGGCCATTATGCTTGCAGCTCACATCGATTCTACCAAGTATGATGTTACCATTTATGAAAGAAACCAAGCGCTGGGCAGAAAATTTCTTGTCGCTGGCAAAGGGGGCTTCAATCTAACTCATTCTTCGGATATTGCCGACATGAAATCCAAGTACTTTGCCTCTACTCCTATTCTTGCTAGCCTAGATACTTTTACCAATACTGATTTTATCAAGTGGTTGAAAGAGAATGGCATTGATACTTTTGTAGGAAGCAGTAAAAGAATTTTTCCTGTGAAACCCACTAAACCCATTCAAGTGTTACAGGCTTTTGAAAATAAAATCAAGGAAAACAAAATCGCTATTAATTTCAATCGTTATCGTAATATTGATGAACCCGTAACATCTCGATAAATAACTATATGTTATTAAGAGAGCTTACAGAACCCCTAGAAGAAAAACAAGTTTGGGCCCGCAAGGGAACTAAATTAGTTCGCAAGT
>JALRIS010000166.1 GCA_023255335.1 Flavobacteriales bacterium | reverse complement strand
CTGATTATGAAGTTCGATAGAGTTCAGAAAGAGAGTCAAGTTGCTGGCCATTGTGAGTAAAAAATGAAGGCGTAAAATTACTCTTAATAATCGGAGTAAACAAAAAACAATTCGGAACGCAAAAAAAAGGTTAAAAACCACAACTATATGAATTCTTTTGCCTTTTTTTGTAAGATAAATCAAAATTTAAAAGCGAATGTCAGCATCTAATTATCAAGCTCAAATTGATGAGTTTATGAATTATGTACAAGGTATTATTCCTGAAGAGCCTGAATTTTTACAGGCAGTATTGGAAGTTGCAGAAACAGTAATCCCTTACATTGAAGAGAATCCTAAATACAAAAAAGCAAAGATTCTAGAGAGAATGGTGAATCCTGAGCGTGTAATCATGTTTAGAGTTCCTTGGTTAGACGACAAAGGGGAAGTTCAAATTAACAGAGCTTACAGAATTGAAATGAATAGCGCTATTGGGCCGTACAAAGGTGGTTTGCGTTTTCACCCTTCTGTGAATCTGAGTATTCTTAAGTTCTTGGCTTTCGAACAAGTATTCAAAAATAGTTTGACCACTCTGCCAATGGGAGGTGGAAAAGGAGGTTCAGATTTTGACCCAAAAGGAAAATCTGACAACGAAGTAATGAAGTTCTGCCAAAGTTTTATGTCTGAATTGGCTCGTCACATTGGTCCAGATACGGATGTTCCTGCAGGGGATATTGGTGTAGGAGGAAGAGAGATTGGATACATGTTTGGTCAATACAAGAGACTGAGAAATGAATTCACAGGAGTGCTTACAGGAAAAGGGAAAGAATGGGGAGGAAGTTTGATTCGTCCGGAAGCGACTGGGTATGGTTGTGTATATTTTGCGCAAGAAATGCTCAAAGCAAACAATAATTCTTTCGCGGGTAAAACAGTTGCAATTTCTGGTTCAGGAAACGTGGCACAATACGCTTGCGAAAAAGCAACGGAGCTAGGTGCAAAAGTTGTGACATTGTCTGATTCTTCGGGATATATTTATGACGCCAATGGAATAGACGCAGAAAAACTAGCGTTTGTTATGGAACTAAAAAATGTGAGAAGAGGAAGAATAAAGGAATATGCCGATAAATTTGGAGCAGAATTCCACGAAGGGAAAAGACCTTGGGCAACAAAAGTAGATATCGCATTACCTTGCGCCACTCAAAACGAATTGAACGGAGAAGAAGCGAAAACATTGGTTTCGAATGGAGTGATCTGTGTAGCAGAAGGAGCGAACATGCCAACTACACCAGAAGGAGTAGCTGCATTTGAAGAAGCTAAGATTTTGTTTGCACCTGGAAAAGCATCCAATGCTGGAGGTGTGGCTACATCTGGCCTAGAAATGTCTCAAAACTCCATGAGGTTCAATTGGACGAGGGAAGAAGTAGACGCCAAATTACTTCAGATAATGCAAGACATTCACGCATCTTGTGTAAAGTATGGAACGAAAGATGGACATACAGATTACGTAAAAGGAGCAAACATTGCCGGATTTGTCAAAGTAGCTGATGCTATGATGGCACAAGGAGTAGTGTAAGGTTACGAGTTACCAATTATACTCAATCCCGATTTTGAATTTCAAAATCGGGATTTTTTATTGCTTAATTTTCTTCTTTTTTCATTCACTTTTCATCTGTCATTCTGAACTTGATTCAGAATCTAGCAAAGAATATTGCGCTTTGAGTTTTTTGTTCATCTGTCATTCCGGTCTCCGAGCCGGAATCTTAATCCCAGCATCATTCACGATATTTATTTCTTCATCCATAATTCTGGATGTAATTCAGAGTCTTCTCCTTTTCCTCTTTTTGTTTTGAAACAAAAAAAACTCGTTTGCGAGTATTGTAGAAGATAGTAAGCTGTTTAAAGGCTCAAACAGCATTTCTTTCTTCACGCAAATTTCAAAAGTTCGAATGATTGTCTACATTTTGCATGAAATTGACTATGCAGAGAAATAGAGAAATAACATATGAAGAAAAAAACAAAAAACCCGATTCAACAAAGTCGAATCGGGTTCTGTAACAATTAAGTTCACTTATTTTTTTAATACTCATCCTCATTAAAGAAGAAATCATCTTTAGTAGGATAATCCGGCCAAATATCTTCGATAGACTCGTAGATTTCTCCCTCCTCTTCAATGCTTTGAAGGTTTTCAACTACCTCTAGTGGAGCAGCTC
>JALRIS010000116.1 GCA_023255335.1 Flavobacteriales bacterium | reverse complement strand
GAGCTGCTTCAATTCTGATTCAGAGGGTCCTGCGGATTCAGTTGGTTTGGCAGAAGAAGTCGCAGTTATTGTCGCCTCAGGAGTAGCCGAAGCATCACCTTGAACGGCCATGAAAGAACATCCGCTGAGTACTAACAATGGCCCGAATAGTATCGAGAGTTTTTTCATATAGCCTCCAAGTCCGAATCTTTAGTTGGTAATTTCTTACTCTTCTGAATCATCAATCACGGGAGAATCATCACCTTCTAGTGGCGTTCCCGACAAATCCACTACTTCGTCTGCCTCTTCTTCGTCTTCACCTCCTCCTACTATTTTTGCCACAGCCGCTATCGTATCATTTCCTTTCAAATTAATGAGCCTCACTCCTTGTGTAGCTCTTCCCATTACTCTAAGTCCAGATATCTTCAGTCGAATCACAATTCCAGATTTATTAATAATCATCAAGTCGTCTTCGTCCACCACATTTTTGATAGAAATCAACTGACCCGTTTTCTCACTAATATTAATTGTTTTCACTCCTTTTCCTCCTCTTTTTGTAATTCTGTAATCCGAAATTACCGAACGTTTTCCATATCCATTTTCAGAAACTACCATCACATTGGCTGTTTCATCCTCTACGCAAATCATTCCCACTACTTCATCTTTCTTTTCATCCGTGAGTCTAATTCCTCGCACTCCAGAAGCTGTTCTTCCCATCGAACGAACATCTTGTTCATTGAATCGAATCGCTTTTCCTGACTTAAGCGCCATCATTATTTCATTGGTCCCATTGGTAATTTTTGCTTCTAGTAGCTGATCATCTTCTCGAATGGTTATGGCATTTATTCCGTTGGTTCTTGGTCTTGAATAAGACTCCAAGGATGTTTTCTTTATTACCCCTTTCTTTGTACACATGATAATGAAGTTGTTTTTGATGTATTCTTCATCTCTCAAATCCTGAGTATTAATATATGCCATCACCTTATCATCTTGCTCGATATTTATCAGGTTCTGAATAGCTCTTCCTTTCGATGTTTTACCTCCTTCTGGAATTTCAAACACCCTCATCCAAAAACATTTTCCTTTCTCAGTAAATACTAGTAAGTAGTTATGGTTCGTTGCCACAAACAACTCTTGAATAAAATCTTTGTCTCTTGTTTGACTTCCTTTCGAACCAACTCCTCCTCTGTTTTGGACCCTATATTCAGACAATGATGTTCGTTTGATATATCCTGCATGCGAAATTGTAACGACTACCTCATTATCTGGTATCAAATCTTCAATTCTCATTTCGTTGGCAGAATATTCAATCACGGATCTACGATCATCCCCGTATTTACTCTTTATCTCAAGTAGTTCATCCTTGATAATGGACATTCTTCTGTCTTCATTTTCAAGAATTTCTTTTAAGTCAGCAATCGTTTTCATCAACTCCTCGTACTCCGCTCTCAATTTGTCTTGCTCGAGTCCAGTAAGCTGTCTCAATCTCATTTCTACAATTGCTCGAGATTGTATTTCAGAAAGGTTGAATCTTTCAATTAATTTGTCTCTAGCTTCGTCTGGGCTTTTTGAAGCTCTAATAAGTTTTATTACCTCATCAATATTGTCGGATGCAATAATTAATCCTTCCAATATATGCGCTCTTTCTTCTGCCTTTCTTAATTCAAATTTTGTTCTTCTGATGATTACTTCATGTCTGTGCTCAACAAAATAATGAATCAATTGCTTGAGGTTCAATAATTCTGGTCTTCCGTCTACAAGACAAATATTATTTACTGAGAATGAAGTCTGTAAGGCCGTATATTTAAATAATTTGTTCAAGACGACATTTGGAATTGCGTCTTTTTTCAATTCATAAACAACACGCATCCCATTTCTATCCGATTCATCTCTGATATCTGAGATTCCCGTGATTTTTTCGTCATTGACTAGGTCAGCAGTTTTCTTAATCATGTCTCCCTTGTTCACTTGATAAGGGATTTCAGTTACTATAATAGCCTCTCTACCTTCTCTAATCTCTTCTATCGATGCCTTTGCTCGCATCACAATCCTTCCTCTTCCTGTTTCAAAAGCTTGTTTTACACCTTCATAACCGTAGATAATTCCTCCAGTCGGAAAATCTGGCGCTTTGATATGTTCCATTAATTCAGAGATTTCTATTTCTCTGTTATCTATGTAGGCAATGGTTGCATCAACAGTCTCCGACAAATTGTGAGGCGCCATATTGGTTGCCATTCCTACTGCAATTCCACTTCCACCGTTGACCAATAATCCAGGTATTTTTGTTGGAAGCACAGTTGGCTCCATCAATGAATCGTCAAAATTTGGTGAAAAATCTACCGTTTCTTTGTCAATATCATTCAGCATTTCTTCCGCAATCTTTCTCAATCTTGCTTCGGTATACCTCATTGCGGCTGGATTATCTCCATCAATCGAACCAAAGTTCCCTTGACCATCTACGAGCGGATATCTCAACGACCAATCTTGTGCCATACGCACCATGGTGTCATATACCGAAGTATCTCCGTGTGGATGATATTTACCCAAAACTTCCCCTACAATTCTTGCTGACTTTTTATGCGCTTTTCCCGCAGTTACTCCTAAATCTAACATTCCGTAAAGAACTCTTCTGTGAACTGGCTTTAACCCATCTCTCACATCTGGTAGTGCTCTCGAAACAATTACAGACATTGAATAATCAATGTAAGCTGACTTCATTTCTTCGTCAATATTTATTTGTATAATTTTCCCTCCTGCCATTTAGACTTGAATTTTATTTATAATCGGTTTAACTTAGAGTAAAAGAACTATTGGGAATGTATCTTTCGCAAGTACATTCTAGCAGTTCTTTAACCTCTCGAAAGTACAATTTTGAAACCTTTTTACCTTAATAACAGAACCCCTAATTACTAACAAAAATATGTTGATAATGGAATTGGAATATTATTTGCTATAAAGAATAAAAAACTACTTTTATTACAAGGACAAAATCCTCAAAATATACATTTATTATGGAAGCAAACTTTTCACCGAGAGTCAATGATGTAATTTCTTTTTCGAGAGAAGAAGCATTAAGGCTTGGTCACGATTATATAGGAGCAGAACATTTATTACTTGGTCTCATTAGAGAAGGCGAAGGGTCTGCAATTAAAGCAATTAAACGCCTTGGTGTTGAATTAACTGCATTAAGAAACGAAATAGAAAAAATTGCAAAACCTACCTCTGTCATGTCCGTCTCTTTGGGAAACATTCCTTTATTAAAGCAAGCGGAGAAAATTCTCAAAATGATGTACTTGGAAGCCAAAGTAATGAGAAGTGAAAAAATTGGTACGGAGCATTTGTTGCTGTCAATTTTAAAAAACAATGACAATATTGCAGCAAAAGTATTGGAGAACAATGACATTGAATATGAAATGATAAAACAACAATTTGAAGAAGACAAAGAGTTTGATGCTCCAGAAGATGTTCAAGCGAGTTTTCCCGATTCGGGTGACGGCTCAGGAGAAGAGGAAAGCGGAGATTTTCCAGGTAGAGGAAGTTCTGCGGGCAGAAAATCTGGCTCTGCCTCCAAATCTAAAACTCCAGTGCTGGATAACTTTGGTAGAGATCTTACCAAATTTGCCGAGGAAGGAAAGTTAGATCCTGTAGTAGGCAGACAAGACGAAATTGAGAGAGTCTCTCAAATATTAAGTAGAAGAAAGAAAAACAATCCCATTCTTATTGGGGAGCCTGGAGTTGGTAAATCAGCAATTGCAGAAGGTCTGGCATTGAGAATTGTACAAAGAAAAGTGTCGAGAGTTCTTTTTGACAAACGAATTGTTTCTCTTGATTTAACGTCTTTGGTTGCAGGAACCAAATATAGAGGGCAGTTTGAGGAAAGAATGAAGGCATTGATGAATGAATTGGAAAAATCTCCGGATGTTATTTTATTCATTGATGAAATACATACGATTATTGGAGCTGGTGGCGCTTCGGGCTCGATGGATGCTTCCAATATGTTTAAACCTGCTTTGGCAAGAGGAGAAATTCAAGTAATTGGAGCAACTACGTTAGACGAGTACAGACAGTACATCGAAAAAGACGGGGCATTGGAAAGAAGGTTCCAAAAAGTATTAGTTGAACCTACTTCTGTAGAGGAAACTATTGAGATATTGAACAATATTAAAAATAGATACGAAGATCATCACTTAGTAACTTACACCCCAGAGGCAATAGAAGCTTGTGTAAAACTTACTGCACGGTACATGACAGATAGGTTTTTGCCAGACAAGGCAATTGATGCGATGGATGAAGTTGGTTCGAGAGTGCATATTACAAATATCAATGTGCCAAAAGCAATTATTGACGTAGAAAAAGCGATCGAAGAGGTGAAAGAAAAAAAATCTTCTGTGGTGAAAAGACAGAAGTATGAGGAGGCTGCTCAATTAAGAGATGAAGAGAGACAATTACAAGAAAAACTTGAAATTGAGAAAAAGAAATGGGAGGAAGAAACAGAAAATGACCGAGAAATTGTAAGTGAAGATAACGTGGCGGAAGTTGTTTCTATGATGACAGGTATACCTGTTCAGCGAGTAGCCGAAAAGGAAACTGGCAGATTGAAAGAAATGGCTCAGAACTTGAAGGGAACGGTAATTGGTCAAGATGATGCGATAAAAAAGATTGTGAAAGCTATTCAAAGAAACCGAGCAGGGCTTAAAGACCCAAACAAACCAATTGGTTCGTTTATCTTTTTGGGTCCAACTGGTGTGGGTAAAACACAATTGGCAAAAGAATTAGCGAAGTATCTTTTTGATACTGAGGAATCCTTAATCAGAATAGACATGAGTGAATACATGGAGAAATTCTCCGTGTCGCGATTGGTTGGAGCGCCTCCAGGATACGTTGGATACGAAGAAGGGGGTCAACTTACAGAGAAAGTAAGAAGAAAGCCCTACTCTATTATTTTGCTCGATGAAATAGAAAAAGCACATCCAGATGTTTTCAATTTATTACTGCAAGCTCTTGACGATGGTCAATTGACTGATAGTTTAGGTAGAAAAATTGATTTCCGTAATACCGTAATCATCATGACTTCAAATATTGGAGCCAGACAACTCCAAGATTTTGGAACGGGAGTTGGATTTGGAACAAAAGCAAAGCAAGATAGTATTGACAAAGATACGCAAGCTGTGATACAATCTGCACTGAAAAAAGCATTTGCTCCTGAGTTCTTAAACAGAATTGATGACTTGATTCTCTTTAATTCGTTGAGCAAAGAACATATTCACGAAATCATTGATATTGAATTGTCAAAACTATACAAAAGAATTGATGAGTTAGGATTCAACATCGAATTGACTGATAAAGCGAAAGATTTCATAGCGGATAAAGGATATGACTCCAAATACGGAGCAAGACCATTGAAGCGTTCTATTCAAAAGTATTTGGAAGATCCATTGGCCGAACAAATTATCCAGCACGAAATTGGTGATGGAGATAAACTTGTAGTTGATTATGATTCTAAAAAAGAAGAAATCGTGATAAAGCCAAAAAAAGGAAGAAAAAAGAAGTCTGCTGAAGAGTAAATTTCTATTAATACTTATATTTGAAGCTCATTCAGAATCTACTGAATGAGCTTTTTTTGTGATTATTCTAGTACATACAATTAACTAAAACGTGAAAGTCTGCATTGCCGAAAAACCAAGTGTTGCCAGAGAAATTGCTGCCATTTTAGGAGCTGATTCTAAAAAGAATGGCTACTACGAAGGCAATGGCTATGCGGTAACTTATACTTTTGGGCATTTGTGCACGCTTCTTGAACCGAGCGATTATTTTCCCCAATGGAAAAGCTGGGATTTGAACCTACTCCCGATGCTCCCCGAACGGTTTGATACAAAAGTAAACTCAAACGAAGGAGTAAGGAAGCAATTTGATGTCATTAAATCTTTATTCGACAAAGCATCAGTTGTGATAAATTGTGGGGATGCCGGAACCGAGGGAGAACTTATTCAAAGGTGGGTTATAAATCAGTGCGAATACAAAGGCGAAGTGCAACGACTATGGATTTCATCCCTAACTGAAGAAGCTATAAAAGAAGGTTTTAACAACTTGAAACCTGCATCTAACTACGATAATTTATACTATGCTGGTTTTTCTCGAGCTATTGGAGATTGGTTGTTGGGGCTTAACGCCACTCGCTTGTTTACAGTAAAATACGGGGGTTACAAGCAAGTGCTTTCCGTAGGAAGAGTGCAAACTCCTACTCTTGCCATGTTGGTGAATCGATTTAAAGAAATTC
>JALRIS010000108.1 GCA_023255335.1 Flavobacteriales bacterium | reverse complement strand
TGAATCAAAATAGGTGCCTCCATAGTTGGTGTATTCAAATGCTTTTTGACCTTGGTTATTCACAAAAATATTGTTAACCACGTTTGTTTTTCCGTAAGTTGTTCCACCAATTCCTGAAATATCAATAGCTACTGAGTGACTTGGGTTGGTATGATCAATACGCACACTGTTGTGGTATACATTCTGATAAATACAATTTTCTATCCTAATTCCATATTGACCACCAGCGGTAGCATATTTCATTGCTATCATGTTGTTTTCAATTGTGGTGTATCGAGTAGTAGAACCAAATAGATAGTTCACTCTAATTCCGTAGTTGTAACCAGCGACAGATTTAACGTATAAATTGTTTTTCTTAATATCTACAGCAGAGTCAGCGCGAGATACATAAATTCCTTGTAAGTTTTGTGTACTTAATGAATCGTCAAAGCAATCGTTGTTTTCAATCAAGAGATTACTGCAATATTCTGCATGAACAAACCCTTTGGTTACATTCATTATAGAATTGTTCTTTATTGAGAAGTTAGCCATTCGTCATGATGACCTTCCATATAAGTACAGTCCATAAGAACCTCCATTTATACTATTATTCTCAAAAATCAAATTATTGATGATATTGGTATTTGTCGAGTTTTTATTTACTACCGCAAAATTTGTAGATCCACTTAGATTTCTCGATCCATTGAGTTGACAGTTTGTTACGGAAATTGTTGAATTTAGTCCGATAAAATCAATAACCGTTCCATAGGAAGTTCCTGTTGAGGAGGAAAGGGTTAGGCTATCGAACGAAATAAAGGAAGTTCCATTGAACTGCACTACATAGTTCGTTGCTGTAGAAGTTGCAGAGTTGAAAGCAATTTCTGCAGGTAATGTATTGGTTGGGTCTGCCACAAACCGAATAGTATTCGTTGAGCTAGCTCCAGTTATTGAACTAATTGAAATTTGTTCGATAAACGTTCCTTGCTTTACTAAAAATGTGACAGGACCAGAAACTCCATTCGTAATAAGATCAGCCGTAGCTTAGGAAAAGGAGATGTAATTAGTTCCTCCAGTGGGCAAAGATGAATTGATCGTGTAAGTTCCCGATAACGGAACTGATAACCCAAAGAATGACAGGGTTACAAATAAGATGAAACTAAAAATCGACTTTGTCTTCACGTAAAAAAAATATTTTTTGTTTAGTAAGGTATAAAATTACGGCTTTCTATTTGATTTAGAATCAAAAGAAAAAGAATTTTATTGCTTAATCTAGTTGTAATTATGTGTTGTTATACAGGTGTTTAGTTTAGTTTTTATCACGGTTTGAAGAGAATTTTTGAAGAAAATGGATTTTATTTTTAAAGAATTAACAATTCTCTTATATTTGCACACTCAAAAAAAATGGCGAGGTAGCTCAGTTGGTTAGAGCACCGGATTCATAACCCGGAGGTCAGGAGTTCAAATCTCCTTCTCGCTACAAGAAAAGAAAAGACTTGTTGTTTGTTCAATGGGTCTTTTTTTGTTTGTCTTGGATTCATATCCGTCATCTGACGGACAGGAGTTCAACTCTCCTTCTCGCTACAAGAAAAGAAAAGACTTGTTGTTTGTTCAATGGGTCTTTTTTTGTTTGTCTTGGATTCATATCCGTCAGCTGACGGACAGGAGTTCAACTTTTTTATTTATTATTGGTAACCGACAACGTGAGAAAGAAAGACTCAAAGTACAAAAAGATAGTAGGTAAATTCTGACGTGGAATTATTCAGGAATAAAACCTTTTATTTGTAGATTTAGGGGAATTTTCGAGGAGAGTTTTGAATTAAGGAGATAATGTTTATTTATGCTAATCATTTAGATTATAAATTTAAACTTATGTATGGTTTGTTTAGTTTTACAAAATAAAAGTCATGGTGAATATTATTATATATCTTGAAAACGAAATGAGAACGAAAGCGGCTCAACTTGTCCATGATTTATTAAAAAGTGAATTTGTGGCAAGCGCCTTAATAGATGAGGACAATAGCTACTTTATTTAGAAGAAAGGAAAAATTGATAAGACTACACACACCGTGATTACAGCTCAAACAAAATCATTGATGTTTACAGAAATTGTTGAGTATATCGAAAACAATGTAGGGAGTGATGTTCCTGTGTTTTCTGTTCCATTGACTCAAATGAACGAACAATTTAACGAATACATAAAATCAAGAACAAAAAAAATATAAATCAAAACCAAACGAATGAAAAGAATAACCATATCAAAAGGTGATGGAATTGGTCCAGAAATTATGGACGCAACATTGGAAATTTTAAAAGCGGCTGGAGCTCAACTAGAGTATGATGAAATAGAAGTAGGAGAAAAAGTGTATTTATCTGGAAATACCTCAGGTATCGCCTCTGAATCATGGGAAAAAATAAGAAATAACAAGATTTTCTTGAAGGCACCTATCACAACGCCTTCAGGTGGAGGGTACAAAAGTTTGAACGTGTCAACAAGAAAAACACTGGGACTTTATGCGAATGTGCGACCATGCATGAGTTTGCATCCGTTTGTAAAAACGAAACACCCAGTAATGGATATTGTAATTATCCGAGAAAATGAGGAAGATTTGTATGCAGGAATTGAGCATCAACAAACTGATGAGGTAGTTCAATGCTTGAAATTGATTAGCCGTCCTGGATGTGAAAAAATCATTAGATATGCTTTTGAATACGCAAAAAATTATGGAAGAAAAAAAGTAACATGTTTTTCCAAAGACAACATTATGAAACAAACCGATGGATTGTTTCACGAGGTGTTTAATGAAATTGCTGCGGAATATCCAGAAATTGAAAACGATCATTGGATTGTAGACATTGGAGCCGCAAAAGTGGCAGACACCCCAGAAGATTTTGACGTAATTGTGATGCAAAACTTATACGGAGATATTATTTCGGATATAGCTGCGCAGATTACAGGTTCTGTTGGGTTAGCTGGTTCATGTAACATCGGAGAAGAACATGCTATGTTTGAAGCTATTCATGGTTCTGCACCAACTATTGCAGGACAAAATATTGCAAACCCTTCTGCTTTGATTCAGGGAGCAATTTTGATGCTAAGTCATATTGGTCAAAACGAGGTGGCAGATAAAATTCAAAATGCGTGGTTAAAGACTATTGAAGATGGTGTGCACACTGTAGATATTTACGATGAAAACGTGAGTACGCAAAAAGTTGGAACTAAAGAATTTGGACAAGCGGTTATTGAAAGATTAGGACAATTGCCTAATAAAATGCCAGTGAGAAAATCGCCTACTAACATTAACTTAAACTTGCCAAAGTACAACAGAAAGCCAAGATTAAACAAAGAGTTAAAAGGTGTAGATTTGTTCGTGCACTGGGATGGTTTTGATCCAAACGACATTGGAGGTCAACTGAGAAACATCGAAATTGGAGATATCAAGCTAGACATGATTACGAACCGAGGAATCAAAGTGTTCCCTGATGGATTTAAAGAAACTTTCTGTACGGATCACTGGAGATGTAGATTCAAAAATGTAAATGGAACAAACATCACCAAAGAAGATATTATTCAATTGTTGAATAATGCAGAAGCGAAAGGAATTGATGTAATCAAAACAGAAAACTTATACCATTTTGATGGAAAACGTTCTTTCTCGCTTGGACAAGGACAGTAATTCGAAACTACATACGGCTACTATAAGCCCTCAAGAGATTGGGGGCTTTTTTTATGATATCCTGCCCCAATTTGGTTTTCTTCTGATTAACTCGGCTAGTTGTTGTCTGATAAGATAATTTTCTTGGAGCTCTAAACTTGGGTCTAATTTCAAAAGTTCTCCTGCCAAGTTTCGGGCAGTGGCTACAAGTTTATTGTCTTTTATTAAATCTCCAATCTTCAGGTCTAGCACTCCACTTTGTTGAGTACCCAGAATATCTCCCGGGCCTCTTAGCTTTAAATCCTCTTCTGCAATTTCAAATCCATCATTCGTCCTAACCATAGTCTCGATTCGGGTCCGAGCTGTTTCTGATAGCTTATAGTCGGTCATTAGTATGCAATAAGATTTGTCTGATCCTCTTCCTACTCTTCCTCTTAATTGGTGAAGTTGAGAAAGTCCAAATTTATTGGCGCTCTCAATAATCATTACAGTTGCATTAGGCACATTTACCCCAACTTCTATCACCGTTGTGGCGACCATAATTTGAGTATGACCTTTGGCAAATTGTTGCATTTCATATTCTTTGTCTGCTGCTTTCATTTTACCATGGACTATGCTCAGTCTATAAGTAGGTAGCGGAAATCTGCGAGCCATACTTTCATACCCATCCATCAAGTCCTTGAAATCTAGATGTTCCGATTCATCTATCAATGGATACACCACATACACTTGTCTACCCTCGGCAATTTGTTTCTCCATAAATTTAAATACATACAATCTGTCTTTGTCAAATTTATGAAGAGTAGTAATTTCTTTTCTTCCAGGCGGAAGCTCATCAATTACGGAAATATCTAAATCACCATACACCGTCATTGCCAACGTTCTCGGAATAGGAGTTGCTGTCATGACCAATACATGAGGCGGTATCGAGTTTTTTTTCCACAGTTTTGATCGTTGTTTTACACCAAATCTATGTTGTTCGTCTATGATTGATAGTCCTAAATTCTTGAATTGCACAATGTCCTCGAGTAGGGCGTGAGTTCCTATCAGGATGTCGAGTTTTCCGTTCAATAATTGTTCGTGGATTACCTTTCTTTCCGATGTTTTACTCGAACCTGTGAGCAATGCACAAGTTACGCCAGTTCCTTCAAGATAGTTGTGGATAGTAGCATAGTGTTGGGTTGCTAATATTTCTGTCGGAGCCATAAGCAATGATTGAAACCCGTTGTCTTTCGCAATGAGCATCGATAGAAGACCTACGAGAGTTTTTCCACTCCCAACATCGCCTTGCAATAGCCTATTCATGTGTTTTCCGGTTCCCATGTCGTGGCGAATTTCTTTCACCACCCTTTTTTGAGCATTAGTCAACTCAAATGGCAACTTGGTGTTGTAAAATGTATTGAAACTTTCTCCAATTGTTTCAAACACAAATCCTTTCAATTTTTGTTCTTGAACAACTTTTTGCTTGAGAAGTCTGAGCTGTAAGAAAAAGAATTCTTCGAACTTTAATCGGTAGATGGCTTTTTTAAGATTTTCTGCGTTGGTCGGAAAATGAATTTCTCGCAATACTTTTTCCTTCGAAATCAATTTCATTTCGTTCATTATCCTACGCGACAATGTTTCGGGAATGTGTCCAGCAAGTTGAAGCACGAGGGCCTTAGTGATTTTTGCAATCCCTTTTGAATTTAATCCCGATGAATTTGCTTTTTCTGTCGAACTATATACGGGTTGTAAGGAGGCTTGTATGGGCTGGTTTATTTGTCTTTCCTCAAACTCTGGATGAACCAAGTTGTACGAATTACTGAACTGAGAAGGTTTTCCAAAAATGGTGTATTCCTTTCCTACACTTAATTTTGGTTTTACCCATTTTATTCCTTTAAACCATACCAATTCTATACTTCCTGTATCGTCTTGTAATTGGGCAATGAGTCTTTTTCCTCGTTTTTCACCAGCTTCCGAAATACGAGTGATTTTACCTTTTAATTGAACATGAATTTCAGTGGAATTGATGTTTTTTATTTGGTGAACTTTACTACGGTCGATGTATCGAAAAGGGTAGTAGCTAAGTAGCTGCTCATAGGTGTAAATCCCTAATTCTTTCTTTATTATCTCTGCCCTCTTTGGACCAACACCTTTCAGGTATTCTATAGAAGTGGATAAAAAAGCGTGTGACATAGGGAAGAATTGTACCTGTCAAAATTAAACAAAAAAAACCTCTTGCACTGAATGCAAGAGGTTTTCTGCTCTTTTTTCTGCTCGTAAAATTTACTCTTCTGTTTCGGAGGGAGCCGCAGAAGCGTTCTTTTTAAGTTGAGCAATAATTAAGTTTGATAAATCTTCTCCACCATCAAAATAAAGTAATGAACCTTGCGAAGAATCAAAGATATAGGCAAAACCATTTGTTTTGGCAACGTCTTTTATTGCTGCATTGAGTTGCGTAGTCAATGGTTCCATTAATTCTAAGTACTTTTCTTCAATTTGTTTTTGTGCTTTTGTTTCAAATTGTTGAGCGGCTAATTGCATATCTTGAATTTCAGTTTCTCTTGATTTCTGAATAGTTTTGGGCAAAGAAGCTTTTTCAGTCATGTATTTTTCGTAAGCACCTTGAACATTTTTTTGTAAATCTTGCAACTGAGCCACCTTTGAGTTTCTGTATCTTTCCATTTCTTTTTCGGAAGCAGAATACCCTGGAACTTCTTTAAGAACTTCTTGAGAATTTACGTGCCCATATTTCTTTTGCGCATCGGCATTTCCAGTAAATCCAAGAGTAGCGATTGCTATTAGTGCGATTATTTTTTTCATTGTAATTGTATTAGTGTTTTTTGTTGTTATTTTTTATTTCGTATCGTATCCTAAGTTCTTCAGAATCCTTTTACTCTTATCAAGTTTCGAACTAGCATACAAGATGTTAGTTT
Organism: Flavobacteriales bacterium; assembly: GCA_023255335.1. Lineage (GTDB taxonomy): Bacteria > Bacteroidota > Bacteroidia > Flavobacteriales_D > CAJJDF01 > CAJJDF01. The sequence continues at coordinate 19,990 of JALRIS010000108.1, read as the reverse complement.
GGTTGGCTTTGTCAAAGATAAAGTCGTATCCACCCACAGAAGCTAATTCTTTAATGGCGCTGTACACTTTGTTTTGAATTGGTTCAATCAGCTCCTTTCTTTTTTGAAAAAGTTCTCCTTCAACTCCAAATTTAGTTTGTTGAAATTTAGCCAAATCATCCTCAAGATTAAAAATCTCTTCTTGTTTCTTTTTCTTCATTTCTGCAGGAAGCAAAAGCTCCTCCGCTTGGTATTGTTGAAATTTCTTTTGAATATTTGCTTGCTTTGCTTTGATTTCGTCTTCCCACTTTTCAGACAAATCATCCAATGATTTTTGTGCTTGAATGTATTCTGGAATATTTTCGAGAATATATTTTGTATCTACATAAGCATATTTTTGAGCAAAACTTACAAGCGAAATTGTAGTGGCAATTAGGAAAATGGCAATTTTTTTCATGGTGTCAATTTTTCAATTGTGAGACAAATTTAATATTTTAAAACAAATAAAGGAAACGGAAAAATTCGCTTCATTTTAATCTGTTTGCTTACAGTTCTCCAATATTCATGCCAATCGTAAAATGGAACTGTCCTTGTGGTTTGAAAACACCAGCAGAGTGAAGGGCTGCACGATAACCAGAGTCACCCGGTGAAAGAGGATCTAATCCCCAACCATAATCAAGTCCAATAAGCCCGAACATAGGTAGAAATAATCTTACTCCAACTCCAGCTGATTTTTTTACATCGAATGGATTATATTCTGAGTAGCTATTCCACGAATTACCTGCTTCACCAAAGGCAAGAGCAAATACCGTTGCGCTCGGATTGAGTGAAATCGGATACCTCAATTCTACTTTGTATTTGGTAATTAAAGCATCTCCACCTTGTGAAGACAGGGAGTTATCCTCATATCCTCTCAGGGCTATGTATTCTCGTCCGGCTAATCTAAACCCTGTAAGTCCACTTCCTCCGTAAAAGAATCGTTCAAAAGGAGAAACTCCTTTTTCTTTGCTCCAAGAATTCAAAAATCCAAATCCAATACTCGAGTGTAAAACCAATTTTCTGTCCTTGGAGAGCGGTGTGTACCACTTGGTAACAAATTTTATTTTGTTGTACTCTACCCACTTAAATTTTTCTTGGTTGGTAAGATCACTGTAATCTTCTTTTCCATCAAACAAAGAATAAGGCGCGGTAGTCTTTACTGATAACGTCATTTCCGAACCACTTCTGGGATATATTGGTTGATCAACAGAATTTCTAGACAATGTCAAAGTCAAACTTAAGTTGTTCGCAAAACCATTGTCGAACCCGTCTAATAAGTTGTAATTATTCAAGGTGTAGTATTCATACCCTAACTCTCCATAAAGAGTGAAAAAGTCATCGGGTACTTTTAGTCGAGTACCCAACCCAATCGATGCACCAAGCACATCAAAAGTTCGAGAATCTGGCTCGCCTCTGTTGGCTTGTGTTAGTTTTTGCAACGAGTAGTACGCATTTGCACTAAATGAGGTAGGTTTTTTTCCTCCCAACCATGGCTCAGTAAAAGATAAGCTCAAGGATTGAAAAAAGATGTTGGCTGAACCTCTTAAGCTTAATCTTTGCCCATCTCCCGTAGGTAACGGAGACCAAGATTCTTTTTCAAAAAAGTTTCTCATTGAGAAATTTGTAAAGGATAGCCCCAGCGACCCAACAAATCTTCCTCCTCCCCATCCACCGGATAGTTCAATTTGGTCCGAGGGTTTTTCTGCAACAGTATATTCAATATCTACTGTTCCATCCGCAGGGTTGGGTATGGGGTTTACACCCATTCTTTCTGGATCAAAATAACCCAAGTTGCTGAGCTCTCTTTGAGATCTTATAATATCAGCTCGACTGAAAATCATACCTGGTTTCGTTCGCAATTCTCTGCGTATTACGTGGTCGTTTGTTTTTGTGTTTCCATTGATTGTGACAGTTCCAATTCGAGCAATTTTTCCTTCGTAAATGACAATGTCTATGTCGATAGAATCGTTTTCTACCGTTTTTTCTATCGGGGTAATTTGAAAAAACAAATGTCCTTCATCCATGTACAAAGAACTTATATCCAGTTCCGATTGACTCATGAATAATTTGGATTCTAATTTTAGTTTGTTGTATTCATCTCCTTTTTCAATACCCAGAATAGTATCGAGTTTTCCAGTAGAATATTTTGTGTTTCCTATCCAATTTATGTTTCGAAAGTAGTACTTGTTCCCTTCGCTAATCTTCATTTTTATGTTAATCGTAGAACGATCGTTTTGATACACAGTGTCGAAGGTGATTTTTGCATCTCTCAGAGCTTTAGAATTGTACAACGCAATAATTTGCTGTTTTTCTGCTTCGTATTTCTCTTCCAAGAACTTGGAACGTTTCCATACTCGGTACCACTTTTTTTCTTTTGTATCTTTCAGTGTTCTTTTGATTTTAGCATCAGAGAGAACTTGGTTCTCTTTTTTGATAAGACTAAGAGGAAATTTTGTTTTTTCGGTTAAATTGTTTCCTTCAATCTCAATTTTATTGATTTTTATCCGATTTCCTTTGTTGATATTGATCACCAAAATCTGTGAGTTATTTACCGCAGAATCTGGAATGCTCGTGATGTTGACTTCAGTATTCAAAAAACCTTTTTCAACAAAATAGTCTTTGCAGATGAATTTGGTGTTGTCCAACAAGCTCTCGGTAATTAGTTTTCCGCTGTACAAATCCAAGGTTTCTTTCAAAGATTTGGCTTGAGAATTCGACAAGCCTTTTAATTGAAACCGAGACATTCTACTTCTTTCTTTCAAGGAAATTCGGAGAAAAACAGTGTTTCCCACTATTTTATCTGCATAGATATTAATGTCTGAGTAGTTGTTTACCTCCCATAATTTTTTGATTGCCGAGGAGATGTCGTTACCAGGAATAGTAATTTCTTTTCCTCTTCTCAATCCAGAATAGGAAATAATTCTTTCTACATCTGTAATAACAGCACCGTCCACCAAGATTCCACCAATTTCATACTTCTTTGGAGTCTCGTAACTTATCGAGTTATTCGAAAAAGAATATTGTCCATTGACCACAGTGGGGATGGAGCATATTAGCACTATAATTGGGAGTATGCACTTCATAAAGTTGTCTTGTAATTAAGAAAGTTGATTGATTTGTGAACTTGTTTTTCCAAACCTTCTCTCTCTATTTTGAAAAGATTGAATAGCCATTTCAAAATCTTTTTCTTTGAAATCTGGCCAAAGGGTATCTGTAAAATAGAACTCGGAATAAGCAATTTGCCACAAAAGAAAATTACTGATTCTGAATTCGCCACTAGTTCTAATAATGAGTTCTGGGTCAGGAATGTTCGCTGTGGTTAGGTATTTACTGAAGAGCTTTTCGTCTATGTCGCTTTCTTCAATTTTCCCTTCTTTCAATTCATTGGCAATGCGCTTTGTTGCATGTAATATTTCCCACCTCGAACTGTAACTAAGGGCAAGTGTAAGAGTTATTCCGTGGTTGTTTTTGGTATATTCACTTGCAGAGAATAAGGCTTGTTTCGCAAAGTCTGGAAGTAGCTCGATGTTTCCTATAAATTGGATCTTTACTCCATTTTCGTGAAGTTCCTCTATTTCTTCTGCAATGGTTTTGGCAAAAAGATTCATCAATCCGTCCACTTCCTCTTTTGGTCTATTCCAATTTTCGCTCGAAAACGTGTAGAGGGTAAGGAATTTTACATGGTGTTTTTGCGCTGCAGTAAGAACCTCACGCACAGATCCAACTCCTGTATTATGACCATACAACCTATCTTTTCCATGATTCGATGCCCATCGTCCGTTTCCATCCATAATGATGGCAATGTGTTCGGGTGTAGTGGTTGTATTTGCTCGATTAGTGCTCATTGCAGTATTTTATACGCGAAAATGATAAGAATTATTGAGGTATGAAAGTCTTAGTTGCTTATTTTATGCACTTTTAACACAATTTATCATTTGGTTTTTTTGAAATTTAATTTGACAGTTCTATTCAGTTTTTTGGAAACCGTATCGCAAGCCAAGCATTCTTTTTGGAACTCATCAAGGATATATACCGGAGCTTCAGAATCTGTAGGAACTGCAAACATTAGGAAGTTGTCTTCATATTGTAGCTTATATTCTCTGGGGTCGGATTTGGTATTACTTTCTTTAAAAAGAACTGTTCCTTTTACAATGATATCTTGTATTTTTTCTTTTGTAAACTCATTACATGTTAATTTACAATCTGTGTAATCACTGGTTTCAAAAAGGGATTCCATGATGGAAGTTTTCACCCTATTTCCTGGCAGCCATCCCCCGCATCCCCGGTCACCAAATAAAAATAAAACCATGAGCGAACCTATTCCTAGCCCTAAAATGTAGAGGCGAATTCTTCTCCAAATTGTCATAAAAGTGAATTTAAAAACAAAAATACAAGGAAATTCCCTCAAACTGGTTTCTTTTTGGTTTTATTTCATTTTTCGATGATTTCGATGTCTTCATTTTTGATGATCTCTTTCCCTTTGTATTTCAACAATAATTGGGCAATAGTAATTACATCATTTTGGCAGTAATTTTTGATTTTTTCCAAATTATTTTCTTCATAGTAGGTCTTTGCAACCAGCGACCCGTCTAGTTCCTGCTTAGGGGAGGGGATATTGAATACATGGGCGAGCAAATCGAGCGAAGTAAAATGTTTGTAGTCTCCAAATTTCCATAATTCCATGGTGTCAAGATGCAATATTTCCCATGGCTTTTTGCCAGCTATGTCTAGTTGAGAGGGAAGTTCTAATCCATTTATTAAGTTTCGTCTGCCGATAAACGGAAAGTCAAATTCTTTGCCATTGTGAGCACAAAGCATGTAATTTTCCTTTAGGGTTTTGTTGAGCAACGAATTAAAGGCAACCAAAATCTCTTTTTCGTTTTTGCCATAGAAGGATTTTACCCTGAGCGTGAGAGATCCTTTTTCTTGGGCAAAATAGCCTGCCGAAATACAAACAATTTTGCCAAACTCGGCATAAATTCCAGCTTTGCTATATGCTTCCTCCGCAGTAATTTCTTGATATTTTTGAATGTACTGTGTTTTTTTATCCCAAAGATCGATCGTCTTTTTGGGTAAATCTTTGAAATTGTATTCCAAAGGAACGGTCTCAATATCTAAGAAGATTATTTTTTTTAAATCAATGTGCTGTAACATAGAAAACAAGTTATTTGACTGGTTAATATAAGGAATTCTGAGTAAACAAAAAAAGCCATTCGTTTCTAGACGAATGGCTTTTAGTATTATATCTAAGAGGGGATTAAAATTTGAATACCTCGTCTTTGATTGGTTTGTTAACCTCTACAGTTTCCAGTTTCATTTCCATTAATTGTGGTCCTTGAGCTCCTTTCAATGAATGAGGAATTAACACTCCGTTGATTGCTTTGTACTCTGCAAATTCTTGAGTAATAGTAAAGTCGCCTTGTGGAGTAGACTGAACGTAAGCTTCCTTCATTTTTAAATAAGAATCTGTATCGTATAGTAGGGTTAGTTTTTTACCTGTTGGGTATACAGCTTCAATAACAAAAACCTCTTTACCTTCCAGTTTGTTTATCCCTAAAAGAGAAGTCTTTACTCCATTTTCAGCGTAAGCCATTTCAGGAACTAATCTTCCTTCTATATTAGATTCAATGTTTGCATTTTCTTCTGAAGGCAAAGTTTGTCCTTGCACTTGCTGCATTCCATTCTTACCATCAAACACAGAGGCCTGAACTACAGCATTCCCCATTTGTGGTACTTTTATTTCAGATTTGGTCTTGTTTGGAGCTTTGAAACTGTTTGTCATAATTACTCCCATACCTTGAATTGTCATTGAGTAATCACCTGTCATCGTTTTGATACTGGTTATTGCTTCTTTCCCTCCAATTGCCTCAATGTATTTTGCCAGAACAGATTCTGCTGTCATTCCTGCTGGGGCTTCTTTCATTTTACTCGGTGCATTCGTTTTGTTTCCTTCTCGATCTAGGTAGTTTACCGTTCCAAATTTGGAAAGTTTTTCCCCAACTTCAGCTGCATCTCCCACCACAATTATATGAACGTTTTGGGGTTTTAGATACTTGGTTGCTACTCTTTTGATGTCTTCCACCGTTACGGCATCGATTCTTTTTAAGTAGTTTTTAAAGTAATCTTTGCTCAGTTTATATTCGTCAATATTTGCGGCAAATCTTGCCACCGTTCTCGGACTTTCCAACGATTGTGCAAAAGTTCCAGCAATGTAATTTTGCGCATTTTTTAATTCTTCTGCCGTCACGTTTTCTGTTCTTATCCGGTTGATTTCAAACAAAAACTGTTCGATTGCGCTATCAGTCACCTCATTTCTCACTTTGGCACTTGAAGAAAAGTTACCAATCAATTTGTTTGATCTAATTCCACCGTAAGCACCGTAAGTATATTCTTTGTCTTCTCTCAAGTTTTGGAAAAGTCTTCCTGCAAATCCACTTCCAAAAATTTGATTAAACACCTGAGCTGCTTCGTAATCAGGATCTCCTAATTTTATTTCTGCAATGTTGCTTAATTGAATATTGGATTGTACAGCTCCTTCTTTGTTAATCACAAATACTTGTGGAGTTTTAGGCTCCTTTGGCTTTTCATAAGAATGCGAAGGCACGTCTCCTTTTTTCCATGAACCAAATTGCTTCTTCACCAACTCTTCGGCTTCACTTTTTGTAATATCTCCCACAATGGTCAAAAGCGCGTTGTTTGGCTTAAAATAAGTACTGTAATATCCTTTTACATCTTCTAATTTGATGTTTTTTAAAGATTCTTCACTCATGAATTCTCCGTAAGGATGACCTTTTCCGTAAACAATTACAGACTTGACATCGCTCATTATGGCATCAGCATCCGTAGCATTTGATTTTATCGCGGTAACACTTTCCGTGATACTTTTTTGAAGTTCATCTTCTGGAAATACCGGGTTTAAAGTAACATCTGCAAGAATATCCATCAATTTACTGTTGTATTTGGATAGACCAGAAGCATAAACACCGCCAGAGTATGCACCCACGTTTGCTCCAATAAAATCTACTTCTTTGTTTAATTGTTCTTTTGTTCTGTTTTTCGTTCCGGCTTCTAGCAAATCTCCTACCATAGAAGTGTATCCTGCTTTGTCTCCTTCTACAATCGGATCTATGTCGAATGATAAACTATAAGAAATTGTTGGTAGTTTATGGTTTTCAATTACATATACCTTCATTCCGTTTTCCAAAGTAAATTCTTCGTGTTCTCCTATTTTTAATTCTTTGGCTTCGGAAGCACTCGGACGAATACTCCTATCCAGAGCGGTTTCTTTGGTACTACACGCAGTAATTGCTAGCAACGAGGCTATTGATATGATTATATTTTTCATGATTCTTTTTCTTTTAAATATTGATAATTTGAGCTCTCAGTTATTTTTTAGGTAAATAATAAAGAGTCACGCTATTTGATTGAACCAAATATTTTTTTGCTACTCGTTGAATGTCTTCTCTGGTAACAGCTCTGTATTTCTCCAATTCTGTGTTGATTAATTCTGCATCGCCAAACATCACGTGATAGGTAGCTAAGCTTTCTGCTATTCCTTTCATTGACGAGTTGCTACTTACAAAATTTGATTCCGAGATGTTTTTTATTTTTTGAAACTCTTCTTCCGAGATCAATTCGTTTTGTAACTTTTCTATTTCTGTCACAATCCCTTTTTGGATGTCGGCTACCGTGTAACCTTGATTTGGTAAACCAAGAGTTGCGAAGAAACCAGCACTTTCAAAATTCATTGAAAATCCTGCAACTTGAAGAGCCATTTGCTTGTCTTCTTTCAAGGCTGTATTCAGTCTAGAACTCTTTCCGTTCGACAAAATAGTTGAGAGCATTTCGAGTGCGTAAGCATCTTTTGTTCCTTGTGCAGGCACTTTGTATGCCTGAAAAACAGCTTCTAATTGGATGTTGTCATACACCGTATCGATGATTGATTGAGTCAAGAGAGCATCAGAAACTTTGGGTCTGTTGATAGCGGTAGTCCCTTGAGGAATCCCGCTAAAATATTTCTTGATGTATTTTTTTGCTGTATTCTCATCGATGTCTCCTGTTATTACCAATGTTGCATTATTTGGCACATAATAGGTGTCATAGAAATTTTGAAAATCTGCAATTGAAGCTGCATTCAAATCTTCAAAAGAACCAATTGGAGTCCATTCGTAGTTCGTTCCTTTAAACATTCTTTTTGAAATTTCCATGTACCAACTAGAGTAAGGTCTGTTGTCCGAAGTTCTTTTTTCTTCTTTTACAACTTCTCTTTGGTTGTCTACTCCTGCCTGAGTAATTTTCGCATTAAGCATTCTTTCAGATTCCATCCACAATCCTAGTTCTAACTGATTGGAAGGTAGTACACAGTGATAGTACGTTTGGTCACTAGAGGTGTATGCATTGATAGTTCCTCCAACTGACTGCACAATTTTGGCGTATTGATCTTGCGCAATATTCTCAGATTCTTCAAACATCAAGTGTTCAAAAAAGTGAGCGTAACCTGTTTTTCCCGTGGTTTCATTTTTAGAACCAACGTGATACAAAACACTTACAGCAATAATTGGAGTAGAATTATCTTTGTGTAATACTACATGCAATCCATTATCCAAGTCAAATTCGGTGAACTTAATGTTGTTTTTTTGAGCAAAACTGTTTCCGAGAAGGAAAGCAGATACTAAGATTAGGGTTATTTTTTTCATGTTTTAGCTTTATTTTAATTCAAAAATAATAAAAATACTGAGGTTGAAAGAAAATATAAGGACGAGAGGAATAATTTGTCCATAAATGGGGGCTTGGGTGTTCTCCCGAAAATTATCTGTGGATATATAGGGATTAGTCCGTTTATCTCGTTAATTTTGAAACATTGTCTTGTTTCTCTCCGCAGATACTGTTTTGAAAGTTGAGAGAAAAAATTCTACAAATTGAGACAAATAGAGGAAATAACAGCATGGTACAAGCAAAAAAATACTTAGGTCAGCATTTCTTGAAAGACGAGGAGATTTGTCTTGCGATAGCTGAGGGAATGCCAGAAACGGAGGCCAACCAAAAAATCTTGGAGATTGGACCCGGGAGAGGAGCCATTACAAAGTACTTGATCGAAAAATATCCCAACTTAAGTGTCGTGGAGGTAGATGGCGATTCAATTTCTTTTTTGTCTGAAACTTATCCGACTTTGGATGTGATTGATTTTGATTTTTTGAAACTTAATCTTGCCGAAATAAATGAAGGAAAGGAGTTTAAGATATTTGGAAACTTTCCTTATTTTATTTCCGCCCAAATTTTAACCAAAATATTTGAAAACAGAAATTATGTTTCTGAAGTGGTAGGGATGTTTCAAAAAGAGGTATCTGAAAAAGTAAATGCACAACCAGGTAACAAGAATTACGGCATTATCAGTGTTTTTATTCAGGCATTTTTCACTGTGGAGTATCTATTTACAGTTTCAGAAGATGCGTTTGATCCTCCACCAAAAGTAAAATCAGGAGTAATTCGGCTAGTAAGAAATGATGTGGATTCATTGGAAATAACCGATAGTACTTTTAAGCAAGTGGTGAAACTGGGATTTAATCAACGAAGAAAAACTTTGAGAAACTCTTTGAAGTCTATTCTTCCTGAATCGGTTCGGGAGGAGGCAATATTGAACAAGCGTCCTGAACAACTGAAGGTGCAAGACTTTATAGACATTGGAAAAATGATTGAAAACAATCAATAATAGTAAAAAAAGAACATGGAAGAAGAGAAGAAATTATATTTATTGGATGCTTACGCATTAATTTTTAGAGCATATTACGCTTTTATTAAAAACCCTCGAATAAATTCGAAAGGATTGAATACTTCAGCAGTCTTGGGTTTTACAAACACCTTATTAGATATTCTTAATAATCACAAGCCTACTCACATTGCAGTAGTCTTCGATTTTCCCGCAGCCACACTCAGAACTCAAGAGTTTGCAGCTTACAAAGCAAATAGGCAAGAAACCCCAGAGGATATCAAAAAATCTGTTCCCATTATCATGGATATTATTCGAGCGTTTCAAATCCCTATTCTAATGAAAGAAGGATACGAAGCAGATGATGTAATAGGAACCCTTTCTGTAAAAGCTGAAAAGGCTGGGTTTACGACCTACATGATGACTCCTGACAAAGACTTTGGTCAATTGGTAACGGATAAAGTGTTTATGTACAAGCCTGCCCGAATGGGAAAACCAGCTGAAATTTTGGGAGTAAAAGAAATTTGCGAAAATTTTGAGGTTGAGCACCCTAAGCAAGTGATAGATATTTTGGGGTTGTGGGGAGATGCCGTAGATAATATTCCTGGTATTCCCGGTATTGGCGAAAAAACCGCCAAAAAACTCATCAAGCAATATGGTTCAGTAGAGAATTTGATTGCGAATGCGGAAGAACTGAAAGGAAAGCAAAAAGAAAATGTTATCAATTTCGCAGAACAGGGATTATTATCGAAAAAGCTAGCCACAATTATCTTGGATGTTCCGGTGGAGTTCAATGAGAAAGAGCTAATCATGTCTGAGCCAGATAAGGACCGAATAATAGAGCTTTTTAGTGAGTTGGAGTTTCGAACTTTGGCCAAAAGAGCCTTTGGCGTAGAGATTCAAAATACTACCACTGAAGGTCAATTGGATATGTTTTCTTCGCCTAGTGGGGTAGAAAGTGAAACTGCTGTTTCTGCAGAGGCAGTTGAGTTTAAAACAATTGATTCAGTAAAAAACAAGTATCACTTAATCGATACTACAGAGAAAAGAAAAACGCTGATTTCTTTGTTAGAATCACAGAAATCTGTGTGTTTTGATACCGAAACAACCTCCTTAGATGCCTTGCTAGCAGAGTTGGTTGGTATAGCATTTACAGTGAAGAAAGGAGAAGGATTTTATGTTCCATTTCCCGAAAATAGGGCGGAGGCCAACGAGTTGCTCGAAGAGTTCAGATCTTTCTTTGAAAATGAAGAAATTGAAAAGATTGGTCATAACCTAAAGTATGATTTGGCTGTGATTCAAAACTACGGGGTGAATATTAGAGGAAAGCTATTTGATACGATGATCGCTCATTATTTGATTCAGCCCGACATGCGTCATGGAATGGATTTATTGGCGGAAACCTACTTGGGCTATAAACCTGTGTCTATAGAATCACTCATTGGAAAGAAAGGAAAGAACCAAAAAAACATGCGAGAGCTATCACCCACAGAAGTGTATGAATATGCTTGCGAGGATTCAGATATTACCTTTCAGCTAAAGGAACTGTTTGAAAACAAACTAAAAGAAACCAACACCGAACAATTATTTTGGGAAATCGAAATGCCGCTCTTGCCTGTGTTAGAAAAAATGGAGAGGGAAGGAGTAAATCTTGATGTGGACGCGTTAGCAAGTTTTTCGAAAGAGTTGGAAAAAGATTTAATAGAATTGGAGACGAAGATTAAGGACTTGGCTGGGTTTTCAGAATTTAATTTGGACTCTCCAAAACAATTGGGCGAGGTCTTATTCGAAAAAATGGAGATAGACGTAAAGGTCAAAAAAACAAAGACAGGGCAATACTCAACCAGCGAGGATACGCTGAGCAAAATGGTGGGAAAGCACGAAATATTTGAGCAGATTCTGGAATATCGTTCGCTCAAAAAATTAAAGTCTACTTATGTAGATGCCCTTCCTTTGCTTTTGGCAGATGACACCAAAAGAATTCACACTAGTTACATGCAAACCGTAGCGGCCACCGGTCGACTTAGTTCGGTAAACCCAAACTTGCAGAACATCCCAATACGAACAGAGAAAGGAAGGTATATTCGTAAAGCATTTATCCCCAGAAATCAGCAATTTACTCTGTTGGCAGCAGATTATTCTCAAATAGAACTTCGAATTATAGCAGCCCTCAGTAAGGACGAAGGAATGATAGAAGCTTTTGTGCAAAAGCAGGACATTCATTCGGCTACGGCCTCAAAAGTTTTTGATGTTCCCATGGAAGAGGTGACAAGAGCAATGAGAAGTAAAGCCAAGATGGTTAATTTTGGAATTATTTATGGAATTTCTGCTTTCGGTTTAGGACAAAGATTGTCTATCCCGAGAAAGGAGGCGAAGGAGATTATTGATAGCTATTTCGAGAAATATCCAAAAATAAAATCCTACATGGACGAAAGTATAGTCCAGGCCAAAGAAAATGGATATGTTGAAACTTTGCTTGGGAGAAGAAGAAATTTAAAAGACATTAATTCGAGTAACGCCATAGTGAGAGGTCACGCTGAACGAAATGCTATAAACGCTCCAATTCAGGGAACTGCGGCAGATGTTATTAAAATTGCGATGATCCGTATTTTGGAGGAGATGAAAAAGAAAAAACTTAACTCGCGTATGTTACTTCAAGTGCACGATGAATTGGTTTTTGATGTCGATAAAAATGAAGTTGAAGTCATGCAAGAACTGGTAAAGCAAAACATGGAGAATGCGGTAAAAATGGCAGTGCCATTGGAAGTGGAAATGAATACTGGAGAAAATTGGCTACAAGCCCATTAACAAAATAAAACGAAGAATATGCTGACAAACAACGACATAATGAAAAAACTGAGGGTGGCTCACAAAATGAGAGATGAAGACATCTTGAAAGTGCTAGAATTAGTTGATTTTAAAATGACCAAACCTGAATTGAATGCGATTTTTCAGAAAGAAGATCACAAAAACTACCAAGAATGTGGTGATCAGCTATTGCGAAATTTTCTTAACGGTTTGATTATTCATTTGAGAGGGCCCATGCCTAAAAAAGAGGAAGGAACAACTCCTAAAAAGAAATTTGTGCCACCCAACAGAAAAAAGTAAAGTCGCCCAAGCTAGTGCCAGAAACAATCTTGCCAATCAATGAACATGTGTAAGAGCAACCCAATTGAGACTAATCGAGTTTTGCTCCAGCCAAGGCCAATTATGTAAATAAAAATAGCCCAATACGAATGCAAAGGGTGAAAACCTATGCTACATCTATTGGGGTCAAAAATAGGCGTAGCCAGTAAATGGTCTAAATCTACCAACATGGTGGCCAGAAAAATCATATACACTCCTTTCCATCCTTTTGGAAGAAGAAAAAACTGAGAATTGCAGGTAAGAGAAAGTGACCCCCGTAATGGGCAACAAATCGTATGATATCAGTAAGATTTAAAAATCGTAAAAAAAATCAATATTACTCAGCCTTCCACAATGTGCCGCACTCAGTACACTTTATCTGAGGAGGTTTATGGAGAACAATTCGGTAGGTCAGGACCCCTTTTTTACACACATGACAAGTCATTGAGGGCGTCATTCTTTTTCTTTTTTGATAGGCTTTTACCCTACAATTTGTTGAACAAAACTTCTTCGCTTTCTGAGAGTTGATGGAAATTTCTTTTTTACAAAATTGACAAGTAGACATGAAATGTTTTTTTAATCGTATGCAAGATGAAAAAAAAGATTGTTTTTTGAAAACATATCAGGTGAAAAATTCAAATGACACAAAAGTTGTATTGAGTAACAGAGTCTATTTTCAGCTAGTTACTTTAGAAAGAAATTTCGTCAGAATGTTCGGTATGCGAAAAAAATTTGTAAATTAGCCAAGAAAATAAAAAAAATAAGATGAAAAAAATAGTATTAAGCCTGTCTATTGCCTGTTTAATTGCCTTGTCTAGTTGCGGTCCCAAAGAGTATACGTGTACTTGTACGCTGACCGATGCAACCCCTACTTCGCCACTTCCTACCACCACTACGGAAACGGTGATCACAGGAAAGAAAAAGGACGCTACTACAACTTGCGAAACTGCTTCTTACTTAAATGGATATTTCAAAAATGAGTGTACTTTAAACTAGTACGTTCGAATCGAAGCTCAATGGAAAGCAATATTTCTTGAGTTATTGACTAAAAATCTGTATATTGCACAAAATACTAAATCTACTAATTATGAAAAAAATTGTACTAGGGCTGTTGATTGCAACAGCATTCGTAGCGTGTCGTAAAACTTCACCTATGGAAGAATCAGAAAACACTTTGGAAGTGACTGAAACAAATATGGCGGTTATCGGTAAAAGAACGGCAACTTGGTGTGGACCTTGCGGATCTTGGGGGTTTCCACAGTTTGAAGCTTTGAAGGATACTTACAAAAATAAGGCCTTATTCATGGCTTGGAAAGATGCGTTTACTACTGCTGAAGGGTCAACGTTATTTGATGAAGTAGGACCAGCTTTTAACCTTGGAGGGTCTGTTCCAACTTTCTTTTACAACTTTATTCCTAATGCGGATGATTCTGTAATCAATCAGCATGTTGAGTCTGACTACGTTGAGGCTAACTCAAACTACGAAATGGAAGTTTCTGGACAGAGCGTACTTTTGAAAACAACAACAAAGTTTTTTGCTGAAGTAGAGGGAGAATATTACTTAGCTCCTTACATGATGGTAGACAATATCGTTGGGTACCAAAATGGACATGCAGATGGAAATAACACAATTCACCACAACTATGTTGCAAGAATTGCAAAACCAACTACCACTAGTTCTGTAGAGAATTTCGGATACAAATTAACAACAAACGGAGCTTCTAGAGGGTACACAGTAAACCTTGAATTTGAAGCAAAGAAAGATGTGGCTTGGAATACAAAAGACATTTCTTTCGGATTAGTGATTTTCAAGAAAGAACCTTGGGGATTGCAATTTGTTAACGCATTTACAAAATAAGCGATCACAAAGTAACCATTTATGAGTACAAAAAAAATAGTATTACTGAGTTCATTCCTAATGTTTTCATTAGGAATGTTTTCTCAAGTAAAATTTGGAGTTAGAGGAGGAGTTGGTTATTACATGGTTCCACAATCAGCAACAGGAGCAAATGTTTCAAAGTTTAATTCAATAAAACCAGAGATAGATCAAATAGACTTGCAGTATGCGAATACAGGTGGTTTTGGGTACAATTTCGGGTTATTTTTGGATTACTCCTTCACAGATAATATTGGAATTCAGATAGAACCTTCTGTTAGTCTTAGAAACTACAATGAGGTATTGAAAAATTTATCGGAAGATACACTTATGTCAATTATCACTGAAAACTATATCTACAACAAATTAACGTACCTAGATATTCCAATCCTTTTTAAATTCAACTTGTCTCCAAACACGGGGAAGTATGGTAGAAAAAATTACTTTAGTTTTTTTGCTGGACCACAAATCGGGTTGTTCTTAGGAAAATCGGAAATTAATGAAGTGACGAGAAGTATTACTATTTACGAGCAAACTACAGTGAATACATCAAAATCGGAAAGACCAAACAAGTTTAGTATCGACTACAACACTATTGATATTGCGGTTGTAGCAGGGGCCATGTATGATTTTGAGAAAGGACTAAGAGTAGGAGCAAGGTATGTGGGTAGTGTTATGCCAGTAACTCAAAATATTAACTTTGATTCTTATCAACATTCAGTTCAATTAACTGCAGGGTACAACTTTATTCCGCAGAAAAGAAGACGAAGAAGACGATAATTCATAGTACAAACAATTAGAAAAGGCGCGAACAACTGTTTGCGCCTTTTTTGTTTATTAACAGAATCTGCGGTATTGTTAATAATAAACCTTACCTTTGTGCAGCAATAAGGATTTCTTAAACCTCGTAATGTCGTGTTAATGTGTTTTTTTAAGAGATTTTTATTCGTAATTATTAATTAAAAAAATCAGAAATGACATTTAAAGAACTTGGCCTCAAGCAAGAGGTCCTAGATGCGGTTGCATCTTTGGGTTTTGTTGATCCCTCACCTATTCAACAAGAAGCAATTCCACAATTATTAGAAACAGAAAGAGACCTTGTTGGTCTTGCCCAAACAGGAACTGGTAAAACTGCAGCTTTTGGTTTGCCAATGGTAAATCAAGTAGATTTTAGTAGCAAAACAACTCAAGGTCTTGTTATTTGCCCTACAAGGGAGTTGTGTATTCAAATCAGTAAAGATTTTCAGCAGTTTTCGAGAAACTTTAGAGGAGCAAATATTGTTCCCGTATACGGAGGAGCTAGTATTGACACTCAAGTAAGACAACTTAATAGAGGTGCACAAATAGTAGTTGCAACGCCAGGAAGGTTGATGGATATGATCAAAAGAAAAAGAGTTGATCTATCTCAGGTAAGTTACGTAGCTCTTGATGAGGCAGATGAGATGCTAAATATGGGCTTTAAAGAAGACATCGATGCAATTTTGGAGAATACTCCAAATGACAAGCAAACCTGGCTATTTTCGGCTACTATGCCCAAAGAAGTGGTGCGTATTGCGAAAAATTACATGGATAATCCTATCGAAATTACTGTAGGAACTAAGAATGCTGCCTCTAAAAATATTGAGCATCATTTTTATAAAGTAAATGATAGAGACAGATTTCATGGTTTGAAACGAATAATTGATTTTGAACCCAATATCTACGGAGTTATCTTTTGTAGAACTAGGAGAGAAACCTCGGAGGTAGCTGATAAATTAATAAAAAGTAATTACAGTGCCGAACCTTTGCACGGTGATTTGTCGCAAGCTCAAAGAGATCGAGTGATGAAGGCTTTCAGAAACAAAGATATTCAGTTATTGGTGGCGACAGACGTAGCGGCAAGAGGAATTGATGTGGATGATATAACCCACGTAATTAATTACAACTTGCCAGATGAAATAGAAAGTTACACCCACCGATCAGGAAGAACTGCTCGTGCTGGTAAAAAGGGAACTTCTATCTTGTTATTGAACACCAGAGAATCAAACAAGTTGAGGTTTGTTGAGAAAATAATCAATTCGAAGATTGACCAAAAGAAATTTCCGACTGGAAAGGATATTTGTGAAAAACAATTGATGCAATTGATCGACAAAGTGGTAGAGGTAGAAGTAAAAGAAGAGCAAATTGCTCCCTACCTGTCTGCAGTGGATGAAAAACTGAAGGAATTTTCTAAAGAAGAGATTATCACAAAATTTGTTTCGGCAGAGTTCAATAGATTTTTGTCTTATTACGAGAATGCGCGAGACATAAATGATGATTCTCGAGGAGGGAGTGACAGAGGAAGAGGAAATGAAAGAAGAAGAGGCGACAGAGAAAGAGGTGGAAGAGATAGAGATAGAGGAAGAGACCGAAAACCCAGAAGCGACAGAAGGGAGAGAAGAGGAGATAAAGACAATGGCGGTTTCAATAGAAATGTAGAAGGTGAATCCACCACGCTATTCTTAAATGTAGGAGAGAAAGATTTTTCTGACAAAGGTCACTTAATCCGAGTGCTTTGTCAAGAAGGAGGAGTTGCTGGGAAGAACCTTGGGAAAATAAGAATGATGGATAACTTTAGTTTTGTAGATGTGGCGCCAAAAATTGCTGGAAAATTATTGAAGGGAATTAATGGAGTAGAGATTGAAGGAGGAAGAAAGATGAGAGCGGAAGTGTCGAATCAGTAAAAGTCTAGAGGAACAGAAAAGGGATGGCAAAACACGATTGTTATCCCTTTTTTTATGTCTTATTAATTCGTAATTTTGAGTTAAATACGAAATCGCATGTTTTTAGAATCATTAACGCAAGGGAACGAGAAAAGAGGTTGGATAGAAGTAGTATGTGGTTCGATGTTTTCTGGAAAAACAGAAGAATTGATAAGGCGCTTAAAGAGGGCTGAATTTGCTAAGCAATCTGTCGAGATTTTTAAACCTGCAATCGATAAAAGATATGATGATGAGGATGTGGTAAGTCACAATGAAAATTCAATACGATCCACTCCTGTGTCTTCTTCGAGAAATATTTTGTTGCTGGCAGACGGAGTGGAAGTAATAGGAATAGACGAGGCTCAGTTTTTTGATGACGGACTAATTGAAGTGTGTAATCAATTGGCAAACAATGGAGCAAGAGTAATTATTGCAGGATTGGATATGGACTTTTCTGGAAAGCCATTTGGAGTGATGCCGGGCTTGATAGCAACAGCTGAATATGTCACCAAAGTACATGCTATTTGCGTCAAATGTGGCTCTTTGGCTCAGTTCTCGCATCGAAAAACAACGAACGAACAACAAGTGATGTTGGGTGAGATGGAGATGTATGAACCTCTGTGTAGAGTCTGTTTTAATAAAGCAACCAAACGATGAAATACTCTTTGCACGAACTTACAGAATGTATTCACGGAAAAACAGATTCTTTGCGAGAAGGTTTTGTGAATCATGTTTCGGTAGACAGCAGGTCTGTCCAAAACTCGGCTGGCACTGTTTTTTTTGCTCTTGAAACTGATAAAAGAGATGGTCACCAATTTATCCCAGATCTCGTAGATCGAGGAGTAACAGTATTCGTGGTGTCAAAGGAAATAACAATCAGTGATAGTCACATTACCACAATACGGGTTCATAATACTCTTGAAGCACTTCAAAAGCTAGCCCAATACCACAGGCAGAAATACCAGATTCCGGTAATTGGTATTACAGGAAGTTATGGAAAAACAATAGTGAAAGAGTGGCTCTACCAACTGCTTAGTCCGGACTTTCTTATTTGTCGAAGTCCCAAGAGTTTTAATTCACAAATTGGAGTTCCTCTTTCGGTTTTGCTCTTAAATGAAACTCATACGTTAGGAATTTTTGAAGCAGGAATTTCGGAAGTTGGAGAGATGGAAAAGTTAGAATCAATTTTGAAGCCAAGTATTGGTGTGTTAACAAGAATGGGAGAGGCTCATCAGGATGGTTTTGTAAGTCTGGAACAAAAGGAAAAGGAAAAAGTCCGCTTATTCAAGAATGTAACCGAAAGAGTAACCTTTGAATCAGAAATAGAAGGGTTTGAGTTTCCCTTCACTGATAAGTCCTCTGTTGAGAATTGTAAAATTTGTATTGCTGTAATGCAGAAGATGGGCTATACTCAAGCAACTATCCAATCGAGGATATCACATCTGTCTCCTTTAGCTCTTAGGCTTGAAATGAAAAAGGGTGTAGAGAACTCAACCATTATTAATGACGGTTACAATATAAGTTATTCCTCCTTGGTTTTGTCTTTGGAATATCTCAATGCCCAGGCAAATAATTTTCCTAAAACGGTCATAATAACAGAAATTCCGGAAACTCCTTTCTCTGACCCGAAATTAGTTGAGTTGTTGAACGTAAGTGGTATCAATCGACTGCTTGTAGTAGGTTCTGAAAAGATCACAGGAATCGATTCTTCTATAGAAGTAGCACAATTTTATTCAACCACAGAGCTTCTCGCACAATTAAAAGAATATGAGTTTAGAGATCATTATGTGCTGATTAAAGGAAGTAGAAATCATCGGTTGGAGCAGGTGGCCAAGGTACTGGAAGAGAAAAATCATAGAACCGTATTGGAAATTAACCTGAATCAATTGGCTGAAAATTTAGCCGTGTATCGAAAGAAAATTAACCCTACTACTAAATTGATGGTGATGGTAAAGGCATTTGCTTATGGATCTGGAGCCACAGAAATCCCTCGGTTTTTAGAACAAGAAAAAGTAGATTATCTGGGTGTTGCCTACACCGATGAGGGAATTACTTTAAGGAAAAAAGGAGTTTCGATGCCAATTGTAGTAATGAATCCCGAACCAGAAACGTTCATGGATTTAATTAAATATGACTTAGAGCCCGAAGTGTATTCGCTTGAAATGTTGGACGAACTCGTAAAGGATTTAATAGTATCGGACAAAAAAGAGTATCCCATTCATATAAAAATTGAAACAGGAATGAACCGGCTTGGTTTTTTGCCTACTCAATTGCCACAATTGGTTCAATATCTGTATGCTCAACCCGAAGTCTATGTCAAGTCGGTTTTTTCTCATCTTTCTTCTGCTGACGATTCAAATGAACGGGCCTACACCGATAACCAATTAGAGAAGTATGAGCAATATTCCTCCTACCTTGTTAGCCAGTTTAGCTACCCAATTCATCGTCACGTTCTAAATACGGCAGGAATTGAAAATTATAACGATTTCCAGTACGACATGGTTCGATTAGGAATAGGTCTTTATGGGATTAATGTAGGAAATG
>JALRIS010000044.1 GCA_023255335.1 Flavobacteriales bacterium | reverse complement strand
CAAAAACCAATAAACTGTCGCAACCCAAAGAAGAGCTTAAGGTATCTGCTGTGACTCCCGTTGTGGTAATAATTCTACCTGATGGAGTAGTGTATGAACTACAAACTGTATCAGTAAACAAGGTGGTTCTCACACCTGGTGTTACAGTTGTTCCTGATACCCAATTGGAAGAACTTCCAGAAAGCGAAAAATTAGTCAGGATTCCATTGTTTCCGTTCCCCGAGGCATCGTTCAACACGGTTACTCCGGTATTTGTTCCTGAGGGTATTCCTTGATTGAAGGTATAATATCCTTTTAGTGAAGATGGAATGTTGCAAATCTCTTTATTCATATTGGCCACAATTTCTGCTTTTGTTCTAGTCACGTTCCATATTCGCACTTCGTCTACTGCACCAGGAAAGTATCTTCCGGGGTAGGCGGGAGATTCACCCAGATATAAATTATTGGAAACAGTTCCTACTATTGAGACGGTCTTAGCGAGTGAATCCGTTAAAACACCATTGACATAAAGTCTTAGATAAGAACCATCGTAAGTTGCCGCTACATGTTGCCATGTATTCAGAGTCAAGACAGCGCTCGAAGAAGTTAATTCATTCCAAGGTCCACCGCTACCAATATTTATATTTAACCTACCTCCAGAGCCCGCTCGAAGCATGTATCCGGTTCCAACCGCACTTTCCTTACTTATAATATTTCCTTGCCATACTTGGCTTTTCCAAGAAGTAGGATATATCCATGCCTCCATGGTAAGTGCGGTTCCTGTGATATTGATTGAACTCGAATTCCCTAAGTTTACATAGTCATTTGTTCCATCAAAATTCAGTGCATTTTGACTGATTAGTTGACCTGACATGACGAACGAAAACATGACAAATAAGAAATTTTTGTATAAATTCATTGAGATATATTTTATGTTCATACTGGTTAAATATACTCATTTTGAATGAACTTTAACGACTATACAAATACTTTATTCTTTCACCATCAATTAATTAAAGAAACAATCGTCCTAATTTTTCGATTTGAAAACTGAAATAAGAAAGTCACATTGAATTGAAATTTCGTTGCAAAGTTCAATCTTTTTTTGCGCCTCTACACTTGTATTCCAATAGTAGGGAGTCATTTTTAATAAATTTCCTAACATAACTGAATCACGTATATTTATTTGAAATGATTTTTGACTGATAGATATGGGTAAAAAAGAATCGCTAATTTTTTCTTCTATGGTGTATTGGTGAGGTCGAAAAGTGTCGTAAATCAATTCTGCCAATTGTTTCATGTGGTTTTTTCCAGGGCTAACGACAAGTAAAAATCCTGACTCTTTTAATCCTCTGTTGAATTCTTTTGGATCAATGGGTGAAAACACAGAGAGAATAAGGTCCAAGCTTTTCGATTTTATAGGTAAATCATAAATAGAACTGACAAAATAGAAATTATTTTTATACTTCCCTGCTGCACTTTTTACCGCATGTTTTGAGATATCTGTTCCAAGTATATCAGAAGTATGATTGTTCAAATTACTCAATGCTTGTTCGGAGTAATAACCTTCTCCACAACCCGCATCAAGAATTTGAATAGATTCATCAGAAAACACAAGGCTTGAATCAATGATTTTCTTTATTTCTGACATAAGAGGGTCATAAAAACCTGCTTCAAGAAATTCTCTTCGAGCTTTTACCATCATTCCATTGTCTCCCGGTGATTTTGATTTTTTCTTATTTACGGGCAATAAATTCAGGTATCCTTGTTTTGATAAATCAAAATTATGAGCAGATTGGCAAACAAAACTCCTATTTCCATCAAAATGAAGGCTGTTTTTACAAAAAGGACAGAGAAGAATAGACATAGAAGAAAAGTTTAGATTCATTGACAAAGGTATCATTTGAAGCATTAGAAAAGAATTTCTTTTCAAAACTCTCCACATTTATCACAAATCCTAAGTAAAATTATTTCCAGAATTTGGATCGTCAATAATTCGTTTAAGTCACCTTATAATCTGGAGTGCTCAAATATGTTTTCATAGAAAGATAACCCGCAGATTTTATTTCTTTGTAGATCGATTCTATATGTTCGGGGATTTCAGTTGTCAATAGCCAATCTACGTCAAAACCGTTCTGCTTTGCGGTTCTCATCAAGTGCTCGTTTTGGAGAAATAATTCGCCCAATCTTTCTAAATTATTGCGATGTTCGAGGTGATAATCTTCGTGAAGCGTTGTGATTTCAATGAGTATTTTGAATGTTTTGGTTAGATAATAAATACAAAGTTTACGGGCTTGTCCCGGTGTTGATTTTACCAACTTTGTATTGAATTGCTCCAAAACTTCGGTAAGTAATAAAAGAGTTAAATACGAATCACCCAATTTGTCTTTCGTTACTTTTACGTGAGTTGAAATATCATTGGACACGCTACGTAACCGTTTAATCAAGTAGCTAGGGGAGTATCTTTTGGTAGCAAAATAGGTGACTTTTTCTTTGATGTATTTTTCCATTTCCAATTGATGATCGTCAACCGAATCTGTATCAATTAATTGAAAATACAATTCGCGACTCAGCACTTTGTCTTTTTTTAGTAAGCGGAGAAGGAGTTTGTCTTTTTCGTTTTGAGACAAGCCTAGTATTGCGTCTTTGAATTCTTTGTTGAATTTCATAAAATAGAATAAGGAGTTGGTTTTATTCAGCTCACCTCCAGCAAAACTAGGTAATTTTACTCAAACTTTTTTACATCTTATTCTTTCATGAATTTAATATGAGCTATTTCGTTCTTTAATTGAATCCTAACAAAATAAATACCCGATTCAAGATCTGACACGTCCACAACCGATTTTTTATTGTTGGGTAATATTTTTATGGTTTTTCCAGATACATCGATAAGAGCTATCTGAACGAAACTATCGTCATTTGAGTGCTGAATGGTGAGAAAAGAAGTTGCAGGATTTGGAAAAATAGTCACCTTGTTTTGTAACATATCGGTCAATCCGGTAAGACTAATTCGAATACAGTCTGAAGTGTCCGAACAACTGCCTTTTGAAACAATTACTGCGTAAGTTCCAGCTTGTGTAGCATCATAAAACCTATTGGTAGCACCCAAAATAGGAGAGAACCCACTATCGCATCTAACCCATTGATGATTTGCCCAAGTATCTACAGAGGTTATTCTCCCTCCAACTCGATACACTGAGTCGTTAATATTAAAAATTGTTAGATCAAATTGAACCAAACTATCGCAGCTCACAGAATTTGTTAACGTATCAAAATATATACCTGTAGTTGAATACACTTTTCCACTGGGAGAAGTAAAAGCAGAACAAAGCGAATCTTGAATAATTGATTTGCTAAAACCAGCAGAGATAGCCGGACCGGTTACATAATTTGAGGAGTCTCCTGCTGTTAGTACGAAATTCGAAAGTGTTCCATTTTCTCCAGCAATATCATCTATACAGTTAGTAATTAGAGTATTGGTACCTCCTGGTACACCTTCATTAAACCTGTAATATGCTTCAAGACCACTTGGAATGCTACAAAATTCAGAATTCATATTTGCTAGAATTTCTGTCGAAGTTCTGGCGGTATTCCAGCATCTCACTTCGTCTATACTTCCATAAAACGGAATTGTTCCTCCCGAAACACGTTCGCCAATTCTAAAATTTGTTTGCCCCGATGGAGTAGAAACACTCGTCAAGGAGTTTGTCCCTACTTGTACACCATTTATATATAAATATCCGATACGACCATTTAAAACAAAAGCTACGTGAGTCCATGTTTCTATGGGTACGGCCACAGTGGATGAAAAGTTTCCTGTAGATCCTCCTCCAGAGATGTAGGCCAAATTTCTCGAAGCATTCACCATAAAAGTATTTCTTTGTCCTGCTGAATTTCTACCATAATCGGTAATGGTTAAATTCGCATTCGGTGCGTTTGAATCAACATAAACCCACGCTTCAATTGTTCGGTCAGAGGTTCCAAGTACTCCCGTGTAAGATGTTTGAACATAATCGGTAGGTCCATTAAAATTAAGCGCAACTTGAGAAAATAAATACTGAACGGCTAAAAGAGAGAGAGATAAAAGTATAAGTTTTTTCATGTGTTATATTTTACAATAATTTTAAAAATATAACAAATAATTCAATTGACCATCAGTTGATTGAATTAATCTCTTGCAAAACTCTGTTTTATCAATTTAATTGAAATAAAAAAACCTTGTAAATTAATCAACAAAATTGACTCATTACAAGGCTTATAAGTTGTTTGATGTCTACCCTTTTAGAGTTACATGTTTCTTCTATATTGCCCACCCACTTCAAACAGTGAGTTTGTGATTTGTCCCAACGAACATACCTTGGTTGCTTCCATCAGGTATTCGAAAATATTCTCATTTTGGATAGCCGCTTGTTGGATCTTAGCGAGTTCAGTTTCAAGTTTATCTCCATTAGTTTTGTGCAAATCCTGAAGCATTTCAAGCTGGTATTGCTTTTCTTCTTCACTCGCTCTTATAACTTCCGCGGGAACAATCGTTGGAGAACCGTTCTTGCTCAAAAAGGTATTTACTCCAATAATAGGGAACTCTCCGTTATGTTTCAAAGTTTCATAATACATACTTTCTTCTTGTATCTTACTTCTTTGATACATAGTCTCCATCGCACCTAAAACACCGCCTCTTTCAGTAATTCTATCAAATTCCATTAACACGGCTTCTTCCACCAAATCTGTCAATTCTT
The DNA here is from genome assembly GCA_023255335.1 of Flavobacteriales bacterium. GTDB lineage: Bacteria > Bacteroidota > Bacteroidia > Flavobacteriales_D > CAJJDF01 > CAJJDF01. The sequence continues at coordinate 26,796 of JALRIS010000044.1, read as the reverse complement.
CAATTATAAATGAGCCTTGTATCGGGTTTTCGTTCTTAGTCAAACCTAACTCTTTGTTGATGATAAGCTGGATTGCCATTGCTCTTCTTACCGATTCTTCGGTAGGAGTGGTGATAGCTTCGTCATAGGCATTGGTATGTAGGGAGTTACAATTGTCGTAAATTGCATAAAGCGCTTGAAGAGAAGTTCTAATGTCATTAAAGTCAATCTCTTGTGCGTGTAGCGATCGCCCAGATGTTTGGATGTGATATTTAAGCATCTGAGACCTTGGATTCGCTTTGTATTTGTTCTTCATCGCTTTTGCCCAGATTTTTCTGGCCACCCTTCCGATTACCGCATATTCTGGATCAATACCATTCGAAAAGAAAAAAGATAAATTTGGACCAAACTTATTAATGTCCATTCCTCGGCTTAAGTAATACTCTACATAAGTGAATCCATTTGCCAGTGTAAGAGCAAGTTGCGTAATTGGGTTTGCTCCAGCTTCAGCAATGTGATATCCTGAGATGGACACTGAGTAAAAATTTCTCACTCCGTGATCAATAAAATATTCTTGCACGTCACCCATTAATCGCAACGCGAATTCAGTAGAGAATATACAAGTATTTTGAGCTTGATCTTCTTTTAGAATATCCGCCTGAACAGTTCCTCTTACTTGAGTCAAAGTTTCCGCTTTTATTTTTGCGTACACATCTTCAGGAAGAACCTCATCTCCTGTAACTCCCAGCAGCATAAGTCCAAGACCATCATTACCTTCTGGCAATTCACCTTGATAGGCCGGTCTTCGTGTTCCGGCCTTTTTGTACTTTTCTATAATTTTTGCTTCTACCTCTTTTTCAAGACCATTTTCACGAATGTATTTTTCACAATTTTGATCGATAGCTGCATTCATAAAAAAACCGAGTAGCATTGGAGCAGGGCCATTTATCGTCATCGAAACCGAAGTAAGTGGATGCGATAAGTCGAATCCTGAATACAACTTCTTGGCATCATCCAAACAACAAATAGAAACCCCCGAATTTCCTACTTTTCCGTAAATATCTGGTCGTGCATCCGGATCATTTCCATATAGTGTTACTGAGTCAAAAGCGGTTGACAACCTTTTTGCTGGCATACCTTGACTAACATAATGAAATCTCTTATTTGTTCTCTCCGGACCTCCTTCTCCCGCAAACATTCGGGACGGATCTTCTCCCGTTCGTTTGAATGGATATAAGCCCGAAGTGTATGGAAATTCACCTGGCACGTTTTCTTGTAGAATCCATTTCAACAAATCGCCCCAAGCCGTGTACTTTGGCAAAGCCACTTTCGGGATTTGAAGGTGAGACAATGATTCTGAGTGTGTTTCAATCTTGATTTCCTTGTCTCTTACTTTGAACACATACAAAGGATCTTTGTATTTTTTTACCTTTTCTAGCCAATTTTGAATGCTCTCAAAATTGTGAGGATCTAAATTCATTTTTACCCTATCAAATTCAGAAATTAACAATTCAGCAAACTCCTTTTGTTTGTCATTTGTTAGTTGATTCAATACTTGTTCACTCTGAATAATTCCCTTTTCAATTTCGGGAATAGATCCACACACAGACTCTATCGTTTTGTATATTCCATAAAGTTGTTGAGCTACCTTCGATTGTTCTTTCGCCCGCGCGTCATAAGCTCTATTGTTTTCAGATATCTCTGAGAGGTATCTTGTTCTTGACGGAGGAATCACAAAAATTTTCTCGGACATTTCATCTGAAATATGAAAGTTTGATTCAAGTTCTTTAGCTTCTGTTCGCTCCACGATTTTTTCCATTATTGCTTTGTAAAGCGAATTCATTCCTGGATCGTTAAATTGAGAGGCAATGGTTCCAAAAACAGGTAATTCTTCTTGAGGAGTGTCCCATAAGTTGTTGTTTCTCATGTATTGCTTTTTCACATCTCTCAATGCATCGAGCGAACCTCTCTTATCAAACTTATTGATGGCAACTAAATCTGCAAAGTCTAGCATATCTATTTTTTCGAGTTGCGTTGCAGCGCCAAATTCAGGCGTCATGACATACAACGAGACATCAGAATGATCCATGATTTCAGTGTCAGACTGACCAATTCCTGAAGTTTCCAAAATAATCAAATCATAGTTGGCTGCCTTTAGGATAAGAAGTGCTTCAGCTACATGCTTACTGAGGGCAAGATTGGATTGACGAGTAGCCAATGACCTCATGTAAACTCGTTCATTTTTGATCGCATTCATTCTTATTCTGTCTCCCAATAAGGCTCCTCCAGTTTTTCGTTTGGAAGGATCAACAGAAACAATTGCAATATTTTTTTCTGGAAAATCTAATAGAAATCTACGAACTAACTCATCTACCAAACTCGATTTTCCTGCTCCTCCAGTACCTGTAATCCCCAAAATTGGAGTCTTTACTTTCTCTGCCATTGCATGAATTTCCTCCATCACAGATTTGGCTTGTTCTGGATAATTCTCTGCAGCACTTATCAATCGCGCAATGGAAGTTACTTTCTTCTCGCTTACGGTACTTATTTCATTGATTAATTTATCTCCAACTGGGAAGTCGCTTTTTTCCACCAAATCATTAATCATTCCTTGAAGCCCCATTGCTCTGCCATCGTCAGGATGATATATTCTAGCAATTCCGTACTCATGAAGCTCTTTTATTTCTTCTGGTAAAATAGTACCGCCACCACCAGCAAAAACCTTGATATGACCAGCACCTTTTTCCTCTAACAAATCATACATGTATTTCAAATACTCAGTATGCCCTCCTTGGTAGGAAGTCATGGCTATTGCCTGAACATCTTCTTGAATGGCACAATTTACAACTTCTTCCACGCTTCGGTCGTGACCCAAGTGAATCACTTCACATCCAGTAGATTGAATTATTCTACGCATGATATTGATAGCAGCATCGTGACCATCGAAAAGAGAGGCAGCTGTTACAATTCTTACTTTATTTGTTGGTTTATAAGGAGTTTGATCAATCATAAAATAGTTTCTTTTTAAGAGTTTCAAAGATAAAAATAATTGAACTTTATATCCTATAATTCTAGTCACAATTATAGCGGTGCTCTTAGGCGTAAGAAAAACGGAAAGAGTTATTAACGAAGGTTGGTTGTTAAAATATCTTTCGCCATTACACAGATAAGTAGGTTAATTGCGTTATTCGAGGTATGAAAACCTATTATTTAACTTTCTTATTTAGCGCTTTCACTGCCGTTCTTTTCGGACAAGAATCGTTTTCTTATTTAGAAATCACTCGACAAGATGATTCTAACTCTGTTTATTTTGTTCCCGATGAGCAATTAATTTGTGAAAAGTGGGATTTGTTGGCACAACCCAATTTTTGGAAGCAAGTAATGAATTTGTCTCCGGATTCTTGTCTGATAAATGTAGCTGCAACGAGAGAAATACTGATGAAAACCTCTTTTGTTGAATGGCAAAAACAATCCGAGGAAGAAAAAGACAGTGTCCGCAACGCCCTAAGACAGACTTATGAATTGGATTCGGCCGAAAGACTTTTTGTTACCTCAGGCAAGAATCACTTTTACCAAATAGAGAAAGTATTGCCTTCCTTATCGAAGGGAATAGAAATTTTTGAAAGAGAAGGAGTGAACCCTTGGTATGCACAATCTATACTTCTCATTGAAAGTCCGGGGAAGATTCAGTACTCTAGTGTAGGAGCTTATGGACCTTTTCAGCTAATGAATTCAGTAGCTCGCACTTATGGACTTACCGTAAACAGAACAATTGACGAAAGAAAAGACTTTGAAAAATCAGCGATAGCTGCCTCCAAGCTTTTAGGACTTTCTTGCATACCAAGCGCCAGACTAATTCTAGAAAGAAACCAGATAGAGTACAATGAAAATGATTTGTGGTTCAAGCTTTTTGTGCTCCATATCTACCATGCGGGAGCAGGAAATGTTGGTGGGTTGATTGACAATCTTAAACCTCAAAAAGGCGGACTAGAATTGATTACAACAATGTGGCAAAGTGAATATGGAGGCTTCAAAAATGCTTCTCAAAACTATTCTCAAGTGGCTTTAGCTTCCAACCTTGTTCTGGAAGAATTGTTGTACCAAAGCTGTCAGAATATTTACTTGTGTAGTAACGAATTATTCGAGTTGCACGAAAAATTAAGTCATGCTAAAAATTAACGACAAAGTTACGCTACTAGACGAGACAGGTATTTTTACCATTGTTGATAAAAATGAAAACGGTGATTTTGTTATCGAGGACGAACACGGTTTTGATCAGGTGAGAAAGGAAGAAGAATTGGTATACTTTCAAGCTTCGGCCTTTGACAACGTAGAAATTGAAACTTTTGAGAATAGGAATGTGAAGCAAAACCCTTTTGCCAAAAAACGCAACAAAGTTCCACACATTCCGGTCATCGATTTGCACATCGAAAACCTGCTAGATACACATGGTCATATGGCTAACCATGAAATTGTTTTGTTTCAGCTAGATAATTGTAAAAAACAATTAGACAAACATATTGAAAAAGGCACCTCGCAGCTAGTAATTGTTCATGGAGTAGGGAAGGGAAGGCTGAGAGAAGAGGTTAGATATTTACTTAATAGCTACCCAAACATAGAATACATGGATGAGCATTGGTCGGATAAAGGAATTGGTGCAACCAAAGTGTTTATTAAATAATGAGAACTTAATGTTATATTTAAATAATTCTGTGTACTTTTGTTCAAATATTCACAAAAAACGGAATTATGAAAAAAATAATTACTTTATCAGCAGCACTTTTTGCTGCGACTGGTTTGTTTTCACAAACTATCATTCAAACAAACTTTGCAAATTGGACGGCAGGTAGTCCAGATGGATGGAACGGATCAAGATCCAATGCTACTGTTGCTCAATTTCCATCAGTTCCCTCAACTGCTCTAAGAGGAGGTTACTTGGCGACTATTGTTAACCAATCTTCCTCGCACAAAAGGTTTACCAATGTAGGAACAGCCGTTGCGGCTGGTAACTACGAAATAAAAGTGTGGTATTATGCTGATTCAACGTTAGACTTAAGAATTAACTTTTATGATGGATCTTACGGAACCTACAACAATTACAAGTTGTTAACGGCTGCCTCTGTTCCTACAACCAATATTTTTTCTGATACCTTAACGGTTTCCTCTGCGGCAACTGCAGGAGAATTTATTCTTTCGTTAAGAAATACAAACGCTACAGGGTTAGGAATTGATTCTATAGCCATTACAAAACTTGGAGGATCAACAACTCCGCCAGCAACGTATGTGGCAAAATCAATTTACGACATTCAGTTTACGACTTCTACCTCTGGAGATTCTCCGTTGGAAGACTCATTGGTGGAAACTACAGGAATCGTAACAGGAACTCACGGAAGTGGATATTTTATCCAAGATGGAACAACTGCATGGAACGGTATCTATGTGTACGACAACACAAATACACCAAATAGAGGAGACGAAATTGTTATTAAAGGAAAGGTGGCTGAATATTTCAACCTCACTCAAATAAAAAACATCGATACCTTAATCACAGTTTCTACGGGTAATGCATTGCCAACGCCATTAGCTCTAACTTCTTCTTCAATTGCAGATGAGCAATACGAAGGAATGCTTGCCAAAGTATCTGCGGTAATTTGTGTAGACTCAAACGCAGGTTTTGGAGAGTGGGATGTTGCAAATACTGCAATGGATACGCTTCCAGTAGATGACTTACTATTTAGATATACTCCTGTTCAATATCAAGGATATGACGTAACAGGATTAGTATATTACTCTTTTGGAGAATTCAAACTAGAGCCAAGAGACTCAATGGATATTGTTCAAAAAATTGCTATTTCTTTAGACGAGAAGTACGAAAACTTAGCTTTGTCTGTTTTCCCAAACCCAGTTTCCTCAATTTTCACGTTGGAAGGAGTGAACCTAGGGACGGCAGAAATTATTAATGCTGAAGGAAAACTAATCAGAACAATTTCGCTAAATTACATCAACACAATTGATGTGTCTGATCTTACAAATGGTGTGTACATTATCAAAGTATCTTCAGACAACAAAGTGGGATACACTAGATTTGTAAAACAATAATAAACTACCTTACTCCATTTTCAAAAAGTGCTTGTGAATATCACAAGCACTTTTTTTATGCGAAAGAAAAAGTATCTGTTAACTTTGAGTTATGAAAGTATTTAAGTTTGGAGGAGCCTCCGTAAAAGATGCCGACTCTGTTCGAAATTTGGCCCGTATAATAGAATCTCATAAATCCGAAAAACTCATTGTGGTAGTTTCTGCAATGGGAAAAATGACAAATGCTTTTGAATGGCTCATTCATTCTTTTTGTGATCAATCATCTACCACAAAAGAATCACTTGACCATATCATTGATTTTCACAACGCTATCTTGTGGGACCTCTTTCCGGATAAAAAAGAGAAAGTGTATGTGGCAATCAATGAACTGTTTTACCAATTGCAAGAAGTTCTTGAAAAAGGTAGAGATACAGATTATGATCAAACCTATGACAGTATTATTGGATTTGGCGAATTACTATCGACTAGTATTGTGAGCCACTTTCTTTCAAAAGAGTCTGTTTCAAATTGCTGGTTGGATGCAAGGTCTTTAATCAAAACGAATTCTGATTTTAGGCAAGCCACAGTAAACTGGGAGGAGACCGAAAAAAACATACAAGCTAATTTAACTCATTCAATCATTGTTTCTCAAGGTTTTATCGGAAGTGATAAGAACGGAAACATGACAAGCCTAGGAAGAGAAGGTTCTGATTTTACGGCAGCCATCTTTGGATATTGCGCGAAAGCGGAGAGCGTCACAATTTGGAAAGATGTTGAGGGAGTGCTCAATGCAGATCCAAAACATTTTCCGGAAGCAAGTAAAATCGATAAAATGAGTTATCGAGAAGCAATTGAATTGAGCTATTATGGGGCTACGGTAATTCACCCAAAAACAATTAAACCACTGGAAAACAAACTAATTCCCTTGTATGTAAAATCATTTATACATCCAGAAAACGAAGGGACAGTGGTACAAAAATCTATGGAGTTCGATGCCTTGCTGCCTTCCTACATATTTATTGAAAATCAAATCTTGCTTTCCATTTCTCCAAAAGACTTTTCTTTTATTGCAGAGGACAATCTAAGTTTTATCTTTGCAAAGCTAGCAGAAGCAAAAATAAAAGTAAACCTTATTCAAAACTCTGCACTTAGTTTTTCGGTATGTTTTGAAAACTCAACAAACAAGGTAGAACATCTTTTTTCATTACTAAAAGGAACTTTTGACGTTCGCTATAATGACGAAGCTACCTTGTTAACAATAAGGCATTACAACGAAGAAGTGTTGACCAAAATGACGGCCAACAAAACAATTCTTCTTGAGCAAAAATCACGGAACTCCGCTCGGTTCGTATTAAGGTAATTATGAATTATATTTCTATAGAAAACGTTTCAAAGTCTTACGGTATCAAAGTCTTATTCGAAGAAGTTACATTTGGCATTGACAAAGGAGACAAAATTGCCTTAGTGGCCAAAAATGGAACCGGAAAATCTACTTTGCTCAAAATTATTACGGGAATAGAAACTCCTGATACTGGTCAAGTCATTATGAGAAACGACACTACAATTGGATTTTTGGACCAAGCCGATTCTTTCGAAAAGTATGAAACCATTAAAGAGTATATATTTGATTCCCCTAAATTTCAAATAGTCCAAGAATATGAAGAGCTAGCGCGAACTGCCCCTGAATCCAACAAATTTCAGGAGGCAATGGAGGAAATGAATAGGATAGGAGGTTGGGACGCAGAGCAGCAAGCTCAAAAAATCTTATCGGTTTTGGGACATCAAGATTTCGAAAGAAGTGTCAAAAAAATGTCGGGGGGTGAACACAAAAGACTGGCTCTTGCCAAAGTATTACTGAATGAGCCAGATGTACTTATTCTAGATGAACCCACGAATCACCTTGATTTAGATATGATTGAGTGGCTCGAAGAATATTTGTCTCAAAAGAACTTAACCTTGTTTATGGTAACTCACGACAGGTATTTTTTAGAGAGTATTTGTTCAGATATCATTGAACTTGATGGAGGTGCCTGTTACAAATACAAAGGGAACTATTCCTATTACTTAGAAAAAAGAGCCGAAAGATTCGCCAACGATCAAGTAACTATTGACAAGGCAAAAAATTTGATGAAGAAAGAGCTAGAATGGCTGAGAAGACAACCAAAAGCAAGAGGTACCAAACAAAAAGCAAGAATAGATGCCTTTGATGCTGTAAAAGAAGCAGCCACCAAAAAAATTGACAATTCCACTCTGGAGTTAAAAGTACTCTCGACAAGATTAGGAACAAAAATTTTGGAATTCCATAATGTGTCGAGGAGTTTTGGCGATAACAAAATGCTCGAAAAATTTAGTTATAATTTCAAAAGAAACGAAAAAATAGGAATTGTAGGTAAAAATGGGGTTGGAAAAACAACTTTCATTAATATGATTATGAATGAGTTGTCGCCCGACTCTGGAAAAATTGTGATTGGAGAAACAGTGAAGTTTGGTTATTACAACCAGAAAGGAATGTCCTTTAAGCCCGGAAAAAAAGTAATTGAAGTAGTAAAAGATATTGCAGAATCTATTCCTCTGGAGAAAGGAAAGTCGATTACTGCTCTTCAATTATTAGAAAAATTCTTTTTTCCAAAAAACATGCATTATCAGCATGTTGAACTCTTAAGTGGAGGCGAAAAAAAACGACTTTATTTACTCACAATTCTTCTGGAAAACCCAAATTTTCTTATTCTTGATGAGCCAACCAATGATTTGGACATCTATACCATTCAAGCACTCGAAAATTTCTTAGACTTGTTTCAGGGTTGCTTAATAGTTATTTCGCACGACAGATACTTTATTGATAAAGTTTGTGATCATATTTTTTATTTCAAAGGAGAAGGTCAAATAAAGGACATATTGGGAAATTACACCAAATATAGAGAACTCCTATTGGCAGATAATGAACAACAAAGAATAGATAAAAGAGAGGAAAAAGGAGAAAAATCAGAAAAGTATGACCTATCTGAAAGCAAAGCAATTGAGAATAAAAAGAACAAAACAAAACCCGTAATAAGCAACAATAAACGAAAGGAGTTTATGCGCCTCGAGGATCAAATTGCCAAATTAGAAGAAAAGAAAAAGGAAATAACAGGAAAGATGTATGATCCAACATTGAGTCCAAAATCGCTGCAAGAATTAGCAGATGAACTAAAGACTACCGGAGAAGTATTGGAAGAAAAAACGATGGCCTGGATGGAGATTGCTGAGCTCATGGAAGGTGAATAATTATTCCCAATTTATAAGATACCGAATTTCAAGCGCTACTTCCTTTTTGTAAAAAGAATCGTTCGGACCAAAAAGATTGAGCAATCCAGAAACACCGATTGAAAGTCCCATTACATCGTAACCAACTCCATACTGAAAATAGGCGTTTTTAAAGTCTGTTGCTATTGCAGCAGTTCCATTAATTCCGACAGGAAAAAACAACAAAGCTGCCCCTTTTCCAGCTGTAGCTCCTACACTCAGCACGAGAGGTGAGGCACCATCACTCGGAGTAAACAAGTTAAACTCCTCCTTGTAGTGAGCAAAATTAAAGTCTAATTTTACAAAAGGAACAGCAACATACTCCCAAGTCATATACCAAGGAAAATAAGAGTCATCCACATCACTTCGTTCTATCACCGTGAGGCCAAAACCAACAGAATGAATAGTGAGTGTATCGTCAGAGGCATTTGGAATATGAAGTCGATTGGAATAACTAACGATAGGAGTGAAGTCCAGCATTTTTATTTGCTGCTTAACACTTTGTGCTTCTCCCCAATAAGAAAGCAAGAAAAAAATAATGAATAAAGTTACTCGTTTCATACCGTTAATTTTTTACATCAAAAATTGAGGAAACATCAGTTTTCCAGTGTTTTAACAACCGTAATATGAAGATAATCTCTAACCTCGATATACAGCCTAAAATAATTACCACCCAAAACAATAGGGTGCTAGTTTGAATGATCGCAAGCTCAGCTAAAAAACAAAAAAGAAAAACACTCCATAATTTAGCAAGATAAGTGTGAGTGGCAATGGGTTTGTTGAATTTTACAAGGGAGATAAGATAAGCCAAAAATTCAAGAGCGAGGATCAACAGAATCCATACATAATTGGTTAAAAAAAACTGAGGAACCAGATAAAAAACAGATCAACTGACGAATCAAGCACTCTCAACTGCTCGCTGGATACACCTAACTTTCTGGCTATTATACCATCAAAAATATCAGTAAGTATACCAACAAACATAAGTATTGCGATAATCAACCCCGAAGAAACGGGATTGATTATCGCAATTAGTCCTATTAATATTCCTAAAAATAATCTTGAATAAATTAAACTTGTAGGTAGATTACGTAAGTTCATACAGCAATAGTTTATGTGTCTTCTGTTTCAGCTACAATGTTTATTTACTGTTTCCTTTGGCATTAAAACCAAATGAAACACCCACTCTAAAGCTCTTTTTTTGCATCACCGAAAATAAATTCACGGGGATATTCAAGTCTCCACTTTTAAAGCTGAACCCAACACCGAATAAAAAACCAGCATTAAGTACTACACTTCCTCTACTATCTAATCGAGTCACAATGGGATTTGGATTTGACCCTTCTTGATCCCATTCTGTTCTCAACTTCCATTCATCATTTTGATCAAAGAAACCTTTTGCCACACGAGAAACTCCAAACGTAGGACCGAATGCAAACTCCAATCCACTTTTGTTATCCCTCAGTCCGTGAAGAACTGTTAGAGAAGGCAAAAACAAACCTTGCTCAAGTCCGGTAATTGTAGGAATAAACTCAAACAATCCCTGAACACGCCCTTGATTTAAGTATTGAGTTTCAAATTGATATCCAAACTGAAACAAAGTAGCAGAAGCATCATACCCACCTTTGCCTGTTGGCTTTTTTAAGATATCTCCATTATCGCCAAGTACGTGTACAACGCCCATTCTTACACCAGAATGATTAAGTCGTTTTACATCCGGATTGTTTGGCACACCCTCTCTGCTATTGATCTGAGTAAGATAATCAACCAATTGTTTTTCTCTCTCTAGTCCGTACATTTCTTGTAGAGTTAGAAGCACCATGTTTTTCAATTCTGCAGGAATATCTTTGTATTCACGCGAAATAGAATTAGTTATTTTGGAGGTGGCTACATCAAATTCTCTAAAAGAAACGATAACGTTTCCTCTAATTCTTTCGATATATCCGCTGAGCATTTTATTGGATTTCAATAATTTACCTACTTCTTCAAGACATTGGATGCTATAACATTCATAACTCCATTTTTGTCCATTTTCTCGTGATTCTTCGGCAAGAACATAATTTATATCTTGGTCATAAGTAATTGTGTACACATTTAGCTTGTTCATTAAATGTCGAGTTAAGTTTCCGGCTTCAGAAGAAGTTATCATCTGTTGCCCTTTTACTTGAATATCCAAAACTGTACAGGTGGGCTTTATTTGGTCTTGGCCAAATAAGGCTGTAGAAGAGAATAATACAAGACCGATTAATGTTTTTTTAATTGTTTTCATAACTTTAGTTTTTGTGTTATTGATGATTCAAAATTCACATAATTCGTTTCGATAAAAAAAGAAAAAACTAACATGAAATGACATTAATTATAATTAATTTTATTAATTATTTATTGTAATTCAACATATTAAACACAAATAATCTGACATATAAAATTACATTGAAGCACAGAAAAAGACATAACAAAAGAAGGTCTGGCAAGAGAAATAAGCTCATTGGGACAAGTTGGGCATGGGCAATCCTTTGTTTATTTTATGTTTCCAATGAGTACTATCCTTTTCAAAGAGTTTGGGAAGCTATATTTTCAGAACAGTACAAAAACTTTACAGAATTTGGCATAAAACTGCCCACGCAATTCTCTGTGCATGGTATCGATGTTTCGCATCACCAAGGAAAAATAAATTGGGAAATGGCCAGCCAGATGAAAGATAATAATATAGGCCTAACTTTTGTGTTTATTAAAGCGACAGAAGGAGGAACGTATGTAGACAAAAGGTTTCAAGAAAACTGGGTAGCCTCCAAAAAGAACCACTTTGTGCGAGGTGCTTATCATTATTTTAACCCAAATCAAAAAGGCGAATTGCAAGCAAATCATTTTATCAAGCACGTTCAACTAGAAAAAGGAGATTTGCCTCCAGTTATTGATGTAGAGGAATTGGGAGAAGTTTCGGCTTCCAGGCTAATGACTGGTCTGCTAAAATGTGTTCAACGAATTGAGAACCACTATGGAGTTAAGCCTATTATTTACACATTTCATGATTTTTACAAGAACAATTTCGATACTACTTTCACTAACTATCCCCTTTGGATTGCGCATTACCATACCCCAGAGCCGAGCAATAAAACATGGGGATTTTGGCAGCATAATGACAAAGGGCGCGTTTCTGGCATTCATTACCCAGTAGATTTCAATGTGTTTAAAGAAGACTCCATTCAGTTTGAACAATTATTATTGAAAGAGTAGCACCCTCACTTTCTGAATTGATTTTTTTTATCTTCGCGCTATGATTTTGACAGATACCCATACACACTTATACGCTCAGGAATTCAACGAAGACAGAACAACTGTTATCCAAGAATGTATTAACAACAAAATAACCCGATTTTTCCTTCCAAATATTGATAAATCCTCTGTGAGCGGTATGCTTGCGCTAACCAATGAATTCCCAGAAAACTGCTTTCCCATGATTGGAATTCATCCCTGCTCGGTGAGTAAAAACTGGCAGCAGGAGTTGGAGGGATACAAAGAACTATTGAGCACTCACAAAATGTACGCGATTGGCGAAATAGGAATTGATTTGTATTGGGATAAATCAACTTTAGATATTCAGCAGCAAGCTTTTGAAGCACAAATTCTTTTAGCCAAAAAGGAAAAATTACCAATTGTAATACATGCACGTGAGGCTTTTGATGAAATATTTGAAATCTTAGACAAACACAATGACGATGAGCTTAGAGGAATTTTTCATTGTTTTACGGGAAACACAAGCCAAGCAAAAAAAATCTTGAACTATGGTGGGTTTAAGATTGGAATAGGGGGAGTGGTAACATTCAAAAACTCAGGTCTCGACAAAGTAGTGAAAAACCTTTCTTTAACTGACTTTGTATTAGAAACTGACTCGCCATATTTGGCTCCACACCCCCACCGAGGAAAGAGAAATAACTCTACTTATTTAACGCTTATTGCTCAAAAAGTAGCCGATATATTTGAGGTAGAAATAGAAAAAGTAGCAGAAATAACTACGAAGAATAGCGAAATTGTTTTTGGAATTTAAAAGTGGTAAGATTCTTGTAGGGTTTCAAACAAATCTCTGTCTTAGAGATGAATTTTAATATTAAAACGATTTTCGTAAATTTGACCAAACACCCATATTTATCATGAAAAAAATAGTACTTATCCTTTCAATTACAAGTTTAATCGCATACGTAACAACGAGTGCAGTTTCAGTTTCTGCTGTTCCCTCTAACGAAAACAGAGAAAAAGAAGCTCCCGAACTTAAGTGGTATACTGATTTTACACAAGCCAATGAATTATCTCAAAAAACAGGAAAACCGATTTTTGGTTTCTTCACAGGAAGTGACTGGTGCGGTTGGTGCAAAAGACTACAAGCAAATGTTTTTTCAAAAGATGATTTTAAGAAATGGGCCGATGAGTCGGTGATTTTATTGGAGTTGGATTTCCCGAGAAGAACTCAACTTCCCCCCAAAACTATGCAGCAAAACAGAGAATTAGCACAATTATTTAAGGTAAAAGGATATCCCACAGTTTGGATTTTTAACTCCTCCAAGGATCCTAAAACAAACCAAATGAGTATCAATGCATTAGGTTCACTTGGTTATCCGAGAGCCGAGGTAGGAAAAGAAGCAGAGAAGTTTATTGCAGATGCTAATCGAATTTTGGCAAATAAAAAATAATCTTTTACTTTCCAGCCTATACTAGACTAGTGCTCACAAACTGGAATCAACTCACGCTGAATGACGAACCAACAAAAATTGATAGAAATTGCCCAAGTTTTCTTAAAACTTGGGCTTTTTGCTTTCGGTGGGCCCGCAGCTCATATAGCAATGATGGAAGAAGAAATAGTGAGAAAAAGAAAATGGATGGACCATTCTCATTTTTTAGATTTAATGGGAGCAACTAATCTAATTCCTGGACCCAATTCTACCGAAATGACTATGCATTGCGGTTATGTGAGAGGAGGTGTTAAGGGACTTTTCGTAGCTGGATTTTGTTTCATATTTCCTGCAGTTGTTCTTACTTTGTTACTCGCTTATTTCTACGTGCAATTTGGTCAAATTCCCGAAGTTGAGCCTTTTATAGAAGGAATAAAACCTGCAGTGTTAGCGATTATTTTGGGAGCCGTATTCAAATTAGGAAAAAAAGCTTTAAAAAATTGGCAACTTGGAGGTATCGGAGCGTTAGTAATTATGGCTAGCTATTTAGGAGTAAATGAGGTAACCGCTTTGTTGTCGGCAGGATTGTTTGGTGGATTATTTTTTTATGGAATGAACCAAGCAAAATCGAATACTCATCGCTCCATTCTGCCTTTTCTTCCTTTATCAATTAGTGTGCCGATGGTCTCAAAAACTTTGGTGACGTCCTCCAACATATTCTGGATTTTCTTGAAAGTGGGAGCAGTTCTGTATGGAAGTGGTTATTTATTATTCGCTTATCTCAAAGGTGAATTGGTGGAGCCCGGCTATATGCAAATGAACGAATTAATTGATGCTATTGCCGTTGGACAATTCACGCCCGGACCTGTGTTGTCAACCGCTACATTTATTGGCTATCAGTTAGGTGGTTTTGGTGGTGCAATTGCAGCAACCCTCGGAATTTTTCTTCCTTCTTTCCTGTTTGTTTGGATGCTAAATCCGCTAGTCGCTCGACTTCGAAAAAGTACATTTCTAGGATTTTTTCTAGATTCAGTAAATGTTGCTGCAGTTGCCATTATGGTGTTTGTATTGGCCGAAATGACATTGGAAACCATTACTAATTGGCAAAATGGAGTAGTGGCAATACTAGGACTTCTCTGCGTTTTTGGTCCAAAAAAAATTAGTTCGGTCTGGATTGTGCTGGGAGGGAGCATACTCGGTTTTTTTCTCTCGTTATTTTAACTTTTCCAATATTTTATAAACTTTCTTACAAAAAAGTAAACTAGATTGGATAAATAAACGTAGTATAAGTGACAACTATCTTACTTTCATGAATACTCGAAATTTTCTTCTTTTTTTCAGCTTATTTAGCACTCAGTTACTTTTTTCACAAGAAAATCAAGGGTTAGTTCACGATAACTACAATCCTGTAAATGGACAATACATTAACCCAAGTAACCTGGTAGATTCGAAAGTTTGGTTGGATATCAATGGTCTCGGAGCGAATAGTTATTTCCGAAATAATGCGGCCTTTTTTCCTGATGCTAACTGGCTCAACTTTGAATCCCTTAATCAAGATATAGAGGTAAAAACAACATTGAGAAATATAAGACTCTATACGGATTTAGAGGTACGAGGTCCAGCAATAAGTTTTCAGCTAGGCAAGAACGCAATCTCGGTATTTACAGGAGCTAGGGGAGTGGTAAACATAAACAGAATACCAGGAGAATTGGCTAAATATGCCATAAACGAAACCTTGGAACAAGAGGACATTGGAGAATACGAATTTAGAAATGGCCGAATAAAAACAATGGCTTGGGGAGAAGTAGGAATCACGTTTGGGAGAATATTGGCTGCGAAGAACAATAATCTTTGGACAGCGGCAGTATCGGTAACAAGACTGAATGGAGTCCAGCAAACTAATTTATTGGTTCGATCAGCCAATGTAGTTGTTCGAGAGGTAGATGAAGTTGATTTAATTTCCACTGACGGTAAGTTTTCATTTGCAGAGCCAGCGCTCGATGCAGGAAAGGGATTTGGTCTAAGTGCAGGAATCCACTACAAAAAAATGAAAACCACAGCAAACGGATATATTCCTCATTGGAAAAGAACAGGATGCGAGTACAGAGATTATCAGTACAAGGTAGGTGTTTCGCTGTTAGATATTGGTTTTGTAAATTTTACAACTAATAGTTTTTCGGGCAAGTTTGACGAAACACTCGACATCGATAACATTAGTGATATAGACGAGCTGAGCGAAAACCTAAACTCGAGTAAAAATGGAGATAAAGTAAGAAGTTGGCTTCCGTCAGCTATATCAGCGCAAGTTGATTATAATGTAAATGATCACATTTACCTTAACACAACTCTTGTTCAAAAATTTCCGTTTATGAGCAATGTTTATGGAGTAGAACGAACAAATTTACTGGCTGTTTCGGCTAGATACGAATCTCGATTCTTAGGACTAGGAATTCCTATCTCTTTAGAAAATTATACCAATCCACAAATTGGACTGGCTTTAAGAGTGTTTAATCTTTCGGTTGGATCTGATAATCTTTTGCCATTTTTTGTGGAACATAATGAACTACTTGCTGGGTATTTTTATTTTAGTTTGAAATTTAAATTGGTGAATAACCCTGCGTGTAAAAATCGAAATTCCTCTAAGAAGAGTAGAAAGCACAATAGAAATCAAAAAAGAAAAAACTCAGTGGATTGTCCAACATTTTAGAAGGAATGAGAGGTAGTGCGAAAGTTTGATAAATTTAAATTTAACATAATATAAATTATAAGACAAAACTATTGTTTGTATATTAATTCACTCTAACACCTTTAAATGGATTACTAAACTTGGGATCTGATAATAGCTTCTCATCTGTCAGGGTTTTTAGAAAACTAATTAACTCTTTCTTTTCTTGTGGAGAAAAATTGAATTGAAAAACTCCTGATGGTGTTTTGAAATGAGAATCCACATAATTGTGATCAGCAATACCGGAACTGTAATGTTCTATCACATCTTCCAGCGTTAAAAATCTTCCGTCATGCATATACGGAGTTCTGATTGAAATATTTTTGAGCGATGGACTTTTAAAACGATACATATCTATCGGTCTGTAAGTATTCCCACCAACACCACGATCGTCCGTTAATGACAATCCATTGTTTCGGGCCAAGTCACCAAAAAACAAATCCGTCATGTGGCAACTCGAACAACTTAAACCTGTTGGTTTAAAGAAAATTTTCTTTCCCGCATTTTCAGTTTTCGAGAAGTTTGGAAAATTATCTGTCGTTTTCTTTACCCTTGCTCTCCCGATGTCATAGTTGGACTGATAAGAAACGATAGACCTTACAAACTGTGCAAGAGCTTTCGCAATTTTGATTGTATCAATTTCTTTCGCCCCAAATGCGTACTCAAATAATTGAGGATAATACTCTATTTTCTTTAGCCTCAACAGAACTGAATCCAACGTCATTCCCATTTCAACATGATCTTTTATTGGTTCCAACACTTGTTTTTCAAGGCTTGTAGCTCTTTCGTCCCAGAAAAATTTGCCACTTACGTAATACCTCGCATTAACCAGTGCCATAGAATGACGTTTTGTTTTCTCCTTATTAAAACCTCTGCTAAACTTCGCTGTATCGCTAAATCCATATTTTTGAATGTGACAAGAACCACACGAAATACTGTTGTTTTTTGATAATCTCGTGTCGTAGAACAATACTCTGCCCAATGTAGCACCCCAATTGCTAATTTGGTTATTGGTAGGAGTATTATCCGCTACTCGAACGAACTGATTGTTAAAAAATGAAGGTAAATTTGGTGATTGATAATTATAAGGAACCAGTGGAATATCCAGCTGATTGTACCACAAAGGAGTTGTATCGTTTACGGCTGATTGTTTCTTGCAATCTACAAAACTGAAACAGCCTAAAACAATGAATAACAATATTATAATTTTATTTCTTCTGTTTTTTTTCATCCCTAGGGTATTTTTTGAAAACGTTCGTCAGTCAAACAATTCAAAAACAATTCTAAACTCTTCATTTCTTGACGAGATAAGCCTAACGGTTGTATCAATGGGTATTTATTTAGATGTTCTTCTCCTCCTCTATTGTAATGCGCGATCACCGCTGACAAAGTTGAGAGGCTTCCATCATGCATATACGGTGGCGTAACGGAAACGTTTCTGAGGGATGGAGTTTTGAAAACAGCTAAATCACTAGAATCTTTGGTTGCTCTCATTCTGCCTATGTCTTGATATTTTTTGTACAACCCATTATTCGTGAGTTTGTATGAGGTAAAATTAAACCCTCCATGACAGCTGGAACAGTTTCCTTTACCAAAGAAAATATCCATCCCTTTCATTTCTTGTCTCGACAATTGCATTTTCCCAGCAATATACTTGTCAAATTTTGACTTATTGCTGATTAGAGTTCTTTGATAAACTCCAAGAGCTCTGGTTATCACATAATGATCAATCTCTCTTCCGTATCCCAACCTACTCAACTTGTCGTATTCTTTATCTTCTTTTAATTGATTCGCAATATCTACAATATTATGGTCAAATTCATTTTTTTCTTGAATAGGAATGAGTGCTTGCATTTCAATTGTAGGAACACTTCCCTCTCTCAAAAAGTAAGGGTGATACCCAATGTTGAGGATACTTGGAACATTCCTTACTCCTGCTCTTCCAAAAACACCAGCCGAAAATTGATGGGTATCTGCAAATGCTAATGTCGGATTGTGACAACTCGCACAACTTATGGATGAGTCAATAGAAAAAATAGGATCAAAAAATAGTTTTTTTCCCAATTCTTCCCGCACAGTTGACTGTAAATTATCGGCATCCACATTCATTACTGGCAGGAGATAGTTCTCCTTCTTGATCTCATTCTTGACTACGTAACAAGAAGAAAAACAGGCAATAACAAGTAGAATAGAAAACTGACGTTTATTCATAATGTATCACTCATTAAAAGGGAGAAGCGTATCGTGTATCGGTTACTAACTTTCGGTCCGTTAAAGTCTTCAGGAAGTTCACTAAGTCAATTTTATCCTGAGGTGTGAGAAACAACCCAGTGGCTCTAGTAGCTTCAAGGGCTGGATCAATGGTAGAAGAATACACAAGTCCACTGTTGTAGTGTTCTACCACTTCTTCGAGAGTAGTAAATCTGCCATCATGCATATAGGGCGGAGTTAATTCAATGTTTCTCAAGGAAGTTACTTTAAATTTTCCTTTGTCAGAGGTAGAGAATGTTACTTTCATTCTTCCATCGTCTTGCATATCTGCATCGGAATCTAGCCCATTATTCATATACCGATCATTCTCAAAATTTGCTCCTGAATGACAATGCGCACAATCTGCCCCTGAAGATGCTGGAAAAAAGGCGTTGTACTCCGTGTAAAACAAATCTTTTCCTCTTTGTTCAGAAGGTGTGTATGTATATTCTCCCCTTTCTTCTCTGTCAAATTTGCTATTGTTTGATACAATAGAATTCAAGAATTGTTCCAGAGCTAAGGAGATTTTTTCAGTGGTTATCGCTGTATTCCCAAATGCCAGAAAAAATTGATTTCTATACACTTGTGAATTGGCCAATTTTTCCACCACATTAGGAAGAGTTTCATGCATTTCTAAAGAATCTTGAATAGGCATAATAGATTGATTTCTCAATAAATTAGCTCTTCCGTCCCAAAAAAACTGGTTATTATTCCACAACATATTGGTAATTGCCATTGCCTGTCTACCTCCCGGCAAACCAAGAATCCCAACTGAAAACCGATTTGTATCTGAAAATCCAGTAGATTGCGAATGGCAAGAACTACAAGACATTGTACCGTCTCCCGACAACATTTTTTCGTAAAAAAGCATTCTTCCTAATTGAACACCTTGTTTGGTTAATGGATTGTCAAGTGGAATTCTTGGCGGAGTTAATCCTCTAAAGTCAAGGATGTACTCACTTGGATTATAACTTAGTCTTGCTGTATTCGTTTCCTCTTTTTTACAAGAATGGAGCAGAGTTACACCAGTAATCAAGATTACTAACAACGTGTTGAAAAGTTTCATAATGCAAGAATTAATGAGTGATAATTAATTTTCTACTTGCTACGCAAGCTCCTTGTTTTCTTATCGTACAAATGTAGTTTCCTTTCTTTAGCTCTCTTATTGTTACGCTCTTTGAAGTGATTGACTTCCGAAAAACAACGCTACCTTTCAGATCGCATACAACTAGGGTACCTTCCACTATTTCTTCACCAAACTGCACAATAATTTCGTTTCCTTCTACGGATGGATTGGGTGAAACAGTAAATTCAAAGGATTTTTTTTCTAGGTTGCGTATTCCTACTGAAGGATTCCCTTCAACCGAGGTAAATACGTAATCTCTAAAATTGTCCAAATGTCTTTTATTCACAGCACTTTCCCCATGATTTAAGGGACCATTACTTACGTCAATACCTCTGAGAGCCTCCAAGTAATCCGCATTTATTTCGATCGTGAGTTTGTTTGTGGAAGGAATTCCTTGTGTAGCGATTGTCGTGTAAAAAAAACTCGCGTCTCCCAATGAATGTAATTCAAACACTCTTGTCGGTGAGATTGAAAGAGAAGTTCCTTCCATTGCCACGAATCTGTAACCAGGAGTCCAACCCCAATGCATGCTGGGTGATTTTGGTGCTAGCGGGTGACCAACAGCATAAAGAGAAGGATCTAAGTGATTAAGCGATGAATGAACACCTACAGCAAGGGTTACTTTTTCTAGATTGGTAATGGTAAGACTCGTGAGAGAATCTAAAGTTGTAGAACTTGCATCTACCAAAAGAACTTTGTCAATAGGAGTAATTGTACCACCATCGTGAGTAATGGAAACGACCGTGAGGTAATATTGAATTCTCGAAAAGGTAAAAGAATTTGATAAATTATTTTGATTGGTATCTGAAAAAGCTAAAGGATTTGTACCGGCCTTGTGATTAATTTTTAAGTGTAATTGTGTTTGAGCTGTGCAGTATATGTTCGTTATAATAACTGCAAATAAAATAAAATGTTTTTTCATTTTTTTTAAATTTGATAAGAAAAGATAATATTTCTTAAAAGGTTTATAATCAATAAACTCCAAAGTTATCTGTGGAGTAGGAATTATAAATTCAATCAAATTAAAAATGACTGTATTCTGGCGTATATTTTATTGTCAAGACAATTGGCAGGTGGCGGGTGTATCTTTTCTATCTGGAGTGAAATGTAACCCTCAGATTTCGTTTTAACTACGGATAATGGGAGAATCGGGATGAGATCAGCTGTTCTCACTTTGTCAAACTCAGAATATTTGTAAGAATCGGACGTATCGATCTTAAAATTATCGAATGAGCAACAACTCGAGTTAATGAAACTAAGGTTGTCTGAATTTGGCAACTCCTTCTTTTGGCAGGTTGTGACGTGTCCAAAAAAGGCATAATCAAATAATTCCTGCCCACAATAATGAATATTTAAAGATATCCCCGAGGCAGAAATAAACATGAATAGCGCGAGAAAGCTGCTAATGATTCTATGAAACGCATTTAATTTCATAAAGGTAAGATAGGAAGATTTTTCCAAATAAAAAAAGGAAGCAAAAAAAGAACTACCAATTTTGTAATTTTCTTCGGTTTGCAAGAGAGTTGATCAATACAAACGTTTTGAAAATATTAATCCCTAGCTTTTCTCTCTAACATGGGAACAAACTTAAAATCTCCAAAAGTCTTTTTAGAAAACTCGTTCTCAGAAATTCTTTCGATCAATGTCATAATCTGTTTTTCCTCACCAATGGGAATCACTAGCCTCCCTCCTATTTTTAGCTGACCCAAAAGATCTTCTGGTACGAATGGAGCTCCGCACGTAACAATAATGGAATCATAGGGAGCCCAACCAGGAATACCCTTGTATCCGTCACCGTAGTAAAGTTTTACGGTTGTGTAATTCATTTTGGTAAGAATTCTCTTCGTTTTGTCGAATAATTCTTTTTGTCGTTCAATAGAATATACTTTTGCTCCCAGTTCGCATAATATTGTAGTTTGATACCCCGAGCCTGTTCCTATCTCAAGTACTTTATGACCTTTCTCCACATGCAATAATTCGGACTGAAATGCCACTGTATATGGATGAGAAATCGTTTGTCCTGAACCTATAGGGAAAGCTTTGTTTTCGTAGGCATGCTCAGCAAAGGCAGTGTCTAAAAAGAAATGTCTCGGAACTGTTCCAATTGCCTCAATTACTCTGGAATCTTTGATTCCTTTTCTTGCTATTTCTTCCGCCAGTTGCTTCCGTAATCCTTTATGTCTGTATGAATCTATCAATTTACTTTAATAAAAATGTTGCAATAACTTTGTTTTTAACCACTAAAACAGCCGAAAGTAAAAATTTAATTAAGGCCCCAATGAAATAGGGGTTTATCTCGTTCTCAAATTTATTGAATTCATAGTGAACGAAACCGATAATATCGGATAAAACATCAAACATTGTTCCTAGTCATACAATTAAAATGGCCAATTGAACGAGCGATAGTTTCGTCAAATTCCCTAGGTTAAAAGAAGAATCATCAAACCCTTTATCCAAACGCAATACCTCAATAATTCTGTCGGTTTTTACAAGTAAAAAAACATAGATAAGAAGTAGAAAACCAATACCTCCAGAAAACCTAAGAAACATTTGCCACTCAAAGCTTGACACGAATAGTGTCATAATCAACGGGAAATTGGTTAATACAATGGAAATTAGGAAAAATAGCCCAATCGATTTTATTAACACTCTAAAAAAATCCCTTTTTGTCATTTTGTTATTGGTTGTTCTCTATTACATAATTCAACACTTTCGTCATCAGGTGCACTCTGTCTTTGCCTCTCACATTATGTGGATGCATTGGGTAAGGAAAAAAATCTAATTGAATTCCATCTTTCACCGATTGCTGAACCAAGGCTAAATTATGTTGCATTACCACAACGTCATCTACTGTTCCGTGAATTAATAACAATTTTCCTTCCAAGTTTTTTACGTATTGAAGCAAACTATTTTTGCTGTACCCTTCTGGGTTGTCCTTGGGCGAATCCATGTATCTTTCACCGTACATAATTTCGTACCATTTCCAATCAATCACAGGACCTCCAGCCACAGCTGTAGTAAAGACTCCTGGATGTCTCAACATTAGCGAAGTAGTCATAAA
This sequence comes from Flavobacteriales bacterium, assembly GCA_023255335.1. Classification (GTDB taxonomy): domain Bacteria; phylum Bacteroidota; class Bacteroidia; order Flavobacteriales_D; family CAJJDF01; genus CAJJDF01. The sequence continues at coordinate 3,631 of JALRIS010000044.1, read as the reverse complement.
TCCTCCATAACTCCATCCGTGAACTGCCATTCTTTTTGAGTCCACAAAGGAGAGAGATTTTAAGTACTCCACACCAGTCAATTGATCTTCCATTTCAACCTCCCCAATTTGCCTATGAATTTGATTTTCAAAGTTAAATCCTCTATTCGCAGACCCTCTTCCATCTACCGTGAATACCAAATAGTCTTGATTTGCCATCCAATGCATCCACATACTTGCTCCCGCTCCCCAACTATTGGTAATCATTTGTGCATGCGGACCACCGTATACATAAATCAAAACTGGATACTTTTTGGAAGGATCAAAATTCCTCGGTTTTATCAACCTGCTATAGAGCTTTTCTCCACTTTTAGCTGTCAATTCTCCTAATTCTAATTGAGCCATTTTATAATCAGCTGTAGGATTTTCCACTCGGTTAATCTCCTTCTTTTCGCCTGTGGTACAATTTATTATTTGAGATACTTGAGGGATTGAAATAGATGAATAAGAATCAATTAGGTATCTTCCCGAAGAGCTCAATTGAGCTGTGTGAGTTCCATTTACTTCTGTCAGTCTCGTTGATTCACCCGACTCAATATTCACTTTGAAAATATGCTTTTGTCTTCCATCCTCGCCAGTGGCTTGCACATAGGTATTTTTTCCTGTCTCGTTGGTTCCAATAAAAGATGTGATAGGAAAGTCGAATTGAGTCAATGTCTGCCATTTTCCATTAGTAAGGTCAACTTTGTACAGATTCATAAATCCACTCTTTTCGCTTAGCCAAAGCATCGTATTTCCATTTTTTGAGAAGAAAAATCCTGGATTCTCGGGTTCCACCCACTTGTCATGTTTTTCCTCAAAAATAGTGCGCTCCTTGTTCTTGCCTTTCACGTCATATTGGTTGAACTGCATATGATTTTGATCTCTATTCACCTCTGCAATATATATTTTATCCTCAGATGGACTCCAAGTCACATTGGTGAGGTAATGGTCGTCTTTCTCCTCTCCTGTTGCGAGAATCATTTTTCTTTTTATTAATCCAAGAAAAGCAGTGCTACCTTTCGTTACATCATAGATACCCAGTTTCCCATATTCACTTTTCTGTCCAGCCATAGGATACTTGATAGAATTTAGCTTTCCAGGAGTTTCATTGATATTTAATAGTGGATAATCAGCTACGTCACTCTCATCTTTTTGATAAAATGCGATGTAATTTCCTTTGGGAGACCAAAAAATTCCTTTGGAGATCCCAAACTCAAATCTATGAATTGCCTGACCACTCACAATATTTTTGTCATCATTTTCTACTATCGTTAGTTGAGAAGTTCGCTCATTCGCCAAGTATAAATTATTGTTGAGTGTATAAGCAATCGACATTGCATACTTATTAAAAGCTAAATTCTCGGCACCTTCGGGTGTTACTATTTCTACTTTTTTCCCTGCCTTTTCTCCTTTGTAATAATAAAGAGTGGAAACATTTCCTTCCCTAAAAAGTACAAACTCTGAGTGAAACTCCAAGATTCTAGGAACTTTGGACATTGCAGGAAAATCTTTCTTAAAAAAATCAAGATCCAAAGTCAACTCTAGTTCATTTGTTTGAGCAGAAAAAAGTAAGTAGGAATTCTTTGTGTAATACACATAAGAATCTGCTCCATCCACCCACGTTAAACCAGATAAACCTCTAGGATACAAACCCTTGTAATATCCCAAAACAGCATCCTCAAGACTTAGTTCCTTTTGAGGGGATTTCTCAGTATTAGAAAGTTTAGATCCGTCAATCGGTTCTGGTTGAGCGAAACCTACTACGGAGGTCAACATAAAAAGTAGCGTGATGTTCTTATTCATGCAATTATAATTTGGTGATAAACAACTTAAGTTCTGAATAATAGTTTTGGAGGAGTTTAGCTCTATCTGGGAATTTTTGAACAAACCTGTTGTAGCTTATTTTTCCTCTGAACCTCAAATAAAAAATGTGATATTCGTACGAAAACCAACGAGAAATGACACAAGAAATGAAATACCAAAACCAAAGATAGTAATCTGTAAATAAGGAGACTACAAAGGACTGTACGCACCAGAAAAAGAACATTAAAAAACCACCTAACACCATATTTATGGAGCTATCGTATTGCCTGTCCTTTATGTTATCTAAAATTAGTTTTTGAGGAATAATTGCGGGAATAAAACTATTTATAAACCCGTAGACAGCAAAGGGAAATCCAAGGACAAGACCCAAAACATATAACCCAATCGATTGTGATTGTTTTTGAAATAAATAAGGTCTTAGATCAAACTCATCACAAGCAGAATTAATCTCCTCTACTTGAGTTTTTATTTTCTCGCTTTCTGTTGTATTCTTCTCAAAAAAGTGAGTCAGTTTGTTGTTCTTTTCTTTGTTCCAATTAAACTTTGTGATGAGTGAAGTTCTCTTTCTTCTAACTTTATTTAACAAAAATTCATACACTTCATAAAAATCTGGATGAGAATAATCAAGCATTTCATTTCTCAATCCGACTTCAATTTTTTCCATCAATGGAAGAAATAAGTCATTTTCGTTTTTCACCTCTCCTTTTGACAGAAATATTTCACTTGCGTTAATCGCTTTACCATAACTTACCAATAAATCAGCTGACTTATTTCGGGTATTGGAGTAATTCAATCCCACAGGAACAATCCAAATATCTTCTTGGGTTTCATTATCTGCCTGCGCTGCAATTCTTGCAATTCCCTTCTTTAGGGATCTTAGCTTATTTTGAGTATTATGACTACCCTCGGGAAAAATAATGATCCTTCCATTTCTAGAAAGAATTTCGCTACAACGGTTAAAGATCGCAACATTCTTTTCTTTAAAATCAGCCCCATCCCTTTCGCGATAAATTGGCAACATATTCAGTGAAAACAATATCTTGGCGATGAGTGGATTTTTAAATACATCTGATTTGGTGAGAAAAAAAACGGGGTAACGGTTGGTTGTGGCTATCACAATTGGATCTATGAGCGAATTTTGATGATTCGCTGCAAAAATCACAGGTTTATTCTTTGGGATATTGGACAATCCTTTGCGAAAAACACGCGTAAAATAACCTTGCTTAGTGAACCAAACAAGCACATAAACAAGTGCATAAGGAAGGGTCCAGTTTTTTATGCGCATGAGGGATAAATTTCTTTTTTCATAAATTTTCAGAAAGAATAAATATAAGGCTTTTGTCACTTTATTGAAACAAAAAATCCGTTCTAATTTTCATTAAAACGGATTTTATATTCTTGAAACGAATTATTATCCTCCAAAATCATCGAATCTTACGTTCTCACTTGGAACTCCCCAATCGTCACACATCTTGATAACGGCTTGGTTCATCATGGGTGGTCCACAAAAATAAAATTCAATATCTTCTGGTGCATCATGTTTAGACAAGTATTGGTCAATCACAGCATTGTGAACAAATCCAACAAATCCATCACCTTCTTCGTCATGAATGTCTTTTTTCTCCACCCAGTTGTCTTCCGGCAATTGATCAGACAATACTAAGTAAAATTTAAAGTTCGGAAACTCTCTTTCTAGGTCTCTGAAATAGTGAATGTAAAATAATTCCGCCTTGCTTCGTCCTCCGTACCAATACGTTAATGAAATGAAACAGTTCGTTCAGTTTTA
>JALRIS010000204.1 GCA_023255335.1 Flavobacteriales bacterium | reverse complement strand
TTTAACAAACACGCAATTGTCATTGGACCAACACCACCGCCATGATATTCTTTCCTTGAGTATTGGCATTGGCATTTATCGTTTCTCCGTTGGAGTTAAATTGCACATTTGGAATTTGCTGTGATTGAACAGCTCTTTGCACATTTTCTGCATAACTAGCTCCCGAAGCTTTATTTATCAAGGTATTTAATTGGGTGTAATCAATTGGCTTTTTGGACACTACTATTGCCATGTAATCTTTGTTTCCTACATCATCTGCCACGAGCGAATGATCGTTTGGAAACAATCGAGTTCGTGTAATTCCGCAATAGGGAGAATGCTTCTCTGTGTAAGGAAATAATGTGTAGCTACTTCCGTCTGTTTCTTGCCCAACTACAAAGGTGTAACACTCAATCGAATTGGTAGATTCGATTTTAAACTGGGTTCCAATCGCCATAGGTTGCTTGGTTTTAAAAGTAATTCCACTCACAAACTCAAAAGGAATGTTTTAGCCTGTGGCAATGTTTACCAATCCAAATTTCATTTCCAGGTTATTTGGATCAAACTTGGCCTCTTTGGCATTTCCCATTGGGTACAATCCGAAGGCTTCTTTGGTAAAATAATCGAAATCTTTGTAGCTCACCCAGCAAACTCCCTTATTTCACCAGCTTGGTCCCCAAGAATTCATAATTTGAAAAGCTCCCCCTTCTTTGTAATCGTCATAGCCAATTACACACATGGCATGGCCTCCAAATCCTCTTTGGTTGTAATCGCTGTTTGTGGGTCGCCACACATCTGTGCCTTGCATTTGCTACATAAAAGTTCCTCCCACCATCATTCCAATTACTACGGGTGCTCCTTGAGCTAGGTTTTGTTTGATTGCAAGTAAATCTGTTTTGTGTTTGTTGCCGTTTTTCGTCAATCGGTTATACCCTTTAATTTGGTATTGCGAAGCTTCCGTTCTTTCATAGTTATCTGGTTTTTTATCGCAACTTCTTTCGTTGTAGGGAAACTGAGAATAAGGCAATCCACCTACGTTGCTCATGTTTTTCATGGCTTCGCTAATGTAAGTTCCTTGGCATCCGGGTAGGGCTATTTGGTTGTACAAAAACGAAGGAGAAAAAGTTACTTGATTGGGGTTTTTTCCGTTAGCTCGAGATTCCAAAATAGTTCGAGCGGCATACGAGCTCGCCCAGCCAACACAAGAGCCTTGACTTCCTTGATTCATTGGTTTTGGCGCGTATTCTAATAATGATACTTTGTTTGTTAGTGGATTTTTTCGATTGTTCGCCAAAGAGGCAAAAATGCTGTCAGGTTTCCCCTTCCTCCTCCACCTCCGCTTGTATTTCTGGGTCTGTTTGGTGGATTGCTGCTTCGGGTGTTTTTGTCTTTGATTATTCTTATTGGCATAAGTTAGAGTAACAGTTAGATGTACAAGTATACTAAATTTTAACTTTCACTCTTACTTCCTACAAGGTTCGATTTTTATCAAATAGGAGAATACCCCTTTATTTTGTTGTCCGTTCGGTTTCCGTGCTTGTATTCCATTTGTTTTACTACCGTCCCGTTTTGATCGTAAATAATGGTTTTGCCATGTTTTACATTCTTTTTATAATTCACTTCACTCATTAATCTTCCGCTACGATCATAGGACTTAAAGGTTCCGTGAAGCAGTCCTTTCTTGTATTTCATTTGTGTAGAAATCAATTCTCCACCTGGAAAATAAAACGTCCATTTTCCATGTTTTTTACCATTTTTAAAATTCTCTGTGCTCACCAACGAACCATCAACTTCGCTCATCACATTCCATTTTCTGTGTTTCACGCTTTTTTCTATGGTTTCTTCTATTTTAAGTTTTTTTCTTTTAACCTCTATCACTTTGTACTTTCCTTCTTCTTTTTTAATTCCATTGGAGTGCCAATACGTCCAGTTACTTGTCTTGTAATTATTGTCCCAACTACCCTCATATCTTTTGTTCTTATTTGGATACCATCCTTGCCACTCTCCGTGAAACACCCCGTTTTTGTATGTTCCTGCGTCCTTTTTCTCTCCGTTTTCGTACCAAGATTCCCAAAACCCATTTTCCTTGCCATTGGTGAAGTTTCCTTTGTGAAGCATTTTTTTGTTCTCAAACCACACCGTCCATTCTCCATTTTTTTCATCGTTTTTGTAGGTTCCTTCTTTATGTTTTCTTCCATTTTTGTAGAAAAACTCCCATTTTCCCGTTTTTTTTCCTTCCAGAAAACTTCCTTTGGTTCGTACCTTTCCTGAAGGATAATAATAAATCCAATTTCCCGATTGTTGGTCTTTCACAAATTGACCTTCCATGTCTTTTCCTCCCTGCTTATCGAACCATTTCCAATCTCCTTCTTTCTTGTTGTTTAAAAACTCACCCGAAATATTTACCCTACCGTTTTCAAAATACTTGGTATATTTTCCTGTCAAGCTATCTTGTACAAATTGTTTTTCGGTGTGTATTTGGTTCTCCAATAAAAAATAGGTTGTCCACTTCCCGTGTTTTTTCCCTTCTTTGTACATTCCCAATGTCAATGGATTTCCCGAAGCTTTTAATTGTTTCATTTCGCCCTCGAGCAAGCTATCTCGATAATTGAACTCCTCTTTTATCTTTCCGCTTTCGTAAAACGAAATTTTCTTTCCGTTTCCATTCTTGATTGTTTGTGTTTTGTTTTTGTCCCAAAAAGATCCCACTCTTTCTCTTCCAAGAGAATCATATCGGGCAATCATTCGTAAGCTGGAATCAACGTACCAATATTCCCAAACTCCTGTTTTTATTCCTTTATCGTACTTTCCTTTTTCGGCAATTCTGCCATTTTCAAAATAAGAAGTGTAAGCGCTATCTTTTTCTCCTAGGTAAAAAAAACTTTCAATCATTATTTTTCCGGAAGGATAGAACTGAGTTGATTCATTCACATAAACGCCTTGGTTGAAGTACGAAATTTCTTGAATGTTTCCGTTCTTGTGATAGAACTTCCATTCCCCCTCTTTGGCACCAAAATAACTCAAATACGGATTGTTGTTTACATATCCTATGCTGCGCAATTTAGTTTTTCCTTTGTCCCAATAAGTTTTCTCTAATTCGTAAGGAACGACCTTCTGCGAAACACTTTGTGTTCCTACAATCAATAATAACAAGCATACGATTACTCTCATTCGATTAGTTTTTGGTGGTGTAATGAATACAAACATACCAAAAGATACGAAAGTCTCTACCTACTTATTTTGCGGGTTATTGAAAGTTGTTTGTTTATAACGAAATTCATGACCCCAGATAATGTTTGTCTTAATTTTGTGGTAAAAGGGAAAGAGCGTTTCTTTCCGTATCAAATAAAATGAGTGTCGAAACAACAATTTATGAGTTAAATCGTAAGTTTGACAGTGAGATTTTTTTGGAAATATATCTTTTTTGTGTTCTTTCTGTTGTCGGTGTTTTTCTCCACGGCTCAGCGGATAGATAAAATAATTCTTGTTGATACTTCCTTTGTGCAATTAGACAGTCTCTCAATCGTACCCGAATCTTTTAGAGTCTATCGTGGAGATAAAGTAGTAAATGATTCTTTGTATACCTTAAACTGGGCTGAATCTTCCTTGACTTGGTATGGAAAAACCCCTCAAAAAGTAAGGGTCGTGTACAATGTATTTGCTCTGAACTTTGCCAAGAAATACTACAAAAAAGATACGAGCTTGATTCAGCCGATATTTTCCTACACAAATCCGTTTAGAAGTAACAACCCTGGCGCCCAAGAACTGGAGTTGTTTGGGGGAGATAACCTCACTAAATCGGGGAGTATATCGAGAGGAATTTCTTTGGGAAATGCCCAAGACTTGGGAGTGAATTCAAATTTTAATCTCCAATTATCGGGAAAAATTGGAGAAGGAGTTTCTGTCCTTGCTTCGGTTACTGATGAAAACATTCCCATTCAACCTGACGGAAATACTCAACAGTTACAAGACTTTGATAATGTATTCATTCAACTTACGGACGATAAATGGAAACTTATTGCGGGTGATTATTCGATAGAAAGATTTGATTCTCATTACATGCGATATCGCAAAAAATCCATGGGGTTGTTTTATTCAAATTCTTTTCAAACCAAAGACAGCAACTCCATTGCACTGGAAGCGGGTGCCGCGGTCTCTCGAGGAAAATACAGGATTCAGTTTTTCCAAGGAATTGAAGGAAACCAGGGTCCCTATAAACTAACCGGTGCTGATAATGAGCTATTTGTTCTTATTTTATCCGGAACGGAACAAGTATTTGTAGATGGGGTTTTGCTTCAACGAGGTGCCGATCACGATTATATCATTGATTACAATTCGGCTGAGATAATTTTTACACCCAAATTTTTGATAACCAAAAACAAACGAATTGAAGTTCAGTTTCAATATACAGACCGAAACTACCTTAGGTCAATCGTGAATGCGCAAACGCACTACAAAACCAAAAATTCTGAAACATTTTTGAGAGTCTATAGCGAACAAGATCACAAAAATCAGCCCTTATTTCAAGAGTTGGAAGACTCCGAAAAAGCGCTTATGTCGGTAGTAGGGAATGATGTGTCGAAAGCCTTTATCCAAAGAGAGTCACCTGTTGGGGAAGACGAAAATGTGGTTTCCTACATAAAAATTGATTCGCTTGGCTATTCCGTGTATGTGCATGCACCCTCCAGCGACAAAACACTGTACAGGGTTCAGTTTTCGGATGTAGGTTCGGGTAAAGGAAATTATATTCGAGAAGGATTTTCGCCTTTTGGAAACGTGTATAAATGGGTAAAACCCGATACGGTGAGCGGAACAATTGTGCAGTATGGAAATTACGTGCCTGCCATTTTGCTGATTACTCCAAAACGAAAACAATTAATTACCCTTGAAAACAACTTTAAAGTGAACAAAAACCTCCAAATCAAAACAGATTTGGCTCTTTCCAATGAAGATGTAAATACTTTTTCTGAACACGGAAACAACCAGAATATTGGAATGGGTTCGAGGTTTGAGATGGTGTATTCCAAGAAAGTTTCGGAGAAAAAAAATTGCGCTTTACTCCAATCTGGTGGTTCGATTGACTTTACTAGTATTCATTTTAGCCCAGTAGAAAAATTTAGAGCGATTGAGTTTAATCGAAATTGGAACTTAGGGTTTGATGAAATTACCACTCCATTGGTTCTTGGTAATTTTAATATTGGACTACAAAAAGATAGTGTGGGTAAATTTACCTACAACTTGGATGTTTTGGATTTAGGTAAACAATTTAGAGGAATAAAAAATAATTTTTCTGGACAAGGAGCCTGGAACAATACTGAGGCTCAGTATGCTGGAAGTTTGTTAATTTCGGCGGGAGAGTCCAACTCTCAGTTTTATCGACATAAGTCGGTGATTGAGCAAAAAATAGGAACACTGATCCTGGGCTACAAGGATGAAGTGGAACAAAACCTTTTTCTACAAAACGATTCTATTTTGCCTGCGAGCTATTCTTTTTATGATGGAAGAATTTACCTAAAAAAGGAGAAAAAAACCTCTCGTTTTTATTCCCTGTACTACGGATATCGTAATGAAAAAACTTCTCGGAAGGCTACATTGGTTCAATCGGCATACTCGCACGAAGCGGGAGTTGATTACCAGTTAAAAAGCAACAACAACCGTACTCAATTAAAAGGAAATGTGGCCTATCGTCAACTCGTGCCTACCGACTCGATTGTGGGGATTGCTCCTGAAAACACTTTTCTCAATCAGACAAATTTTTCTACTTCCTTCTGGAAACAATTGGTGAGTCTCAATACTTTTTACAGTGTGGGATCTGGGTTGGAACAAAAAAGAGAGTTTCTGTATGTTGAGGTAAACCCAGGACAGGGAGTTTTTACTTGGATAGATTACAACGACAATGGTACAAAAGAAATAAATGAATTTGAGGTGGCGGCCTTTCAAGACCAAGCAAACTACATCCGTGTGTTTACACAGAGTAATGACTATATCCAAACATTTTCCAATCAATTTACCCAATCTATCGCGATTTCGCCACGTACTTTACTCCAAGATAAAACGAGCAAATTCTATCGATTTCTTTCAAAAATTTCTTCTGTTTCGGCTGCAAAAATTGATCGAAAAACCACTTTCGAAAGTCCAAACTCCAGTTTGAATCCTTTTGCCACAAACCTCAACGATTCCAATTTGGTTTCGCTCAATAATCAGCTTAGGTCTTCCTTGTTTTTTAACAGAACCGGCTACAAATATGGAGTTGAAGTCTCATTTCAACAAACGGGAAATAAAGTGCTGCTTTCCAATGGATTTGATTCAAGAGAATCTACGATATATGGTGTAAATTTACGGTATAGATTTGATAAGTTTTTGGTTAAAATTGAAAATGAGGTAACTCAAAAAATATTAAACTCCGATTTTTTGGCTAGTCGAAATTTTGAACTAGAAACAAGGAAAACTGCTCCTACCCTTACCTATCAAAAAGGAGCGAATTTTAATCTCGACTTTTTGTCATCCTACGAGGAAAAAACAAACCTCCTCGAAGGCGAATTTGCTTCACTTACTTCGGCAGGTGCAAGAGCAAAATATACCATTGTCAATAAACTTAATTTGGTGGCTGGATTCAATTTTATAGCCATAAGTTTCTCTGGTACGCCCAACTCCTCGCTAGAATACGAAATGCTCGAGGGGCTAAAAAGAGGAAACAACATGACTTGGGAACTCCTTCTCAACAGAAAAATTGGCAAAAACCTAGACCTCAGCATTTCGTACAATGGACGAAAACCTGAAGATTTCAATACTATTCATGCTGGAACAATTGAGGTAAGAGCCTTCTTTTAACTCAGTTTTTTTACTGAGATTTATCAGGTTTGAGTCATGAGGTTTTGTTTAGTTTTGATAAACCCTCAGTCCAATTCTATGAATAGTGCATCACTCCTACAAGATATTGAATTTCATGAATCGAAACCCGTTGTTACGGTGCTTTTTGAAACTTCATTTACCAAAGAAATAAGAATAGCCATGAAAGCGAGTACCGAAATGAAAAAACACCAAACGTCATTTCCAATTGTGGTAGAAATAGTGGAAGGAAACATAGTATTTGGCGTACAAAATGAAAAGATGAATCTTGGTAAAGGCGACTTAATCGCTTTGGAAAGTTCTATTCCTCATGACCTAAAAGCTTTGAAAGACAGCATTATTAGATTGAATTTGTCTAAAAACGACCAAAGCGAATGAATACAAACAATTGCCTCTATCTAAGTAGATCTTTTTATTAAGAAAGAATTCAAACAAAGTGACTCTCTCTATAAACATGGGCGATTGTTTATTTCCTTTTAATTATTTCCTTATCCTTGTAACGAATTATAAAAAACAATTCTATGTCTCAAAAAAATGTCCGATTGGAAGTGATGAAACATCTCGAAAAAGATGTGGACTCACTAATTCAAAAATACTTGATTCCGATTGACTCTATTTGGCAACCGCAAGACTTTTTGCCAGACGCCCGACAGGATAATTTTCTTGACCAAATTGAAGAACTTCAAGAACTTGCAAAGGAAATGCCCTACGATTTTTGGGTAGTACTGGTAGGCGACATGATTACCGAGGAGGCTTTGCCCACTTACGAATCTTGGTTGATGGATGTAGAAGGTGTAGATCAGGTGAAAGGAAACGGATGGGCAACTTGGGTGGCCCAGTGGACATCCGAAGAAAATAGACACGGAGATTTGCTCAACAAATACTTGTATTTGTCAGGAAAAGTAAACATGAAAGAGGTGGAAATTACCACACAACACTTGATTGCAGAAGGATTTGATATAGGAACGGATAGCGATCCTTACAAAAACTTTGTTTATACAAGTTTTCAGGAATTGGCTACTTACGTATCGCACAATCGTGTGTCCGAAATTGCCAAAAAGCACGGAAACAAGCAACTTGCCAAAATGTGTAAAATGGTAGCGGGTGATGAAATGAGGCACCACACTGCTTATTCCGAATTTGTGGAAAGAATATTTTCGGTAGATCCTAGCCAAATGATGCTTGCATTTACCGACATGATGAAAAAGAAAATCACCATGCCTGCTCATTTCTTGAGAGAATCGGGAATGAAAATAGGAACAGCTTTCGAAGAGTTTTCCAATACAGCTCAGCGAATTGGAGTATATACCGCCAAAGATTATGTTGATATTCTTGAAAAACTCATCAAACGGTGGGAAATTGACAAAATCACCAACTTGACTGACGAAGCCGAAAAGGCGAGGGACCACTTGATGAAATTACCAAGTAGAATGCTCCGGATTGCCGAAAGGATGAAGCTTCCAGAGGGCGATTATCAATTTAAGTGGGTAGAGCCTTCTCGATTGTAAAAGTAGAATCCTACTAATAATCGTTGTACTTTCGTGCTTTAACTCTACCACACGTGAAAACATTTAACCGTATTGTCGTCTATTTTCCTGTCATCGGAATGATCACCTATCTCATTATGTTTACTACAGCAGCTCTGCTATATCCTGGTGGTTCCGATAATGTGCCTACGGCCCAAGATGGCTACAGTTTTTTTCATAATTTTTTGTGTGATACCAATAACCTCATCACACATTCGGGATTGAAAAATGACGGCAAACTACTCGCAAATTTAGCTCATATCGTGCTTAGCATTACCATGACGTCTTTCTTCTATGTCCTGCCCAATATTTTTGAAAAAACTAACAGAAACACCAAACTCATTAAGGTTTTAGGCGTTTTGTCTATGGCTATTTTTACCTTCATGTACCAGGAAGAACTCCACGACCTCGTTGTAACTTTGGTAGGAATATTCGCCTCTATGGCGTTTGTTCCAATTTTTATCGAACTAGTAAAATTCAAAAACAAACCATTCAAAACATTGACCTACATTGTGTTTATAATGAGTATTTGTCTCTATCTTGGTTTCGAAACTAAAGTAGGGATATACTACATGCCGTTCCTACAAAAATTAGTGTTTTTGGTAGATGCCTCTTTGGTAATTTGGACTTCTCTTATTTTGATTAATAGAAACAAAAGAATTGCGGCTTAATCTCCGTTGTTTTTTTGCCCAGAAAGAAAACCTCTCGCGAATGAAGAAAGAAAAACCAGTTTTTTATCTTTTGTTGGCTTTTAGCCAAGCGTTTGTGGCTTTGGGTCAAGTAGCGGTGCTTCACCACGTAAATTACCAATGGCAACAAAATAAGGTTTCCTTCGTTCTTTTACTCCTTTCGGTTTTTCTGCTGATTCTTAGCCTTTACTACTATTTCTTTTACAAAAAAAGTAAGCAACTAGTTACCGATTGATGTCTGCTATTTTTTCAATTTTATTTCTTTCTAGAAATGCGTCAATAGTCTCAAAATGCTCAATAACTCTTTGGTTCTTAAACTCAAAAACTTTCTCGGACAATCCCTGAAGAAAATCCCTGTCGTGAGAAACCAAAATTAAGGTTCCATCAAAATCTATCAACGCTTCTTTCAGTACATCTTTGGATTTCAAATCTAAATGATTTGTTGGCTCATCC